>JAMCQL010000070.1 GCA_023381615.1 Bacteroidota bacterium
GATAGGGGCCTGTCTCATGGGTAATTCCCCACTGTTCTGAGAGCATGTCCAGTTTCTTTGCCACATCATGGTACACGTCCTGTTCAAAGAACAGCAGCGATCTAGTGAAGTCGAGTGTAAAAGGAAGCCGGGCATTACTCTCAAGAGCCCCTTCGAGCAGTCCCGCACGTCCAAGCGCCAGCATCCCGTCCATCAACTGGGGAACCGGTCCATAGTCGCCTCCGGCAGGAACTTCAACCTTCCCATTAACCGCGGTCGCACTGTCAAGGGCTACGATGTATGCATTCAGCCATCTCCGCTGTGCAGTAGGCGCGGCGGACTTATACACCTGGAGCGCAGCAGCAACTCCCTTGTTGAGAATCGCCACCCGCCCAAGAGGCTTCAAAACAAAATCGCTCTCGGGGTCAAGCGGCATCTTTACTCCAAACCAATTAGCCGGCGATATGCCAAAAAGGCTCTGTGCCTCTTTTTTATCAGCCGTATATGGAGGACCGTAATCCTGGGTGCTGCTCTTGCCGGCAAGGATCGCAGCGCAAGTTCTCACATAAGCGATCGGCTCCGCGCGCGCCACATCTTCACCATTGACGGTCGGGTAATCCGGCGAGCCAAAAAGGGCGGCCATTGTCACTATGAAGACCGTCATGAAACCCACTACAATCAGTCCTTCCTTCAGCAGATCGTACGGCTTGGTCGGGATTCCTTGCAGGTATGCTTCGGCACGTCGGCTCATCTTTCCCTCCGGTCTTCAGCCTGAACAACACTGTTGTCACCTGTGCTCTCAAGAGGTTTGACGGGGCCCTCGCGGCGCACTAGCACCAAGTGCAATGCGACCAGCAGCACGACGAGCGAGGGAAGTACCACAACGTGCAGCGTAAGTACCTGGCCTGTGTCCATTGTGTTGAAGAAGGCCCCAATTCCAAGGGCATTCATAGCGTCCTTCGACTGGACGGCGACCCATTGCGAATCCCAATTCGTCTGAGAAAGGAACCCGGTAAGTCCCGTGAAAACAGACAGCCCAAATATCAGCACACCAACCATCCAAGTTTTCCAGCGGCCGTCACGCCAGGCAGCCATGAAAAACTTCGTGAGGAAATGCAGAATGATCGCGCCGAAGAATGCCTGGACGCTCCAGAAGTGCAGTGAATTCACAAAGTGCCCAATCTTCGACACATGGTACCAACCGGGGCCAAAAACGGCGAGGGTTATCCCCGTTAGCACAATCATCGCAAGAGATGAAAGCGCCGCAGCTCCGAAAAGGTACGAGACTGAATTAACGTAGACCGGCATCTCTGTCGGCAGGGCGTCTTCCAGCGGCAGGTTCTCCTCGAGCACGTGACGTGCTCTTCGCGTAAGGTTCATAGAAATGTCCTTTGTTTTGTCAGGATCTGGATTCAAACACCTTCGGCAGCCGCATCCAAGCGCCTATCAAAAGTACCACCACGACAATGCTCCAGGCGATGATGTTTGGAATGGCAATGTTGAAAATGCCGAACACCACGTGTGGTACAGCCGGTAAGAGATGAAATGCAGACTGGTGCGCGGCAAGTTTGCTTCCGTCTATAGGATTCATAGTGTTTGGTCCGACAATGTTATGGGAATTCCTTGCAAATAGCAGAACAAAATAATGTCCATGATCGAACTTAAACAAACTTTCGATTTTCATCAAGACACGTGCATGAAGCAGGAAGTTGACCTTCCGCACAAGGGCGCCACCATCACGGCGAAGCTTGATGAGCGATACGCTCGATTCTGTGGACAAGTTTCCCATTCATACCAGTCGCTTGGAAAGAATGAACAACAAAATCAAGGTTATCAAATGCAAAGCATATTGGTTTAATGTGAAGCAGAAATCCACTGCCTGTGGCAGTGGTTATGTCTATACGGCTTTTTGCTGGCATCAAACTCTCCCCCCGTCCCCCTCTCTTTTGCAAAGAGAGGGGGAGTGTTTTTAAACATTTGGGTTTCGTTACAAGAAAGAACGCTTACCCCATCCTCCTCTCTTTCGCAAAGAGAGGGGGAGTGAAGGGGTGAGTTCGACACAAGTTCATCGTTTTCCAAGGAGCCACCGGCTTTGCCGGTGGTAGTTCACTAGCATCGAATACTTTTCGTTACTCATCAAAAATGCCTTTGCGCATACCAACTAAATTGGAGGTGAGCCATAAAAAGTTTACCGTTCTGGGATTCGGATTGGGAAATTTGCTCGACCTTAGAACAGAAATTTTTTGAAGAATTTCAGATTGAAAACGAGGCAAGTAGTTCCTATTTTCTATTAACCTAACAAGCAATTGGAGAAACTATAATGAAAAAAAGATTATTCACACCCGGGCCCACGCCAATTCCTGAGAGCGTAATGCTCGCGATGGCGGAGCCGATTATCCATCACAGAAATCCTGAATTTGTAGAAGTTCTCACAAGCGTAAACGAAAACTTGAAGTACCTCTTCCAGACAAAGAATGAAGTGTTGACATTAACGAGTTCCGGCACCGGAGCGATGGAAGCTTCCGTCGCAAATCTTTTGTCTGCTGGTGACAAGGCGATATTTGTGAACCTCGGAAAGTTCGGCGAACGCTGGGGCGAAATCATGAAGGCGTATGGAGTCGAGCCGGTCGAAATCAAAGTTGAATGGGGAACGGCTCCATCTGCTGAGCTCGTCCTTGACACACTCAAGAGGAATCCGACTGTGAAAGCCGTATTCTTGACTCACAGTGAAACTTCAACAGGCGTATTCACTAATATCAAAGAGATTGCTGCGGCAGTCCATGACAAATATGATATTGCTGTCGTCGTTGACGGTATCACATCAGTTGGGGCACATGAAATGCGCTTCGATGATTGGGGATTGGACGTTATCGTTACCGGTTCACAAAAAGGTCTAATGGTTCCTCCGGGACTTGCCTTCGCCGTGCTCAGCGATCGCGCAAAGAAGATGCTCGAGACCTCCAAACTTCCGAAATACTATTTCAGCTTCAAGGAGGCTTTGAAGTCAGCGGCAGCAAACGACACTCCTTGGACTCCGGCAATCACGCTGGTGGTTGGACTCGAAAAAGCTCTGAGGATGATAAAAGAAGAAACCGTCGAGAAAATCTGGCTGAGACACAAAATCCTTTCCGAAGCTGTTCGTTCCGGCTGTGAGGCAATCGGGCTTAAACTTTTCGGATCGCCTGCTTCTCATGCGGTTACCGCAGTTAATGTCCCCGCAGGAGTTGAATATTCGAAGTTCAACAAGATACTCAAGCAGAAATATGGAATTACTACTGCCGGAGGACAAGAACACTTGAAAGGAAAAATTTTCAGGGTGTCTCATCTTGGTTATTACGACGAGCTTGACATAGTTGGAGTAGTCGCAGCGCTTGAATGGACGCTTCAAGATTTGAATTTCAAATTTGAAGCCGGATCAGGAGTTACCGCCGTCCAAAAAACTTTTGCGAAGTACGCAAAAGAAACGGCGGAGGTAGTAAAATGAAAGTTCTAATCACTGATCCAATTGAACAAGTCTGCACCGACATCCTTCAGAAAGAGGGAATACAGGTTGATGCGAAACCGGGTTTGCCTCCAGACGAAATCAAAAAGATTATTGCTGATTATGATGCGCTGATAGTAAGAAGCGGAACGAAAGTCACTGCCGACATCATAGCTGAAGCGAAAGTGATGAAAGTAATCGGACGTGCGGGAGCCGGCGTTGATAACATAGATGTCGGCGCGGCGACGCGCAAAGGTATTGTCGTAATGAATACGCCCGGCGGCAATACGGTCTCAACCGCTGAACACACTATGGCTTTGATGATGTCATTGGCGAGGAACATCCCGCAGTCATTTCATGACCTTCAGAACGGAAAGTGGGAACGCAAGAAGTACATGGGAACTGAGCTTTTCGGAAAGGCTCTTGGCGTGATCGGACTCGGGAAAGTTGGCAGAGAGGTCGTGTTCAGAGCCAAGGCTTTCGGCATGAACGTCATCGGCTATGATCCTCTCTTGGCGAGCGAGGTCGCATCGAAGTTGGGCTTGGAAATTGTTTCGCTCGATGAGATTTTCCGCCGCTCGGATTTTATCACCGTTCATACGCCGCTGACGGAAGAGACTCGCGGCATACTTGGCGAAAAAGCTTTTGCCGTTTGCAAGCAGGGGGTGCGGGTAATCAATTGTGCAAGAGGCGGCATCATTGACGAGCAGGCATTACTCAAAGCTCTCGAAAGCGGAAAAGTTGCCGGTGCTGCGTTTGATGTGTTTGTGAAAGAGCCGCCCGGCGACAATCCACTTCTTAAGCATCCGAAAGTCATAGCGACTCCTCATCTCGGCGCTTCCACTGAAGAAGCTCAGGAGAAAGTAGCGAAGCAGATCGGCGAGCAGCTTGCGGATTTCTTCAAAGGAAGGGGAATCGTCGGCGCGGTGAACATAATTGATTACCAAACCGCTGTCAGCGACGAGCTGCGCGCCTATCTCGTCCTCGCTGAGAAAATAGGTTCACTCCATGCGCAGCTTATAACCGGCAAAGTCAAATCAATAACCGCAACGTATCGTGGTACATCGCTTCAGAATTCTTCCGAGCTGCTATCGACTGCGGTGTTGAAGGGAATGCTTGATAAGCTTATGTATGCTCCCGTGAACTTTGTAAATGCTCCGGTGATTGCGAAAGAAATGGGTATCGCCGTCAGCGAAAAAAAGGAACAGGATGGTGAGCACTATTCGCACCTGCTGAGTATAGAGGTGCAAACCGACCGGGAAGCGCGAGCAGTTTTAGGGACCGTTTTCGGCGAGAGCGACATGAGAATCGTCGGAATCGATAAGTTTCACTTCGAGATAATGCCTGAAGGGCATTTTCTATTTTATTCGAATATTGACAGGCCCGGAATGCTTGCTGCTGTCGGAAGTTTGCTCGCGTCCTCGAATGTCAATATTGCCGGCATGTCTTTAGGGAGGTCTGCTCCCGGTGAGCGTGCGATAACCGTTATGAGCGTAGATAGCGAGGTTCCCGAGCCGGTGCTGAAAGAAATCTCGAGAATCTCGGGAGTCTATGAAGTCAAGGCCGTGAAACTTTAAAAAAACTTTGCTTCGCACTTGACAAAGCAGATGAGGCACATTATATTTCAGCGAAATTATGCTGGCTGTGGAGCAAGGAAAACGAGAGGAGATGTTGGTGAGAATAATCGGGAAAAAAGTCGAAAGTGCTGCTATCTGATTTTTTTTGATACCACATTTCGAAAGAGTTCTCTCCAGTTTTCCCTGCGTGACAGAATTCTAATGATTGATTAAGTTCGGTAACAAGAGTGCAAGATAGAGGAGAAGAGTTGTTTGTAAATTTTCTTCAAACGTCGAGTCAGATACTTATTCCGATAATGAACACAAACCCAAAAAGGAGACCTAATATGCGGAAGCATTCGGTACTATTCACTCTGATGGCAATGACATTTTTGTTTGTTAGTGCCTCAGCCTTTGCCGGCGTCAACGGGAAAAAGCCGGCGACAAACGATAAGCCGGCAGCAGCCATAAGCTCGGCTTCACATCGTATACCTCTTAATCCGGCAGCGGTAACGTCTGTCTTTATTGACAGTATGGCCAATGCTTATGGTATGCTGGGAACATCGACGCAGCCTCTCGCGTACGACCCGGCATCCAACGTAATTGCAATGGTTCACAGGGGGTTCCCCAGTGGTGCTGTCTTCTATAATTACTCCACTGATGGCGGTGCCACATGGTCAGTAGCTCAAGGACCATTGAATGGTTCAACCCCTCTTACCGGGAGATACCCAACTGGCGGTTTGTCAAATCCAACAGGTGGCACCAACCCGACTACCTCGACATCAGTTGTCTTTGCATACCCGGAATTGGTTGGTGGAGACTGGGGCGGGGTGGTGTATGGCCAGGATTTGACCGTTGGGGCAGGCGTGTTTACCCAAAAATTGGATACAAATAAACTCTGGGGCACGACTTTTTCCGTCATGACATCAAATAGCTCAACCAATGGGGTCCTGCTTGCTGCTACCGATCAGAACTCTAACAGCATATCTCTCTTGAAGTCCACAGATAACGGAGCTACATGGGGTTCCTGGTCCGTTCCTACAAGTCTCAATGGGAACAATTTGTATGACACCGCAGCGGTTAGCTCTAAACAAGTACCTTTTGGTATATGGAATCTTCACGGATGGGATTACGTAAATGGAGCGTATTACCTTGGATGGCAGGGCTTGAGGCCAAAGGGATTGCACGACTCAACTGAAATTGTTTACATGTGGTCCAAGTCGACTGACGGCGGAACAACATGGAGCACTGCTGATGTTTGCCAGCCCAAAACGATCTCCAGTCTTTCTGGAATGGTAAATTATACACACGGTGTAAATTCCCTTGTCGATGGTCAGGAGTATGATTTCCTCGTTGACGCGAATGGCAACCCCCACTTCTTTGCCGTATTTGCAGATACTACTCATAATACACAGGGCGTGTATGAACTAACTAAGGTTTCAGGCGCCTGGACCGCCACAAAGGTTGCGAGCTTGAACAAGTTGGTGAACTACGACGGTTTCCCACAGCGTATGAATGAAATTGGAGCTGCAAGAACTGCCACGGGAAATGCTGTCGCCGTCAAGTGGATTGATGTAGTTGCAGCTGCCGATTCCATACCGGATGTATTTATCTCAGGCAGGACTTTGGCAGGTGCATGGTCAACGCCTGTCAACTTGACGAACACGTCACAAACGGCAGGTCCGTACTACTGTTTTACAGCGATGGCAAATCGGATTGGTCCAAGCGGGAAGGTTTATATCGTTTGGTCAAAAGATTTGCTTGGAGCGACTCCAACGAATGGAGTTAATAATTTGGATCACTTCGGGCTTGAGTTCCTGAACGGTGCGACGGTGACTGCAGTGCACGAGCAGACTTCAGATGTCCCCGTGAACTATTCGCTTGCGCAGAACTATCCTAATCCGTTTAACCCGACAACGGTTATAAGTTATCAGGTAGCAAAGGCGAGCCAAGTTAGTTTGAAGATTTACAACGTTCTTGGCCAAGCAGTAGCGAATCTTGTTAATGGATATCAGCAGGCTGGCAATTATAAAGTAAGCTTTGATGGTTCGAAACTTTCCAGCGGAGTTTACTTCTATGAGATGAGAGCTGGCAGTTTCTCTCAGATCAAGAAAATGGTTCTAATGAAGTAAGAGCCCTGTAGTTCTTGTGTCCCCCCTTCCGAATGGAAGGGGGGACACTTTTTTGCGTCCTCGTTAATTTCGGAGAGAACTGGCGTGAATTCAGTGGCTGGCAAAATGGATCGAAGTTTTCGCAAATTCCCAATCATATATTATCGGTCTTCATTTTTGGATTGTAGTCCTTTGAGTTTTCTTTATCCTGCTATTTTCTTCAAGAGCCGCGGCTCGATAGTTATTTTTTTATTTGTAAATAATGAAGGAGTTAGCTTATGAGTCGAAAGTTATTGTCTGCTTTGTTGCTTTTCCTGGTTTTTCCGGCGTTGCTGCTTGCTCAGACAACAGGAAAAATACGTGGAAAAGTGACTGACCGTGAAACGGGAGAGCCCCTCGTGGGTGTCACTGTCGCGGTAAATGGCACCAGTTTTGGCAGCTCGACTGACCTGAACGGTGAGTACGTAATCCTTGCCGTACCTGTTGGTACATATACCGTAACAGCGAGTTACATCGGATACCAGAACGTGGCTGTTTCAAATGTCAGGGTTATTGCCGGTCTTTCAACCGAGCAGAACTTCAAGATGCCTACAAGTGCTGTGGAGGTTAACGAGGTGCGAATAATCGCCGAAAGGCCTCTTGTCAATAAAAGTATGACTAACACACAGTCCGTGATTCAAGCATCAGACATCAAGAATCTGCCTTTGCAGGGGGTTCAAGCAATTGTCGCGCTGTCTCCCGGTGTGATTACCGACGTAAATGGTATTCATTTCAGAGGTGGACGTGCTGATGAGGTTCAGACGTACGTTGACGGAGTGCCTATTAATAATCCAGTTAACCAAACTCAACAATTAAGCGTTATCAACGATGCGATTGAGGAAGTCTCCACGCAAGTGGGTGGAATGACTGCAGAGTATGGAAACGCAATGTCTGGTGTCATCAATGTGACAACCAAGACAGGCGGCAGCCGCTACTCAGCATCATTCGAGGCAAACACAGATAATCTTGGTGGTGTCAACGGGAAAAATGTTTTTGGTGCCTACAGCTATGGTTTAAATCAGTACCAGGCAACTTTTGGCGGTCCGGTGATTCCCTCGCAAAACAAGGTTACTTTCTTTCTTGCCGCTCAACACGACTTTAACAGGAGCGGTGCATCTTGGCTGGATGGAATATCCTTCCCGCACATTGACAGCACGCAGATAGGAAATGCTGATTATGCAGTCAAATATCCCGGTACTGACAGTGCAGCCATTGTCAGCAGTAAGGGCCTAACGGGGAATCGCAGTTATCTTGCCAACTTGTACAATTCAACCAACTTCAAAGGCGGAAGGACACAGGAAGGCTACTATGAAGACTATATTTTCACTGGCAACTTATTCTTTGACTTCTCTCCTTTGAATGTGAAAATCGGCGGCAGTTATGCCCCCACAAGTGCAATTGGTGGACTGGGAAGAGGCCTCGGAATCATCAATGCTGTTGCAGGTCTTCCCAATAGGAACACGCTTACACAACAGTACGATGCGTCGGCGTACGCAAAATTGACTTACTTCATGGACGCATCTACTTACTTCACCGTTCAAGGGAACTTCTGGCGATTCTATCAGGAGAACATGGACCCGATTCTTAAGGGTAACATCGAAGCGTATGGTGACTATAAGAACCCGGCGAATTCCGGGCTGATCGGGCCTAGCCTTGCACCTCCCGCATTCTCTATTTATAGTCCGGGCTTTAATGTTGGTTGGCCTGGAAACTTTGCAACAAGTGGTTACTCCAAGTTGATGAGAGATCAATACGGTTCGCGAGTCGACTTCGTCAAGCAGTTTTCTAAAGCATACGAGTTGAAAGTCGGAGGCGAATATAACTATTATACGCTGAGAACTTATGCCATAACCGCTACAAGTCTCGCCAGATTGCGCTACCAGAGTCCTCTTCTTTCGGATTACCAAATCTACTTAGGTGCCGGTCTGTCGAATTACGGTTATGATATCTATGGCAACACATTTAACGGTGGTATGTTTACCGATAAAACAGGGCACACATTCAACTTGGCTGACGAGGGGCCAAGACATCCGATAGTTTCCGGATTGTATATCCAAAATAAAATTGAAATGTCCGACTTCATACTTAACTTCGGTTTGAGGTTTGACGCCTTCAATTCGGGAGCAAGAATCTATAAGGATCCACAAAATATCGGACTAGATTCTCTACAGGTCGTAGCCGATACGAGCATGGGTAATCCAGTCACTTATACTCAGATAAGTCCCCGCATCGGATTCTCATTTCCTGTTACTGACCAGACTATTTTTCATGCAGAGTTTGGAAAATTCATGCAGCAGGGCGCTTTGTCAAATTACTACGACACTCGCACAGTTGCCGGCAGGTTTTTTGCCGGTGGATATGCCAGAAATTTCCCTAATCCAAACTTGAAGCCTGAGAGAACGACCGATTACGAGCTGGGATTTACCCAGGTCTTTGGAAACAACGCGGAATTTGATGTAACGGGATTCTATAAAGACATCAGGGATCTGTTTGTTATCAGAACCACGATCACTGATCCGAATGCTCCGGAACGAGCTTATTTTGGTTATGCGAATGGCGACTTTGGTACAACCAGAGGATTACAATTTAGATTCAATCTCAGACGAACCGACAGGATCGAAATTTCGGCAAACTATACGCTGCAATCTGCTGTAGCAACGGGTTCGACATCGCTTTCGCACTTCAACATAGCCTGGCAGGATAATACAGGCCCAGGCGGAACCCCTTATTACCCAACTATTGTGGAACCGACGGGTCAAGATCGGACTCATTCCGGCAACATAATGCTGGACTACAGGTACTCTAAGGATGATGGTCCGACAATATTTGGCGGACAGCCGCTGTCTCAATTTGGATTCAATGCCATCTTCTATTTTTCGTCCGGTGTCCCCTACACATTGACGGAGCCGACCGGTGCCTTTGCTTTTTCTGCGGTTAACGGCGTTACTCCTTATGAGGCGCTTAACCAATCTCAGGGGCCCTGGAACACGCGCCTAGATATCAAAGTCGATAAAGCCTTCAGTCTTGGCGGCCTGGATTTTGACGTTTACTTGTGGGCGCAGAATGTGTTTGATACACGGAACATTATTGGTGCAAATGATCCAGTCGCAGGTACACCAGGATTATATACAGGAACAGGCTCGGCAATGAACGACGGATGGCTCACCACCTCCCAAGGACAAGATTGGGCTGCATCCAATGGTCCGTCAGCGGTTGCTCTTTATCAGTACTTGGATCAGCAGCTCGGTGCGTACGACATTCCGAGAATTGTGCGGCTTGGAGTTCTCATTAGTCTTTAAATGATGAATTTCCTATTTTCTCGCTCAAATTGAAACTGTTAAAAAGTTTAGGAGATATTGAAATATGAGCCCTAGAAAAAGATTGACATACTCGACTCTGGCATTGGTGTTGGTTGGTTTGATGGTCATCCAATCCTATGCCTCTGAGCCGGCGTCCGATAGAAAGGCGAAACTGAGTAAGCTGGGGAAGACGCTGTCGCAGATTCTGTTCACCCCCAATAATATTCAGGCGTACATTTCTAATAACGGCATCTTGTTCAACAACCAGACCACAGGTAATGCCGGACTCATTTGGCCTGCAGGATCGGGTAAAACGGCGGTTTTTACGGCAGGACTTTGGGTTATAGGCAAGAGTAGTAAGGATCGTACATTACATACTGCTGTCAGCGATTATTCTACCGAGTACCAACCTGGTCCAATAGTTAAGACATACGATGGGAATGCCAATAATGCGGCTGCGGACGCTGCAAACCCGACTGATTCCAAATGGAATATTATGGTGCTTTCAAAGAGCACGCCACCAACGGATCCAACCTATCAACAATGGGCAAGCGGTCTGGTGCCTGGCGCTCCGATGACTCCTGACGGGAAGCCGTTGGTTCTCGGAGATGAAGCCGCCTATTGGGTGATGAACGATCTGAACGTTGCCGGCCACAATGCTACGGGTACGACCACTCCCATGGGTCTGGAAGTCCAGAACTATCTTTTTGGATTCAATCAGTCTGGTGCGATGGGGAATATTCTATTCTTAAGGATGAGAATAATCAACAAAAGCAACGTTACGTATGATTCGACATTTGTTGGTTGGTTCTCAGATATCGATCTTGGTAATGCAAATGATGACAACGATGCTTGTGATACGACTCTCAGCCTGGGTTACACTTACAATGGAGCGCCGTGCGATGCCATTTACGGCTGTGCGCCTCCTGCGGATGGTTATGTTTTCTTTGAAGGTCCCAAGGTTCCCGGCACACCGGCTGATAGTGCAATAGTCAGTGGAAAGTGGACCCACGGCTACAAGAACCTGCCGATGACTTCCTATGCCGAGTTTGTGAATGGAGGCGGCATCTATAATGATCCGCCGCTCGGAAATGTTTTGTATCCGACGCAGGCTTACAATCTTCTAAATGGTTTGATTGGTGTTACGGGGCAGCCTTTTATCGATCCCACCACCGGGAAACCAAGTAAGTTTGTGGCAGACGGTAATCCCGTAACTGGCCAGGGCTGGCAGGATCCTGTTCCCGTAAAAGATAAGAGGCTCGTCATGGGATCCGGTCCGTTCACGCTTCTGCCGGGTGACACTCAGGAGGTGGTCGTTGGCTTTGTTATCGGACAGGGAACAAGCAACTTGAACAGCATCACAGTGCTTAAGGATTATACTCAGTTGGCACAGCTTGCATTTAATGTGAATTTCCAATTGGCGTCGCCTCCTCCTCCGCCAAATCTAGCTGTCGGTCAATTGAATAATAAAATCGTTTTAACTTGGGACAATTCCGACGAGTCCTTCGTTGCTAAAGACACTCTTCATCAAGTGAATGGTCATGCATCCGATTACACATTCGAAGGCTACAATGTTTATCAGACGGATGGTCCATCCATTGGCCCAAGTTCCCAGATACAACGCCTCGCCACTTATGATATTGTGGATTCTATAACGAAGATTTGGGACTTTGTAGCACATCCGGAACTCGGAGAAAATATTTATCAACCGGTTGAATTTGGAACCAACAGTGGTATTCAAAGGTATTACACGATTGACAAAAATGCTTTTACAGGCAATCCACTTCATCCAGGTACCCCCTACTATTTCGCTGTAACAGCCTACGCTTACAATCCCTTTGGTTCTCCAAAGGTGCTTGAAACACCTTTGTCTTCGGCGGTTCAAGCTTGGATTCCGATGGTTCCAGCGGCTGGGACTTCATTGGGGGCGAAGGTGGGCGTTACTAATTTTAGCAGCAACAGACCGGGCGATGATGCTTTCTATTATCAAGTCATCAATCCCGATTCACTTAACGGCAACACCTACAGACTTTCTGTTGATTCGCTCGGGCCAAAATGGTCACTCTTTGACCTCACGACGAATTCACCGGCAGAGTTTTTTGGACAACCGGTAGTGAGTCAAACCGGAACCGGTGCGACTTATCCATATCCGATAGTTAACGGTATTATGCCTATTTTGATCCCGCAATCTCCCGGGATAAGGGGGGACAAGCAAACACCACCTGGATATGCTTATAGTGGAAAGATATGGTTCGCAGCGCCCAACGTTGTGAATAATTATCCTGACTTTGGTGGCGGCATGGCGTGGCCGGGCGTTACACCTGCAGTCTATGATGCCAATCTTGCAGCTTTCCCAGGCGTGGGAGTTTCTGGTGATAGTCTCATCGCTGTTAAACTCATTTTCAGCAGCACGAACACTCAACGAGTCTACAGATACGTCGACCGATGGAATCAGAACATTGCTCCTCTGAAAGCGAAAGACAGCTCCTTCCTGCCTTACTTGATAAATTCAGGTACCGCTTATCCTTATCAAGACTATCAGAAGTATCCGCTGGGCAATTCTGCCAATGGCGCCTCGGTTCCATTTACGGCGTGGAGCGCTGATTATAATGATCACGGTCGCCAGCTGAATGTTGGTTTGCTGGAGCACAATGATAGTCTTTATAACTATCTGGGAAAATTTCTCGGTAGAGGTAACATTGACGGCAAATGGAATCCTCTAACATCGGACTACGGCGGCGGCGGCATTTTGATGATATTCAAGTCAACTTATTCCGACTCAGCGTTGCCGCAATACACTGTCAACAACTTCAAGGCAGCTCTCCAAAGCGGAAATGTCGAGTTGATGTATCTTGTTTGGGTTAGAAAAGACAGCGGAGCTACTTTCCAGAATGGCGATACTCTGACTATCACGCCGAACTATCCTTTGATTCCGGGACGTTCCTATGTCTTCACGGCGCCGAAAACGCTTATCGGAAATGATAGCGTAGCAATCGCACAAGATGCAATTTCGCAAGTTCAAGTGTTCCCCAATCCGTATTTTGGTTACAATCCGTTAGAAACAAACTCCTTCGTTCACTTTGTGACATTCAGTCACCTTCCGAAGGTATGCACCATAAGAGTGTTTTCACTCGATGGGGTCCTCCTGAGAACAATTAATCATTCGGACCCGACCGGCGGCAATCCTTTTGAAAGGTGGGATTTGACCAACAGTTCTGGTTTGCCAGTGGCAAGCGGGATGTACATTGCGTACATAGATGCCGGCAAACTTGGAGTGAAGATCCTGAAATTGGCTGTCATTCAACCGCAGCAGCGTGTAAACAAACTGTGACGAATGAACAACCATAGCATTCAAGAAAATGAAAAGGAGTTTTGAAATGAATAAAAGAGTTTCATTCTTGGTGATAGTGCTCGGGTTAGTGGTGGGATTTTCTAGTACCTCAAAGGCAGGAAATCCTTCGCGTACCGGCACGGGAGCGGCATTAGAACTTCTGATACCAGTGGGAGCGAGAGGCCAGGCGCTTGGCGGCGCTTTTGTCTCCGGCATCAGCGGCGTTGACGCAATCTATTGGAATCCTGCAGGCTTAGCTCTTGCATCTAATAACGTTGAGGCAATGTTTTCACACATGAACTACATTGCCGATATCGGTGTTAATTACTTTGCGCTTGGAGCCAAGTTGGGCGATGTCGGAAGTCTTGCTCTCTCACTCAAGTCAATCAACTTCGGAAGCATTACACAAACCACAAACGAGTTCCCAGATGGCGGAATAGGGACGTACTCTCCGTCGTACGTAACTGCCGCTGTCACTTATTCAAAGGGACTTACCGACAGGATACTCGCTGGCATAACAGTTAAGTACGTTTCCGAGCAAATCATGCGTGAGAACGCTTCCGGTGTTGCTTTCGACGCTGGAATACAATATCGTGCGGAAGGAACCGGACTGAAGATCGGTATTGTTGTCAGAAACATTGGGACCAATATGCAGTTCGCCGGAGATGATTTATCACATGTTACACCGGTCCCGGGTTCCAATTCCTCAGCACCATCGGTTCCGCTTTACATCCAAGCCGCTAGCTTCGAAATGCCTTCAACTGTTGATCTTGGTCTCAGCTACGACTTGCGACTAAACGATGAAAACACATTCACGATCACGGGAACATTCAGGAATAACAACTTCGGCAGTGACAATTACCTCGCCGGAGCTGAGTACAACTTCAATAACATGCTTTATCTGCGGGGCGGTTGGGTGTTCTCGAATAATGCAAGCGGCTCCGGACTTGTCTCCCAGACCGAAGACAACATTTTCGGTCCAACTCTTGGCGCAGGCATAAAGTACAACTTGGGCGGCACAACCCTAAGCGTCGATTACGCATACCGTACCACAAAATTCTTTGCTGGTAACAACACAATCTCGGTTCAAGTAGGTTTGTGATGTGATACTGCAGCGACGCGAGTAGTTCGCCTTTCCCAACTGCACTTGCCTTGTGTTTGTACCCCCATCTTCTGAAGGGGGAGGTAGGCGTAAAGAGCCGCCATGACAGGAGGATAGGCCTTTTTGTAAGGGGTTACGCTTATGATCCCTCTTGTTAAGGAAGGGTTGCAGTGAAAAAGCTGGTATCCTGTTATTCGTTGGCTGTTGTGCTTTTTTTCTGGTGCAAAGTATCAGCAACTCATTCTCAACAGGGTCCATTTAAAACGACGCCATGTACCACCGACAATCATGCTAGTACGAGAGGAAATATGAAGGGCGGTCCGAGACGCTTGATAAAGATTGCGCACAAGGCAAAAAGCTTGAGTGACGTCGAGGCGTCTGGTGTCGTGTTTTGGCCTAATAACATTCGTGCATTTCTCTGGAACGTCGGGCTGCATTTCTAGAACATGCACACTAGCGGGGAGATTTTTGGCCAGGAAATACGACGCAAGGCAATTGACAAGTGGAGATTACGCAGCTGGGACACACAAGATAGACAGTGATGGGAAGAACGATGCAGGGACGATGGTATCGTCGGGAGCTTACTTTTGTGTGTTTAGAGCCTATGATGCACAGAAAGGGGGGATGATGCTGGTGAGGAAGATTGCAATAGTGAAAAGCGATGGGGAAATGGAATGCTCATTTAAGTGTCGAAAGAGGATGATATGAAAAGCGCGTTCACATCCTTGGCAATTCTGTTTCTTGGCTTGTCGGCTGAGGCGCAGTCGCCGCAGGTTTATAACACTGGTTGGGAAATTTACGTAGGTCTTGCAGATGTTGGCACCGTTGCGACCGTCTCAGCCGCAAATGCTGGAAACGCCATGTGGGGTGCTGGATTGATGTTGTCGGACAGTTTGAGCGGTCAAGCATTTCAGATAGCTTACACGGACTGCGATACTTCCCCGTCTGAATGGTGGCCCTATGGTTTCGATTTCATAGAAAGCATTGAGTTGACGCATAACAATTACTCTTATTGTACGTGGCCCAGTAATGGTGAACGATACCTGCCATATTCACTTGTCAGACTGGACTTTAACGTCGGTCAAGGATTAGATGCGGGCATAGACACCTATTCAATTTATCTTGACATTCATGATGACAGATTCTGGCGGCTAAACCATGGTGATATATGGATTCGATTTTCGCTTTCAGGAAGAGTTTTCGAGTTTTGCTTTGGAAGTTTTACGAATGGTCAATTTGTCGAATACAGTCCAGGGAGTGTGATAAGGATATGTGATTATTACAATCCTTCTACTCAATCCACGAGCCGGTTTCAGCCTACCACTCCGACTAATTTGCAGATTAGTTGGGATGCGTCATATACTCACCCGCAGCTGAGGTGGAATGCTTCAGAACCGTCATCGGCGGTGTATGATATATATAGACGTCCGAGCACCTCAAACACATACACACAGATAGCTTCGTACTATCCAAGCACTGTTTATGTTGACAGTTCCACGAATTGTGGGCGTGCAAGTTATTGTTACAAGGTTGTTGGACTTTCAAGAGATTACAGCAAGACGTCCCCGGGATATGCAGAGTCTATATTTTCGACTTATCCCTGCCCTACGTTGTTGGCAGGCTCAACGGAGCCGACTAACAACAACGGTGCAATGCGTACACAAGCTCAGGATTTGAAAAGGAGAAAAGAAACAAATTCTGTTCAACAGAAATATTCATCCTTTATCACATTTCAACCTAACACCCTGAGAGGATATCTCTCCAACAACGGATTGGTTTTTGCGGATACTGCTGAGGGCTTGTTTTGGCCTGCGAACACGAAGAAGAACCTTGTCTTTAGTTCGGGTTTTTGGACGGCAGGTAAAGATGAAGCTGACACAGTTCGCAGCGCTGTCAGTTACTACCTGTCAAACTATCAGCCGGGAACCATCAATGGCGCATTCGTAGATACAAACTATTCGATTGCCGGTAATCCATACGCGCCGGTGTTTAAGATGGTGGTTTTGGCTGACACTTCGACTCCTTCGGATGAGGAATATCAGCGTTGGGTAAAGGATGCGTCTTTGACGGGAGCGCCGTTGAACAATGACGGGACGCCGAAGCTAGTAGGAAATTTGAATGCATATTGGGTTATGGATGATCTGGATACTTCAGGTACCACAGCCCCATATTTGCTTAGACCTCAGCCTATGGGATTGGAGATACATAACTATGTATTTGGATATAATGAGCCGGGGCCACTGTCGCAGACAATTTTTCTCGTAATGAACATCATCAACAAAAGCGTTCACACATACAACAGCACGTATTTCGGCTGGTTTTCTGATGTTGATCTTGGCGATCCGAATGATGATTTGCCTGGTTGTGATACCCTTCTATCGCTTGGCTACATGTATAATGGAAAGGATACCGACAAGGTGTATGGCATTCCTCCTGCATGCGGCTTTGTAATCCTTAAGAGTCCTGCTGCTTCCGAGAGCGGGGCAAAAATGACATCGTTCATGAAAGACATGGCGGGGCCTCATATATGGCAATTGCCTGGAGTTGGCGATTCCATATTTGCCAGAAAAGCGTTCTTGGTTTTGAGTGGGAAAAGGCAAGATGGCTACCCTTGGTTTCCGCCTAATGAACCGGGACATGTTATAACTTATGTTGATCCTGGGGATCCTGTCACGGGCACCGGCTGGCTTGCAACAGCAGAGCAATCGCCGGCGGACGACAGATTTCTTCAGGGTTCAGGGCCGTTTACATTTATGCCGGGCGATACAGAAAGCTTTGTTGTAGCATTTATCGTGGCGCAGGACACATCGAGGTTCAGCAGCATAACGAAGCTGAGACGGTATATTCCGGTCGTTCGGGCAAAATGGAACGAGGTCGCATCAGAGCTTACCGATATAACGGAGAAAAGTATAGGTACCATTCCGAAAAGCTTCCTTGTTTCAGAGGGATACCCCAATCCTTTCAATCCATCCATAGCATTCAGGATAACACTGCCGGAGAGGAGCATGATAGATGTGAAGGTATATGACATACTGGGAAGGGAGGTAAGGCAATTGATAAGTGGGAAATACACGGCAGGGACACATGAGATAGGTTGGGATGGGAAGAACGATGCAGGGACGATGGTATCGTCGGGAGCTTACTTTTGTGTGTTTAGAGCCTATGATGCACAGAAAGGGGGGATGATGCTGGTGAGGAAGATTGTGATGGTGAAATGAACTTACAAACTAGGTTCGTGTTGGTAATCCCTTAGAAGCTGTGAAAAAACTCGAGATTACGGAGTGTTGTGTTGGTGGGGCTGATTGAGAAAATTACAGAGCAAATGGAATAACTTATGAGCCCCCATGGGGAAAGTATGTTGCACTCCACTAAGGTTAATGAGACAATTAACGAACGGGTCAAGTCCCAATCTTTGTGTAAAATCATAAGAGGTCACGCTGCCAGTCTGTACGATAGAAATTCTGTTTCATTGTCATGAGGGCAGATGAGGTGTCGTATCTGCCTGAGCTGTGCCAGTTCAAGA
>JAMCQL010000077.1 GCA_023381615.1 Bacteroidota bacterium
CCCGAGGCATTTCTTTTCTTCCGCAAAAACATACTCTAACTTATCTCTCGGGACACCCATCTTCCATCCATTTCCCTTTAAATCAATCCGGTTTCAATGCCCCCGCATTCGCGTGAGGAAAACAGGAGAAGTACGTTGGCATCTCGCGCAGATATTGCCACGATTGGAACTTACCAAGAAGGAACGACAGCAGGTATTCAACGTACTCGTTTCTTTTCTTGATGATGATAGCCGGATAGTAAAAACGTTCGCCATGCAGGGGCTGGCAGATATTGCGGAAACGGATCGCTCGTACCTACCCCACGTGGTAAAAATTGTCGAAGGTTTAATGGCGAGTGGAATTCCAGCTATTCAAAGCAGAGGAAAGAAGTTGTTGCCAAAGCTAACAGAAGCGCGAGCTAACCCGGCGCTCAACCGGACGCGCCTAAAGCGGCGCGCCCCTCAATTTGAACGTTAGCCCTAAAAATGATAAAATAAGACATGGAATTTGAATGGGACCCGGACAAATCAAATGCTAACCTCAAAAAGCATGGCATCTCTTTTCATGAGGCGTCAACAGTATTTGGTGATCCGCTGGCGATTACCTTTAACGATCCCGATCATTCGATACGTGAGGACAGATTCCTCACTTTTGGCTATTCCAGGATGAACCAGTTAGTGGTTGTCGTTCATACAGAACGGCATGGAAGGACAAGAATAATAAGCGCAAGACGCGCAACGAGACATGAAAGGAGAATATATGAAAACGGTTAAGCACGAAGAAATGCGTAAAGAATACAGACGAGAAGATTTGGGCAAAGGGATAAGGGGTAAATATTTCGAGGAATACAAAAAGGGAACAAATCTCGTTCTTCTCAGTCCCGATGTGGCTGCAGCATTTCCTGATGAAGCCTCGGTCAATGAGGCCTTGCGCAGTTTGCTGAAAGTGGCCCAGCAATCAATTGGTCTAACAAAGCGCTCCAGTGGACGCGCTAAAGCGCGCCACTGAGCTTTATCGTTAGATCCAGAGAGATTACTCATACATATGGCTAAACAAAGGAAGAAATTGTCTCCTGCTCAAAAAGCAGCAAGGAAAAAAAGACAAAAAGAATATATGACCATTTTCATAAATGGAAAGCAAAAGCGCGTTAAGAGACCCGCCACAATAGATGGCATGGACGCAGATGAGTTCATAAGGAGAAATGCCGATCCGATATGGCTTCACCAGAATCAAATGTGGGAATACATAGACAAAACCGAAGACCAGGTTTTGAGCAGAGAGCAAATCAGCATTACGCGTGAGGTGAATTACATCATCCTGCAAGCCCAGGAGAATAGTTCTCGCGTAGTCACGCTGGGTTCTCTGGTTCTATTCTCCACAGATACAGGCGATGCGTGGATTCTCGATCCGGGGGATGGATTGGCACTCTGCCTGGTACGTGATGGTGAAAACCAGTCATTTGAGATCACCGATACAACCGCCAGCGTTGCCATTGGGTGGAATGCGCACTATCGGATCGCTCAAAATGCTTTCATTGTTATAAATCAGTCCGGTCAAATCAGGACCATTTTTGGCTATCCGACGCGGGAGATATCGCGGGCAGCGGCCAGAGTGCATTAGGAATTCTCCAGACTTGTGACGGGTTGTACTCCTGAACTTGGAGCCGGGATTGGAAGTCCCTTCCAATGGACGGATTGTCATGGCCGAAGGAATATTTGCATTCGTTTCTGTGAGGTTAATCTCTGTCCTCGAAGGATGTGCGTCTTTTTTCACCTTCCGACCAAATGGTTTTGAAGATGTTATTTCATAGAGGCGCCCTGTGCCCGAGATGTCATCAATGTTTCGTAAGAGGGTTGAATAGCGATTTGAACTGGAGAGCTGCAGTAATGTCGGCCGGAGGTGAATGCGCCTGTCCGAAGGATCCTACGGACATCCCAGAATTCCGGCTTGAGATGGGAAGTTGCACTTCAGGAATCGAACAAATAACTTGGCTGGGTCAGGAACCGCATTAGAGAAATAACCAACAGGAGAACAAATTATGGAAAAGATCAAAATTGAAAACTCCGGCTTTACCGGAATGATATGGATTGTGGGCTGGCTGTTCACAATTGGCTTCCTAAAGCTCACATTTTGGAAAGCCGTTCTTGGCGTGATTCTCTGGCCCTACTACATAGGCGCGACTCTGAGCGGGATGCTGAAATAATTCTTTCATTTTTTTCTCTTCCCTGAAAACGCCATTGTGGAGGTGACCGTCACTTGTGTCAATGCTGCAATAGACCGACAATTTGACATAGAAGTGACGGTCACCTGTGGCATTTTCATCTGTTGTGGTGTACCGCGGGACATGTACAACTTTCTCAAGGTCTCCGTGGGAAAGTCGTAGTCGAACACGCTGTTTCCAATCACCGACAGCAGGATAAGTGGAAGCAGAGCTTCAAACCTCGTCTTCCCAGGCAAAGCTTGGGAAGGAAAAGGTAATTAAGCTGTTAGTTCTTCCCCAATCCTTGCGGTCTCTTTAACTAATATTTCAAAATCCTCTTTCTTGCTTCTGTGGTTCGTTATCGCAACACGGATTGCATAATTGCCATTTAAGATGGTCGACGAAGGAGAGGCGATGCCTTGTTCCTGCAGTTGCATCACGATTTCTTTATTCAGTTTGTTCAACTGTTCTGTCGAGAATCCATCTTTGATGTAACGATAGCAGACAATGTTCATACTTACAGGTGCCAACAACTCCAGGCTTTTTTCATGGCTCACCAATTCGCCGAGGTAAAAAGCCTGAGCGATGTTTTGACGAATTGCAACCGCGTACTTCTCGAGGCCGTGTTCTTTCAGCGACATCCAGACTTTAAGCGCCTTAAATCCTCTCGACAGTTCCAGCCCGTAGTTTCCCATCGGGTCGGGACCGGCCGCTAATCCTCTCTCGTGAGTCAATAAATAATTTGCTGTTGCGGCGAACGCGTTTCTATGCGCCTTTGCATTCTTGATCAGCGTGCATCCAACTTCAAAGGGCATATACATCCACTTGTGCAGATCGAACGCGACACTGTCGGCTTCTTCGACAGCTTTCAACTCGTCTGCATACTCCGGGACTAATTTTGCCAGCGCGCCGAAAGCACCGTCGACATGGAACCACAAATTGTATTTTCTGCACACATCGAGCAGATCGTTCAAGGGATCTATCGCGCCCGTGTTCACGGTTCCCGCGTTTCCGACCATACAAAACGGGGAATTGCCTTTTTCCAGATCGGATTCTATCGAGGTGATCAGCTCATCCACCTTGATCCGGTAATTTTCATCGACGTCGATTTTTCTTACCGAGTCCGTTCCCAAGCCCATCACTTCGGCGGCTTTGTCGACGCAGCTGTGCGTTTCGGTCGAACAGTACAAAACCATCTGTCCGGAAACGGCGTTAACTCCCCGCGTGCGGATGTCCTTTCCCGTCCGATGATTTCTTGCTACCATAAGCGCCGTTATGTTTGCCATTGAGCCGCCACTCACCAGAATTCCCGAAGAAGTCTCGGGATAGTTCAGCATTTGCTTCAGCCAGCGGAGAACCTGCGTTTCGACATACATTGCGGAATGCTCGCCGATTGCGGTGTTCGGATTCATAGTTGCGGCAAGCATCTCAGCAAGAACGCCGAAGGGAGTTCCTGTCCCTTGCACCCATGCCCAGAAACGCGGATGAATGTTTCCGCCCGGATACGGAAGAATGTATTTCTTGAACTCGTCGTAGATTTCTCCGATGCCCTGCGGCTTCTGCGGTATATCCTGTTTCAAAAACTCTTTTGCATCCTCAGGGATTTTTCTCCACGCTGGTTCCTGACGGATGTTCTGCAGGTAGTCCATCATGTCATCGATCATTTGATGGCCCAATTGCCGAATTTCATTCCAGTTTTCGGGGTCGAGCGTTTCTTCTTTTGAAAGAATCTCTTTTACGTTATGCATGACAGTCTTTCGTTGAATTGTGAGAGTCTATTTGTATCTGATCTTTAACACGAGTATCGCCAGCGTTAACACAAGTGTCACGCCGTTCGCGAGAATAACGGGAAGAGAACGGATCTCGAATCCATAAACAAGCCAGAGCAAGACACCCGTGCAGAGCATCAGATACATTCGCAAGCTGATGCTCTGTGTCGAGCGCGTCTTCCACACCTTGATGAATTGCGGAACGAAGGCAGTGGTCGTCAGGACCGCGGCTATGAATCCGACAGCTTCAGTCAATTGATTTCTTCCTTTCTGTCACACAATTTTTCGCAATTCAGACATTCTTCTCGCGACCATGTTTGCGTTGTAATCTTCGAGTCTTTCCAATTCCGCTATGATGTTCTTGTAATCCACGTCGGCACATTCGGATGGTTGTACAATGAAGAAGAAATATAGTGGTGGACGGGCGATTGGAAGATGGCAAGAACGTTCGGCTGCGTTTCAAACAGTTTCCAGTGATGATTTGCCCTTGCGACATGACCCGACAAAATTGCCCTGCTGTTTTCGCCTTCTTCCAGCTCAAGCGGGATATGTGTCGCCATCGGGAATTCGCTTCCGCGACTCACGAGAGTCGCGAGTCCGGTCTCTCTGATGAACCGCTCTGTCTCCGGCCAATCTTTAATCTCGAAAAACTTTGGAGCGTACATGAGTAAACCTCTTTTGACAAGACTAAATTACATTTCGAATCGAGAATAATAAAACAAAAGCCATGTTTCAAGTTTAGACCGAGTGGACACCAAAGGAACCAAGACGACAGGTTGCTATTAAGGATGTTATTTCTCGCAAAGTACGCAAAGAAAGATCATTCATTTCATCTTTGCACGCTCAGCGCGAAATCTTCCTTTGCGAGAAATGCTCCCGGCTAGCTTTCACCGAAAGTTCTTGCCGCTTCCCAGCCGACGATCGCAGATTTGCGGGCATTGCCCCAATGATAATCTCCGATCACTCCGGTGGATCTGATCACACGGTGGCACGGTATCAAGTAAGCCACCGGATTGTCACCGATCGCTGTTCCAACTGCTCTCGCCGCCGTCGGACTGCCGATCGTTTCGGCAACGTGTGCGTAAGTGCTTATGCGCCCGAAAGGAATCTTGAGCAGCGCCTCCCAGACTTTCAATTGAAATGGGGTTCCCTTGAGATGAAGTTTGATGTTTGAAATGTTCCTCCAATCGTTCTGAAAAATTCGGAGCGCGTCCCGATGAAACGGATCGCGCTTTTGTTTGTACGATGCATTCGGGAATCTATCGTGCAGTCCCTGAAAGGCGCGCTGCCCGTCATCTGCAAACGCAATATAACAAATGCCCTTGGACGTGGAAGCAACGATAATTTTTCCGAAGGGAGTTGGAGAGAAGCTGTAATTGATCGAAAGATTTTCTCCCTTGTTCTTGAATTCGCCCGGCGTCATCCTTTCGATGTTGATGAACAGGTCATGCAGGCGACTTGTGCCGGACAACCCCGTTTCATAACTGGCATCCGCGAGCGACGCATTCTGTCTTAACAATTCTTCCGCGTGCTGGATGCTGATGTACTCCAGAAATTTTTTCGGACTCACGCCCGCCCATTTATTAAACAGCCGCTGGAAATGAAATTGGCTCAGATGCACTTCCTTCGCCACTTGTTCAAGGTCCGGTTGTTCGCGGAAGCGCTCCTTGATATAAGAAATGGCTTTTGCGATTCGTTCGTAGTCTGTTCCGTAGGATCCTTTGGACATTGTTCTCTCCTGCTACAAAGTTATCGAAAAAGCGTCTGCGGGAAAACCCGATTCTTGCTGAAATCAAACGGCCGAATCCTGCAGGTTCAAAGGGTCTCGAAAATTTCCGGGCGAACCCTTAGATTGAATCGCTCTGCACGCTTGTTCTGAAGAAAAATCTTGCAAATCAACTTAATAAAGTGAGATAATGATCAAAGGGATAATGCCTCCGATCACCACACCGTTCGAGCGCGGTGAAGTGGCGTATGATAAATTGGCTGTCAACATCGCCCGTTGGAACAAAACCGAATTGAGCGGCTATGTCGTGATGGGATCGAACGGCGAGAGCGTTTTCCTGACGCGGGAAGAGAAACTTAAGCTTGTCGAAGCAACAAGGAAAAACCTCACCCCCGGTAGACTTCTGATCGCCGGCACCGGGTCGGATTCGATCGAGGAGACAGTCGCTTTGTCGAATGACGCGGCGGAACGAGGCGCGGACTATGCGCTTGTGCTGACGCCATCTTTCTACAAAAGCCAGATGAACAGCGCGGCTTTCGTAAGATATTTCACCGAGGCGGCTGACAAAATTCGCATTCCGCTGATCATATATAATGTTCCAAAGTTCACGGGCGTGAACATTGAAGCCGATACAGTCGCGAAATTAGCACAACACAAAAATATCGTCGGGCTTAAGAATAGTGCGGAAAACTCGGCTCACATGGCTGAGATCATTAGTTTCGTTCCAAAAGATTTTTCTGTTCTGGTCGGCACAGCCTCCGTGTTGTATCCCGGACTTGCCTCCGGTGCGGCTGGCGGAATACTTGCGCTGGCGAACATAGCTCCCGAAGAGTGTGTCGAGTTGCAAAGGCTCTTCGACGCGGGCAGGCATGACGAGGCATCTGCGTTACAGATGAAATTGATCCCGATTAACAAGGCAGTTACATCAAAGTACGGAGTTCCGGGTCTGAAAGCCGCTATGGACATACTCGGCTATTTCGGCGGTGAGCCGCGCAGTCCGCTTGTTAGTCTCGGCCAGGCAGAGCGCGAAGATTTAAAGTCCATCCTCAAGACTGCCGGACTTCTTGACTAAGTTTCTAAAATTGAAACGATAAACAAGAGTGTAATTGCGAAGTGAAAAAAGCACAGATACTTTTGGACGGTTCGCGCAAAGACTAAGCTTTTTTTCTTGGTTTCTAATGACAAATTTGGTAATGTAGATCTGGTGTGCTGTTGCAGTAACTGTACTTTTCTATAGATTGTCGCAAATTTCAACATTAAAAAACGGGAGGTTTGCAATGAAGATCTTATTTAGAGTTCTTTCGGTCTTCACATTTCTCGCATTTATTGGTGCAACCGCACTGGCTCAGGATCTCACGTTAAAGGGCCGATCTGTCCTTGAACTCAACATGGGTGTTTGGGGAGGTTCGAAAGTATCGAACACAATCGGTACCACCGGAATACAATCTACGGCAAACACCAGCTCTTTCGCAGCGGGTATCCTTTATGCGTACGGCCTGCAGGAAGGAGTTGCCGTTACACTGAGTGCCGGGGTGCTGACAGCAGGCGCAAGCTCAAACGTCGGTATCTACGGGATTAACCAGCAAGCGAGTTCCGTCATCCCGCTGTTACTCGGAATCCGCTACTACGTTCCTTCACCGGAACCCGATGCAAGAATCCGACCGTTCATTTCGGTTGCCGTAGGGAGTTACATAGCTTTCGAGGCAAGCAACTCGGTCGGCATGACTGTCCTGCAGGAGAGTCACACGGAGAGTGCGTTTGGCGGACGTGCCGGCGTGGGAGTAGATTTATATGTAAACAACCACTTCAAGTTTGTGGCAAATGCCGGGTACAACCTCATGACGGATTTCTCAACGCCTGTCGCAGCAAGGATGAACTACAACGGAGGAGAATTTTCTCTCGGAGTTGGCTTCGCCTTTTGAAGGTCACAAGCCGCCGAACGAAACTACTGATTCCGGATAAAAAAGAGAAGGCGTGGTCGCGATTCGAAAATGTGTCGGCAGCCCGCCCGCCGTCAATCGGCGTGCGGCAGTTTCCGAATTTCAAGGTCCATGACCTGCGCGCGCTCTACAAGAACTGAAAACGAAACAGGCTTAATCTCATTCGATAACACATAGGCAGGGAATGATTCGTTTCCCCTTCTGTAGGGCCGGAAATGGTTGTATAGGTATCTCGTCGACCTGCCGATGTTCATGATTCCAAGACCTACGATTCCCTTGCCGCAAGAACTTCTTTCAACGTGTAGACGAACGCCGGGACTGCAATGATGATCATGAACAGCCCAATCAACACATAACCTGCATCCACGGGGAGATTACGATCCAGGCCGAGAAGCGTCACGACCCCAAAGACTCCAAAGAGCAGTCCACCGAAGAATAGCGTTCTTCCACCTGTCTGTGCCCCAATTCGCTTGATCTCCTGCTCACTTAATAAGTGGGTCCACCGCATGGACGCGCCAAACAAGTATCCGATAACCACAAGCATGATCATGGTTCCGAGCCCAAAGACAAGTCCCGGCATGAAACCTAACCATGGGCTTCGCATGGCAGGCGCAGCAACTGTGTTGACAAAAAGAGAGAACCCGCCGAAGCCGAAACCGGCAATGAAGCCGTGAATAATTGTCCACCGGGCAGGCGGAGGCGCTGACGTTGGCACTATGGATTCATTATGGTGTTTTGAGAGAACCGCAATCGAGGTTCCCATTTCCCGTGCTTCTTCGTGATGATGACCCAATAGATGGAGATGAGGGTAACGGTTATGGCGCAGGACAATCGCGCCTGCGGCTGACATCGCAAGACCGACTGTGATGTAGACAATTCCATTGATGGTAGGCGATAGAAGGAACGGAGCCAGTGCCAGGTAGGCAACTTCCGAAAGGAGCATGCGTTGAACGGTGAAGGCAGCAGAGAAGAAAAGACCCGCTTTCATTCCTTCCCGTCCGCTTGCGCCGCCGATAGCGTAGCTGAATGTGATCGGCCAGGTGTGCTCATCGGGCAGAACACCGTGCAACAATCCAAACAAGAACGAGTATATTACCGCTGTCAACGGAGTCATATTATTTTCCTCCAAATCTTGAAACGTTAATTTCCAGACACATATAAAGTTTTCTTTCTTTTATCCTATGGCCGGATGTATGCCCATCCTTGTGCTTGTTTTTTCACCAGTTCACTCACGCCGGCAGGAACGATCTCTACCGCCTCCAACAATGCATCCTTTGTGAGACCTAATTGCCGCAGTGAGTTAGCACAGGCAACAAAGCGAACTCCTTTAGCCACAAGCCCCTTGATCTGTGCTCCGTGCAGATTAGGGACTTTGAGAAACGCTGTTACGCCTTCCGAATTGGATACTAATTCAATATCCACGTTGTCTTCACCCAAGTCCGCGATGAGGTTCTCTATGTTATTTAGCGCGAGGTCGGCGCGACCTTTTGCGCCCTCGTCAAGATGAAAAACCACTTTATACTTTTCCATTTCTATTCTCCTTCGAATTAATAGTTAATGAACATCACCTCGACCGGACGCTTCACTCTCGTCACTTCCAATGCAGCGGCAGTGATAAGATATTCGTGCACCACTCAGGTTTAGTTCATTTTGACTTGGTCATGAAACGCTTTACCAACGAACATGCTAAACCATGTGATTGTGCAATCGGAATCATTATACTTCCGAATGTGCTTCGTCCTCTTTAGGTTTTGATGCTTGGACAATGAGGCCGGATTCATCAAGCGCCTCATACACTAAGTCTACCGCGATGCTGAATGCAGGCATCCCGCCGACTATGGCTGCAGTCTCACAAACACCATAGAGATCGCTCGGAGTGGCGCCCGCCCGCAATGCTCCGCGTACGTGTAACTTGGCGGGTTCCACCTCGCCGATTGCAATCAACATCGCGAAATGAACCAACTGCTGGATTTTTGCACCCAATGGATTTTTGTGTATTAATATTTCGCGCATGTGTTCTACTGCTTCGACAGATTCCTCTTGCCCGGTCAATTCTGCAAGGGTAATGCGTCTCTTGATATTCTCCGGTACAAAACCGAGGAGAGTCCGATAGCGTTCCAGTAATTTTGTATCCATTAGCCAATCACCTTTTCAGTTTCCGACCATTCCATATACTCCGGCGCTATAAAGTTTAACTGCCGCATCAGTAAATCGAGCTGGCCGAGATGATAGGCATGATGACCAAACATAGCCCAGAGAATTCCCATACCCGTGTAGCGCCTTCCAGCGAATGAAAATTCTTTTTCGAGATCGCCGACTGCTAAATCTGACAGGGCTTGTTTGTTCTGCTCGTGCGCACTCCGATAAGACTCTATCAGCTCCTTCCCGTCCCTTACTTTCTCGAGGAGTGCAGAGTTACCGGGAGTGGGAATGACCGAACCATCAGGCATCGAACCTACAGCCTTTATCCAATGCTGCTCGGCTAAGATGAAATGCCTGACAAGTGCGCCAATAGTAATCTTGTTCACGCGTGTGCCCAGGAAGAGCGCATCCGAATCGTGGGGAATGGCATTCCACTGTTCTTCCTTCAGCATGTTCAGGTAATCCACGGTGTGGATAGACTGTTGGACAAAGAGCGACTTGAAACGTTCAAATTCCGTCATGATGTAACCTCCTCATTATTAATTCGTTAATCGCGAATTCTAAAGTTCTCCCACCTGTTAACACGTCAAAAGGAAGTTAACAAAAATTGAGACAAATATTGCAATGAGCGAAGCGATATAAACTTAACCTTGGCAGCAAATATTTCATCCATAAAGAGGCATCGTGAGCGTCAACGTTCGCCTGTATCCGAATTTCAGAGTCGGCGATTTCCGGGCACTCTACAAGAACCGATAATGAAAAAGGTTTAGGCGGATTGGCATACAGACGGGGACCTCTTCTCTCCGCTTGTCATTTTCGAAATGGATTTGGGAGGTATTCAGCTTTTCGAGAGTTGGTTAATTGCGTTGCCGGCCGATTCAAGTGCTTTGAATCAAATAAATCACGAGGAAAATTCCGATCGCGATGACAGAGATGGTAAGTAGTATGTCAAGCGCAAATGACGTTTGATATGTATCTTCGTCTATTTGCCTCTCAACCTTCTTGAACCTGATAAATGCAAGTGCGCCCATCAGCGCACCGAGACCGACAAGAAAAATTCCGAAGACCGACGAATATCCATGAGGAGAAGGAACATTTGTCTCCGGCACTCCGGATTTGCCCAGGAAGTATGAAATCTTTTTTATAAACAAGGCAAACTTTTCAACAACAAAACCGAATGCCATTATCCCGATGCTTGTCCTGATCCACGCAAGAAAAGTTCTTTCGTTCGCCATGTGAATGCGGCGATTACTAACTTTCGCGGATGCCTGTTCTTCGTTTATCTCCGGCATACAGCAAATCCTCTTCTGTTTTTACTTTGTTGAAAATAGAATTTACAGATATTGAATTGATAAGCAAGGAACTGGGAACTGATGAAGAAACAAATATGCGATCAGATGTGTGTGAGTTTATGCCATCTCGAGCACGCGCCCAAAGATCACATCGAAGGTGAAGTTTTTTGCGCTAACGCGGGACTCGATAAAATCCGCAACTTTCTGAAGGCGGGCGGGTATTGACATAATTTTCTCCTGAGCCTTTCTTCCGATCTCGTTGAGCTGTGTCAACACGCCGATGTTCCACGAACCTATAAGCTGCTCAACGATCTTCTGGTAGTCTCTCGGTCCGTAAATTCCCGAGCGCCGGACGACGTCAGCATATTCGTTGAAGTTTGCCATCGAGATACCAGGCATGTCTATGCTCGGCATTACACCTGCCGCACATTCAAGAGCGACGTTGGGATCGCGCGCAATTATTTCCCTGAACACATTCAGATAAAACGCGTAGTGGCGAGATTCATCTTGCGCGATCTTCTGGCTGATCGCAAAGAGAAGCGGTTCCTGTTCTGCCACGAGTTTACCGGTGTTGAGGTGAGACATGGATGTCGCTTTCTCCTGGCAGCTTGTGTAAACGAATATCTTGTAAGGATCACCGCTCCAGCCGGGATGAAACCCAGAGCGGATGTAATCGAACTGGAGTTTTTCAAGCGCTGAGAAATTGAGGAGACGTGAATCGCGGATGTAGTCACGCAATATGTTTCCGTGCCGGTCTTCTTCTGCGGTCCAGAGCCCGTTCCACTCTTTCCACTGTGCGCCGTTGCCAAGGTTATGTGCGATGAGCCGGTGGAAATGAGGCAGGCCTTCTTCAGTGAGAATGTTCAAAGTCAGTGCGACGCGCGCGTTGTCGGAGACGCCCTCCGCACGCTTGCGGAGTTCTGCAAGTTCTTTTTCGTTTTGTGTCCCTTGGTCGGCGGGAAGAAATTCTGAAGGGAACCAGAGTTCGCGTTTTGATTCGTGGTGTGCAATCAGGTCACGCACCGGACCTTCGAGGTCGCGTAAGACCTCGTACTTTGACTCCAACTCTTTTTGCATCTCTACTCTCTGTTTGAATTGTGGGAAATCTTAGCCGTTTACGCGGTTGGCGCAGCCTAGGGGGCTCTGGTAGGCTCATATTAAGAAATATTGAGACAGCGAACAAGGCTCGACGTGATCGGTTTGTTCTTTCCAAACGGGTATCATGTTGAGCTGCGGACGACCCTAAACACCGGAAACGCGCGGAGCGAAAAGGCTGTCGAAGCTCAATGGATTTGATGCACGTTTTTTGTTTCCGGGCTCCGTTGGAAATCGTGGATGTTAAAAGAAGGTTAGTCATGAAAATTCTCATGCTGAATATGCTGACAGCATCAGAAGAAAAACAGGTGGTGAGCCCCGAACACTCAGCCTGAAGGTTCAGGGCTCACCGGTTTCCGAAAACGAAGAGAGATCAGACAGGGGTAATTCCACCATGAGTCTCCATCAATGTTTCGCTTGTGACATTATCTCTTCGATGTTCACCCCGAGTCCTTCTGCGACCCCCATTCCGAGTCTCTCGTCGGCACGGAAAAAGTGACAGAGCTGCCGGTTGATTATCTCGTCTTTCTTCGGTCCCGCGATTCCTTTCATCGACCCGACGATGTTACCGACCGTATTCTTCTTGTCCTGCTCGTTCATGAGACGGAACAGGTCTCCAGGCTGTGTGTAGTGGTCGTCTTCGCCTTCCGCATTGCGATCGTACCAGTCCGCGAAGGCGGATTCGAGCTGCATCCCGGGCTCTTTGTATGAGCTGTCGGTGTAGATATCGTCGAAGCTGTTCGGCCAATAGTTCGGATTCCTTCCGCCGTTACCATCTACTCGCATGTAACCGTCTCTCTGGTAATTCGAAACCATGTATGGACACTTGTTCACAGGGATTTGCTCGTAGTTGGCTCCAAGCCTGTAACGATGCGCATCGGGGTAAGACAACAGGCGTCCCTGCAGCATCTTGTCGGGGGAATATCCGATCCCGTCGACAACGTGTGCGGGTGCGAACGCAGATTGCTCCACTTCGGCAAAGTAATTGGCCGGGACTTCATTTAGCTCCATGACCCCTACATCCACAAGCGGGTAGTCCTTGTGCGGCCAAATCTTCGTGAGGTCGAATGGGTTCCACCGGAAGCTCTTTGCCTGCGCATCCGACATGGTCTGGACCTTGAGCGCCCACTTCGGGTAGTTGCCGTGGTCGATTGCTTCCACCAGGTCCCGCTGAGCCCAATCGGGATCCTTGCCTTTCATTTCTGCCGCTTCGGAGTCGGTGAAGTTTCTTATGCCTTGCAGCGTCTTGAAATGGAATTTCACCCAGCACCGCTCATTATCCTTGTTGATGAACGAGAATGTGTGGCTGCCGTAACCGTTCATGTTTCGGTAGCTGTACGGCGTCCCGCGGTCGCTCATCAGGATCATAACCTGGTGGAGACTCTCAGGATTCAGGCTCCAGAAGTCCCACATCATGGTCGGGCTTTTGCAGTTCGTTCTCGGGTCGCGCTTCTGTGTGTGGATGAAATCGTCGAATTTCTTCGCGTCCTTGATGAAGAAGACCGGCGTGTTGTTTCCGACGAGGTCCCAGTTGCCGTCTTCCGTGTAAAACTTCACAGCGAACCCGCGAGGATCGCGCTCCGTGTCTGCACTCCCCTTCTCTCCACCGACCGTGCTGAAACGCACGAACACGCGGGTTTGCTTTCCGACTTTGTTGAATATTTTAGCGCGCGTGTACTTACTGATCTCGTTTGTTACTGTGAATGTGCCGTAAGCCCCGGAGCCTTTGGCATGGACAACTCTCTCCGGGATTCTCTCGCGATTGAAGTGTGCCATCTTCTCGTGCAGGATGTAATCCTGGATCAAAGCGGGGCCTCTCGGACCTACCGTCATCGTGTTCTCATTCTCCACGTAAGGTCGTCCCGAGGCCGTAGTCAACTTTCGCTCTTTCTCGCTCATTGCATTTGCCTTTCATTTTTAGTTATAATAATAGTAATCATTCCTAATATAAACTCATAGAAAATCAATGTCAATAAGAATCTGAAGGCTTCGGGGATATCCCGATTCATTTACTACAACTAAAGAGATCAAAACGAGAGGTCATGGTTTTTCATATGCAGAAAATCAACATTGCGCAGAAGTTCGGACTCTTCAGCGGCTATTGGAGTCCCAAAATAGTCGGTGAAATAAACGACCCCTATGTCAAGCTTGTGAAACTCAAAGGCGAGTTCGTCTGGCATTCACACGAGAAGGAAGACGAGCTGTTTCTCGTCGTGAAGGGAAAGCTTGTCATCAAACTGAGAGACGGGGATATAGAATTGAACGAGGGCGACTTCTTCGTCGTCCCGAAAGGCGTGGAGCACATGCCCGTAGCCGATGAAGAAGCGCACGTCCTCCTTCTCGAGCCGAAGACGACACTCAATACTGGCAACTTGAGGAACGAGAGGACGGTGGAGGCGGAATGGATATGATGGCCACCGCTAAGCATGTTGCCTTGTTTTGATTTTACGGTAAGGCTCGTCTATATTCACATAGGTTGCATTACAAAATTATCCGGACAATCCAATGCGAGTGAATTCAGACAAGCCTGATATTTGGAAATTAGATATCGACAAATCTGTTGACTTCTATAACAAGTGGTTCATGCGATTCGCGCCAAAGGCCTACCGATCCAGCAGGCTGGATGCAACAAAGCAAGTCGAATCCACACTCAAGCTCACGAATAATCTCACAGATATCGGCCCGGAAGTCCTTAACAGCAACCCAGGCATCCTTCCCATTTTAAGGATGGCAACAGCACCTCCCATTGCGCGCGACCGACTGATAGGATTGGGAAATATTTCTCCCAACCTCGTTAGGACTATGGAGAAGAACAATAGCGTGCCACCGCATATGAAACCGCGGGTGGTCGAATCGGAACTGGCAAAGATTGGGAAAACGATCAGAGTATTAGCGGACGAAGACATCTTCACCTGGCTCGACTCAAAGAAACAACCGACAAAGGAACAAATCCATCGTGCGGCAACGATAGTTGCGGATCGTCTCTGCGGTGCCGTCGCCGATCCAATTATTAGGAATGCCCAGGAGAAAAGGCAGCTCGCTTCAATCAAAGCTTGGCTTGAGAAGCGCGGTTACAAACATTTTGATACGAAGCGTGATCGTGAGATACACAAGGTCCCGCCGGCCACCTTCGCAATTCGATTCAATGTGCCCATTAAACAACCCGGCAACGGCAGGCAAGTCAATATTCCCATTGATGTGATCATAATGCCGAAAAACGCTAAAGCCGGGATGCTTCCAGTCATGATAGAAGCAAAGTCTGCGGGTGACTTCACAAACACAAATAAGCGCAGAAAAGAAGAGGCAACAAAGATTAATCAGCTCCGCTCGACTTACGGAGAAGAAGTCAAATTTATTCTCTTTCTCTGCGGATACTTCGACAGCGGCTATCTTGGTTATGAAGTGGCTGAAGGAATCGACTGGGTGTGGGAACACCGGATCGACGATCTTGAGAGGTTGGGACTTTAAGAGATGAGCGCCTCAAACCACCTCCTTGAATTGAATCGCCTCGAAGCACAAGAGAAACTTGATGCACAGAAGAGTCATACCGAAAGAAACAGGTTGGGCCAGTTTGCCACGCCCCCCCCATTGGCATCGGATATCTTAGCATTCATTAAAAACAACATACCGGAGAAATTTAAGATCCGGTTCATGGACCCCGCTTTCGGAACGGGAGCATTCTACTCTGCCTTGCTTAATATCTTTCCTAAGAGTCGAATTGAGAGTGCATCGGGAATTGAGATTGACCCTCACTACGGCTATCGAGCGGAGGAACTCTGGACGCAATCACCTCTCAACCTCCGACTTGAAGATTTCTTCGCCTCAAGATTACCGTCAAAGAACAAGCCCAACCTGATCGTCTGTAATCCGCCTTATGTCCGTCACCACCACTTGTCTATTAAACAGAAGGAAAAGTTGCAAAGACTCGTTGGGGCGGCGGCTATGACAAGGCTGAATGGCCTTGCCGGACTTTACTGCTACTTTCTTCTATATGCGCATGCCTGGCTTGAAGAAGATGGGTATGCTTGCTGGTTAGTTCCGAGTGAATTCATGGACGTCAACTACGGGACAGAAGTCAAAGAGTATCTCTTGAGCAAAGTGACGCTCCTGCGAGTACACCGCTTCGATGCAATCAATGTGCAGTTCGACGATGCCCTCGTCTCTTCTGCCATATTGTGGTTCAAGAAGTCCGCACCTCCACTCAATCATGTCGTCGAGTTTTCATTCGGGGGTACTCTTACGAAACCTGAAATCATTCAAAGCATTCCGGCCATCCAGCTTGGAAAGGCTGCTAAATGGAGCCGTACTGCGCTACGAGAAGGCAAGGATGAAGAAAACACAAGCATTAGGCTGGGTGATTTATTTGAGATCAAAAGAGGCCTCGCAACAGGAGCGAATGATTTCTTTATCCTCCCATCGGATGAAGCGCACAGGCTCAAGCTTCCCGAAAAATTCTTGATTCCCATCCTGCCAAGCCCGCGCTACTTGAAACAAGAAGTGATTGAAGGCGACGCAAAAGGTAACCCGCTTATTGACCAGAAACTCTTACTTCTCTCCTGTAATCTTCCGGAGAGTGAATTAAAGAGGCTTCATCCGAAGTTGTGGGACTACTACCAAATTGGCTTAGACCGAAAGATAAACGAGACTTATATATGTAGTCATCGTTCTCCATGGTACTCGCAGGAGTTCAGATCTCCCGCGCCGTTTCTCTGCACGTACATGGGAAGACACGGCGCAGGAAAAGAAAATCCGTTCAGGTTCATACTTAATTACTCCAAGGCGGTTGCAGCAAATGTCTATTTACTGCTTTACCCCAAGCCATCGCTCGGCTGGTACATAAAAGAATCACCCGACTCTCTGAAGAAGATTTGGGAAGCACTCGGACGGATTTCTGCCGGCTCGCTTGTCGCGGAAGGGCGTGTATATGGCGGCGGTCTTCACAAGCTTGAGCCGAAGGAGCTCGCAAACGCGAGCGCGGATAGCTTGCTACAATCGATCCCACGTTTGAGCAGTTATGTCGATTCACAAGAATATGATTTGTTCTCGAATGCTGCGAGCACAGTTGGTGAGGTTCGTAACAAGAAAAAACGCGCGAAAAGACTAAGGCGACAGAACTCCGGTGCGACCTCTAAAACAAAATAGACCCGCTTGCTGCAGAGCTTTGAGGCTTAAGCGACTAAAGGCTGAAAGAGCTTAAAGAGAGCCTGGAAGAAATGAGATGAATGTCAACAATTCAAAAAGACACAAAACGAGAGCAAGGAAATTTGAATGCAGACCAGTTGAACTGCAGATTTTGCATCTGAGGAATTTGATGGGGCATTTGCTGGGCCAAGTTGAGGAGCCGAAACTTGAGACGGTTAAGATACTTAAGAATCTTCTCTCAACTCAGACCAGTATTCCCGGAGAAGCTGGCATGCGAGCATTTATGGAGTTTTCTGAACAAGCAATTCAATGGCGCTTCCTTGTAAATAACGGTGTCTTAGATTTGTATTCGGATTACGAGAGCAAGGTAACCAGACTAGTAGAACGGTTATACTCCGGATGGCAATGGTTCAACTTAATGTGCGATACGATGCCATATTATCCTGACACAGGCCAAAACAACTGGGATCAACTCCGACAAGCTTGGGAATTGGTAAGAACACATTCGGCAAGAAACACTGATGGTAACGTAATCAGACTTTCAACCGATAAAGACTGGCCGAAAGACATGTTCAGAAAGTATATGCACAAACGGATCGAAGAAAAACATGACTACCGGGAATACAAAACATTGTACGAGTTGAGAACATTGTTCAGAGAGCACGTGATATGGAGCCTCGCAGAAATGAGAAAACAGATCTCCCATCCCGATGAACTTGAAGCAAATATCTCCTTATTGATTAAAAACAAAGAGATTGCACAAACACAACGACGGAACGATTCCATGGGAAAACTCGAAGAAGTCTATGTCAAAATCAAAGGAAAAGGAAAGTCTACTGATCTAATCCCTTGACTTCTTAATCTCTGAAAAATCTATCCCCCCTCAATTCGAGCGTCATTTATTTCTACAACTTGATGACGCCTGCCTGCCATGTGCATTTTAAAAGCATGAATACCATTGAAACATTCAGCTGGTCTTTTTTTGGCAGTTTCGCCATGGAGGAACTTAGTGCCTATGAAGCAATTAACGGAAATAATGGAGATCTTCCCAAACAGTACAGAAAATCTCCTTTCATCGCGATCAAGATTATTTTGGCAGTTGTCGCAGGTGGTCTAGCCGTTTCCTACGGAATCAACACGCCATTGCTAGCATTGAACGTAGGAGTCTCAACTCCGTTAATACTTCGCACGTTTGCGAAAGGTCTAAGTTCGAATCATTAATTTTTTTCTAGCGAATATATCCCGAGGTGGTGATACCCTCTATTTCCCATACGCACGCACCCTTGCGAAGAGAAACTCTCGAAGCTTCCTGGTGGGTATGAATCTAGCAGATCTGGTTCTCCTCTTTCTTAGACTCAACGACTCAGGGCTGCAATTGCATGGGCGGCTTGCCCGACCATAGGAAAAGCATGTGCGGAATCGCTGATTCCTCAACTCCCCTTAGTCGAAAGATTTCACAAATGAACTCATGTGCAACTTCCAGGGCATTCACGGCATCCTCTTTTTTGAGCCTCTCGTAAATTTCAATGTTTAGCATACCCTGAATCCGTGCACCAGGCAGATCGACGGTATCGTGAGAGCTGGAGAAGTGCATTAGTGAATTACGAATGTTTTTCAATTCTGTAAAGGACTTTCCTACACCGGAATCGAGCTTCAACTCCTTGTTCAGTATCGTCTTTGTCCAATTCTTCAGCTTATAATCCAGTGATCTGCGATCCGCAATTGTCTTGAGGAAGTAAGGTTCCTGGCCACAGAATTCCTTTTCACTTACGATTATTCGGAAATACAAGTTTAGGAAAATCTCTACCGTTGTCACCGCCTGGAATATTGAAAGTGCAACCTGCCGTCGCACAGCTGACTCGTCATCCAGAGAGTCCAAGTCATACACAAGTTTTTCTAGAACACGAAAGTATTCATTAGTCATGGAATTGGGAGAAGCATATACTGGCATGTTTCAATCTCCAAAATGGTGTCGATTAATTTAACGGAAAGAAAGAGATTCTCCCGATTTCGCAAGCCCCCGCTTACGATAGAGAACTCCCGAAGTTCGGCTCCAAAATCAACAGGTGCACGAGCATTCAAGAACTCTCACAAAGATTTCTCCTCGCGCAAAGTCGGGCATTCATCGTCCCCTCCCACTGAGGGGACTATAGGGGTGGGTTGGATCTCGCATCCAGCATCCGTATCACCACATCACCTTCTCTCTCACCCTCCGAATGGTTTCATCTCTTCTTCACGGAATCACGAGTCAGTCTTCCTGCAAATCGTGGCCTTTAAGAGAACGGGAATTGAGAATTTTCTTCTTTGATAGATTCTGTGGTGGATACAGGGCGTTTCCTCGCTTCGACAGTTTCTACACACCCCTAAATCCCCTCTATCAGAGGGGACTTGATCATCCCCTCCAAGGGAGGGGATAAGAGGGGTGGGTGCGATATTACATTTGGACGGTGTACCATCATGACTCCTGCTCGCTCGCTTCCCCGCCGTGTTCATCAATCCATTCCCCGATCGCCGCAACAACCCCCTCAAGATTGGTCTTCACATCCGAATCCAGGAATCTCAGGAAGCGTACTCCCAAGGATTCGAGCCTTCTTTGCCTTTTCTCGTCATACCCCTCCTTTCCTATGTGGCTGACACCGTCGATTTCGATTGCGAGGAAGAGGTCGGGGCAATAGAAGTCAACTATATATCTATCAATGGGCTTCTGTCTATGGAAATCATAACCGCGCATTTGTTTTCCCTTGAGCGCTCCCCACAACAGTACCTCTGAGAGTGTGCTGTTGTTCCGAAGTGTGCGAGCCAGCTTTGTCAGCTTCGGATTGTACGGAATTATTTTTCTTCGCATCTGCATTCTTTACACGCTCCCGAACCCCATCTAATCGACGGGACTTCACCATCCGCTCTTTTGGAGGGGATATGAGAGGTGCAGTCCAGACTTTCACTCAACAAGCGTACCATGACAATAATAGAACTAAAGCCAATGTTCTGCAACACCCCGATTGCGGGATGCCTGGTTCACACTTCAAGATTGGCTTCGATGAAGTTAACCTCTACCACTAATAATGGTCGAGGAGTAAGATAATTTCGAGAACTTATTTTAACTTCTATCATGTTTAACGTAATCATACTCGGCCTCACCTCTTTCTTGGCCGAGGGAGCACGATTTTTCTATCCAAGTTCTTTAACCATATGCTCGTACTCGTCGTGATTACTGATCCAAACCCAAATAAAGTCGCCTCCGTCCTCGAGTGCGAGCGCCCTGTAATTAAGCCCTGCCCTGACCGACCAAAACCTTCCTATCTTTTTGAAATGAAGAGAAGCGTGCGAGGGATCTTTCTTCAGCAACTCGAATTTTTGTTTTGACACTCTCTGGATTGTCTCCGGGAGGCGCTCAAAACACTTCCAAAACCTACCCGTCGTGCGATGCATCTACAACTCGCCGAGTTTCCCCTTCCTCTTTTCTTCAAGTGCTTCCCTGACAAGGAAATCAAGCTTTCCTGCATCGGAATCGGTTTCGATTTGCCTATCCCATTTGTCCCAGTCTCTCTCCGAGAACCATCTCCTTAATTGGATATATTCTGCTTCGTCAAGGGACTCAATAGCCTTCTCAAGTTCGATCACTTTAGACATTTGCTCCTCCTTTCTTCTGTAAAAATAGCCGGGGCGGAAGTTAGTTTCAATATTTCTGTATCGTGCGTGCAATAATTTGACACGCATATTTTAACTTCCATCATGTTTAACGTCATCATACTCGGCCTAACATCTTTCTTCACCGACATCTCAACCGAGATGATCTATCCGCTTATTCCGTTTTTCCTCACGACGACACTGGGCGCGAGTCCCGCCGTGCTCGGCATCATCGAAGGCGTTGCGGAAAGCGTTGCGAGTCTGCTCAAAGTTGTGTCCGGATACATCTCCGACAAATTTCGGAATAGAAAACTCCTCGCCATTACCGGCTACACATCCTCGACATTCGGAAAATTTCTGTTGTACGCCGCGAATAGCTGGGGCTTCGTATTTGCCGGCCGTGTTGTCGATCGTTTGGGAAAAGGAATACGAACCGCACCGCGCGATGCACTCATTGCGGACAGTACTGATGAGAAGAAGAGAGGAATGGCGTTCGGACTTCACCGCGCATTGGACACGACCGGAGCAGCGATAGGTGTACTCCTTGCATATTTCTTTCTGACGCAGTATGCCGGTGAATACACAAAAGTTTTTCTCTGGTCGCTCGTTCCCGCAGCGATCGGTGTTTTCCTCCTCTTCTTCGCGCGCGAGAAGACGAAGCAACATATCGGGCAGGCAAAACCTCCTTCGCTCCGCTGGAAAATTCTTCCGCGCAAACTTCAACTCTTTCTTATCGTCGCACTCATCTTCACGCTCGGAAATTCCTCGAATACTTTTCTTCTCCTTCGCGCGAATGGTCTCGGGTTCACTCCGGCTGCGGCGATCCTACTTTACCTTGTTTACAATATCGTTTACGGAATTGTCTCATATCCCGCGGGAAAACTTTCTGACCGGATCGGACGCAAGCGTCTTCTCGTTGCCGGATACACATTTTATGGGCTTGTCTATCTCGGTTTCGCGCTCGTCTCCGCGCCGAGTCACGCATGGATTCTCTGGGGACTCTTCGGCTTGTACGGCCTTTACAGCGGATTTACCGACGGGATTGAGAAGGCGTTGATTGCCGACTTAGCTCCAGCGAATGTGCGGGCGACTGCGATTGGACTCCACGCGACAATCCTGGGCATCGGACTCTTTCCTGCGTCATTTATAGCAGGTGAATTGTGGCAGCATATCGGCCCCGCTGCGGCATTTTACTTCGGCGGCGGAATGGGAATCATCGCGGCGGTTGGACTTTTGTTAGTTCTCTGACAAATCATCAGGGATGCGTGTCTTCTCCACGCGTCAAATCGAATTTGAAAACATTTCTGCGGCATACTAAGTTGTTTGCAATCAGGAGGAAGAATGAATTATCATACGATTCTCGGATCGGGCGGAGTTGTAGCCAACGAGCTGGCGAAAGTTCTTGTCGAAGAGAAACAATCTGTTAAGTTGGTTTCGAGAAGCGGCCATGCAATCCAAGGAGCGGTTGCAGCCAAAGCCGATGTGGCATCACTTGACCAGACCGTTGAAGCCGTAAGAGATTCTTCAATCGTGTACCTTTGTGTCGGGTTGAAGTATGACCATAAAGTTTGGAGTCAATTTTGGCCGCGGATCATGTCTAACGTAATTGATGCCTGCAAGAGAACCGGTGCGAAGCTCGTTTTCTTCGATAACGTTTACATGTACGGAAAGGTTAACGGAGTCATGACTGAATCCACTCCGTACACCCCGTGCAGCAAGAAAGGGGAGATCAGAGCGGCGATCGCAACCGCATTGATGAATGAAGTAAAAGCGGGAAACCTGCGGGCGATGATCGCGAGAGCGGCGGATTTCTACGGTCCTTACGCCGACAAAACAGGTGTTCCTAACATACTTGTCTTCAGCCCGCTTGCTCATGGAAAGAAAGCTAATTGGCTTGTCAACGATCAGGTGAGACATTCGTATACATTCACTCTCGATATAGCTAAAGCTCTCTCGGCGCTTTCGAAATCGGACGAAGCTTACAATCAGGTCTGGCATTTGCCGACAGCGCCTAATCCGTTTACAGGAAAAGAGTTTGTCGAAATGGCCGCAAAAGAATTTGGTGTCGATCCGAAGTATAGAGTTCTCTCAAAGTGGATCCTGAAAATGGGTGGATTATCTGACAAAACCGTCGCCGAATCTTACGAAATGCTGTACCAGAGCGAGTTCGAATATCTTTTCGATTCTTCAAAATTTCAGAACGCATTTCATCTGATGCCGACTTCGTATCAGGACGGAATCAAAGAGACTGCGAATTTCTACAAGATGTTCAAAGGTTGACGGCCACAATATAGACGATAAACTTGATGAAGGAGAACTCAATGTATGAACAGAAGGTAAAACAGTTCGTCTTGACGACTGTTTTTGCTGCCCTTGGTGCGGTTGCAGTCGGATTTCTTTTCTTACGACAAGACATTTTCGAGTTTAGGCTCCCGGCGTTTGTTTTTTTGTCGGAGGGATTAACGGGTGGAATAATATTTTCTACGCTGCGTGCCTCTTCGATACGGAATTCGCTCGCTGTTGTCTTCTTGCTCGTCTTAACACACGTAGTCCTCAATAGGCCCATCTTCTGGGTATACGCATTGCGAGATGCTTTGTTTGTGGTTGGCTTGAGCGCTGCCCTTTTTGTTTTTCTCCGTTACTTCTTCGAACGTTATCGTGAGCAGCGCGTGGGTCGTCCGCTGATCCTTTCGTCGCTTGTTGCCATTGCTTACGCATTCATTACGGGGATACTTGATTTTACCTTTCTCCTATCCGGAGGCGCTCCGACATTAAACTTGGCTCAGGCGGTCTACTTCAATCTGGCGCAGGGCTTTCTTTTGGGGATAGGACTCGGAGTAGGGATAGAATTGTCTGAGATCGTCGACAAAAAGAATCTCCGGGCGGCTGCTTAATCTTTGGCGACGCGCCGAGGCTAGCATAAGAAAAAGACTTGCGCGGACAGAAATCAAGACTTCGGCAATGGAATTCGGGCATTGGCCCCAGCATAAAGAGTCGCCGCCGAACCATGCTTTTATCGCGATAATCCCCCCTTTTCATTTGTCATCTACCTGACAGCGCGGGTATCCTCTGTCCGCTTTTAATACACTTTCTTAGATAGGTCGAAACAACTTTCTCCGTAAATCGTTATTTTCTTTAGACAATCAAATCTTAAACATTCGAAAGTTCTTGACAGATGGCTAACGACCAATCGACAAAAACCGGATCACCAAAGAGGGACCATGTTCTCAGAAAAACAATAGTAAACGATTTACGCAAGGGGGATATCGGAGAATCGCTGAGGAGGGATTTCAAGGAGCTTTATCGTTTCTACATCGACGGCGAAACACAGGAGCGTCTCAGGTCGTACGGTCGCGTCAAACGATTTGTTCATATATCGTGGTATTTGCTGAAGAATCTGCTTCTCAAGTTGACTCCTGCCCGCCGGTTTCTACTATTGCTCAGCATCATTTTCTTTTTCTCTGGCGACACCACCTTCTCAAACCGCGACTTTCGTTTTTCATTGAATTACAATCTTGTAAGTTATCTTCTTCTCCTCCTGGTTTTGATGCTTGAACTCAAAGATAAACTTCTCGCGCATGATGAGCTTCAAATCGGACGCACAGTTCAGAAGGCGCTTCTTCCGGAAGAAAATCCGACGCTTGCCGGCTGGTCGGTCTGGCTTTTTACTCGGCCTGCAAATGACGTCGGCGGCGATCTTGTCGATTACATTAATCTTGACGAAGATCGTCTCGGGCTTACGCTCGGAGACGTTGCCGGGAAAGGATTGGGAGCGGCGCTTCTCATGTCGAAACTTCAATCGACACTCCGTGCAATTGCTCCGGATTACAAGTCGCTCTCCGATTTGGGCCAGCGAATCAACTTAATCTTTTGCCGCGACAGTCTGCCGAACAAATTTGCGACGCTGGTTTATTTCGAGCTCATGCAGAGCTCCGGAAAGGTTCGGCTCCTGAACGCCGGTCATTTGCCGCCGCTCGTCTTGCATGGGAACAAAGTAGAGGAACTCTCGCGTGGCGCGCCTGCGCTGGGCCTGATGAAAACATCCAATTATGCTGAAGAAGAAATTGATTTGAACCCTGGTGACCTGATGGTGGTTTACTCCGACGGTGTCACCGAAGCGCGAAACGAGAGAGACGAATTCTATGGAGACCAGAGATTGATGTCGCTGATCGGCAAGTCGGCAGGGATTTCACCGGATAGAGTAGGCGAGAGGATTTTGGCGGAGGTCGATCAGTTTGTCGGCGATGCTCCTCGTAGCGACGACCTCTCGCTTGTAATAGTCAAAAGATGGAGCTAGACAAGGCACATAGGTGCAAAGGAACAAAGTGGATTATCAACCACACCATAGGCACTTATGAGCGAACTTTTGCGTAAGATGTCCGAAGGATCCTGTGGAGAAAGAAAAAATAGACCACGTGAGCGCCTTTGGCGACATGCCGCATACTCGTATAAAATAATTGAGCGGCAGATGACGCCGATAACACTGATTTACACGGATCAAAACAAAATGGATAATAGAATCTGTGAGAATCCGTCTCATCCGTGTCATCAGTGTGCTATTGCTCTTGCCTGCTTGGTTCCGGCTCGTCCGGGTTAGGAGATGTTCTTCACGATTTGGTGTCCGGAATTTTGTCGAACTAGCAAGAAGTTTTGGCTTCATCAAAAATAGGTAACAAAAATAATTAAACATTCAAAATTCATAATTCTCTTCTGAATATTCCGTAGAAGTCGTGTTCGAAGTGATAAACCTTCGCGACTTCGACTTCAAATCGCTTGAGCCAGCTAAAGCGGTGAATGCCGACGCCAATTAACATTCCTACAATCGGTCCGACAAAGTATATCCACCATCCAATCCAGATTCCTGAAACCACCGACGGCCCAAAACTCCGCGCGGGATTTGTACTTGTCCCGGAAATCGGCGCCTCGATGTAAACCATGACAGCATAAAGAAATGGAAAGAGAAGCGGGGTATAACGGCGCAGCTTTTTATGTCCGAGAAACGTGAATAGCCCAACGATAAGACAAATCGTTGTCACTATTTCACCGGCGAGCGCCTCCGTAACCGTGTAGCCTGCACCTGGTGTTGTCCCCCCATATCCGATACCTTTTCCGACCTGTCGCCAAAGCAAGAGTGGCAGCGAGCCAACGACGGCGCCGATGAACTGCGCCACGATATATCCGAGCGTATCGCGCGACGAGAATTTTCCCTTTATCCAGAATGCGAGCGTTACGACAGGATTTATATGCGCTCCGCTGATTTTTCCGACGAGCGAGTAGGCGATAAGCGCGCCGGTAGAGCCGAACAGAAATCCGGTGATGAGTCTTCGAATGCCGGGGTCGGGCAGAAACGCGGCGACCGGACTTCCCGCGCCGAAGTCGAGAATGACAAACGACACCCCGACTGCGATAAGCAGCGCGGTGCCGACGAGTTCAGATAGGTAGGCGAGCCAAGGAGTTCTCATGTATCTTCCTGAAATTTTCAACACCTGTAATTTAAGAAAGTATGTTGAAACCTCTTTTACCCCGCCCCGGCGGGGTTTACCCCCAGCTTACCATTGAGAGCCGACAACTTGTTCACTGTGATCGAGGATATGCCGACACAGATGGGCGCGAGAACGATAACAATCGACACTAAGACGCATCATCTATACTTGCCGACCGCGGAATTCAATCCACCGACAGCCGACAATCCTCATCCTCGTCCGACGATGAAAGAGAACTCGTTTGTGGTTTTGGATGTTGAGCTGGTGAAATAAGGGACATATCCCGCAGTCATGAAACAACATCGAGACAATTTAAAATTTTGATAACTCGTGTCGCACTCGGTGGAAACATCTTGTCGGGCTAGCCGCCAATTCGATCAAACGCCATTTTTATGTGTTTGTATGCATCTTCCAGTTCGGTTTTGTCCTTTATGTTTAACTCGAGATCCCCAGTACCGTAATGACCAATGTCTGTTACATCTCTTCCGTTTGGGGGAATGCTAATTTCTTTTGGATCAAGCTTTAAAAACAATGTTACCCTGTTCTTTTTGACTTCCACACAAACAAAATTCTGCGTTACCTTATATGCAACATAGTACTTCTTAGGTGTTTCCTCCACCGCTTCATCTATGCTCAAAATAAAGTCTCTTAAATCCATAACGATACTCTTAATATCTTCATCAACGGTTTTGACATGCTCTTCAAATGTATAACTACCGAGTGCTCTTGTAATTGCTGCTTTTTTCCCTGCCTCGACCATAACTGGATTTTTGCCCTCTACAATTGTCGAAGAGACAGATAGAGCAGATGCTTTCTTGAAAACTTCTTCCAAATACAGCGATCCGTTCTCATATAATCTATATTGCCACAGCTCAATATTAGCGCCCATCATATGGACAGCATGCAAATCAAACTTCTTATATCCTGGGGCGATGCAAATTACCCGAACATCACTCCAATCGACTTCGATATTTTTCCCGAGTGCTTTGTTTGTGGCAATCTGGAAATCTCCTTTATGATCTTTTATCCACGACAAGTAGTACAGACTTTGGTTTATCAACTCAGAGGATTCGACTCTCTTATATTCGATGATAACGGGATTCCCATCTTCCGATAGTGCCAACGTATCAATTCTTCCGGCATGCTCAGGTCCCGTAGAAAATTCGGTTCCGACGAATTGGCAATTAAAAACTGTCTTCAGATTGTTTTCGATAAGTGCCTGTATTTCTTTTTCGAGCTTGAAGTTCGTTGGGCGTGCCAAAACCATCTTCTTATTGTCGAGCTGGAACAAAGGCATAAACCCTCCTGATATTGTAGTTCGCAGTTGCGCTCACCCTTCTGATAACCACATTATGTTTTTACTTCCACTTCGGAAAGGTACACGCCGCTTCGAGCCCGTTTCTTTTAGAAGTTTACTTCAGCCCTCGCCTGATTCGCATATCGCCGAGGGAATTTATTTACGTGAAACTATAAATTCGTTTTTAAAAAGTCAAACTTGCGACAGCTTCTACTTCCCTTGCGCCGTTCTCACAACGAGTATGACCGTTGCGGCTATCGATGCTACGGCACCCACGACTCCCATAATATCCTTGAACAAATTCCACGTGTAAAGCTGCGGCTTGATCGTGACTCTCGGAACGAAAATCAGGTCACCGGGTTCGATCTTGGTGTCGCCGTCATCGTACCACTGGTATGTTCCGCCCTTTATTATTTTCACATTTCCGGTGTTGGCACCGTCGGTGAATCCGCCTGCCGCTTTTAGGTAGTCCGAGTATCCCCAGCCGGCATGGTAATCGACATACCCGGGATCTTTCACCTGCCCGAACACGTAAACCGCGCCCGAGTTGCGCGGAACATATATGATGTCGCCGCTCCGCAGAGTGCAGTTGTAGTTCTCGTCTTTGTCCGCAAAAAGTTTCACAAAATTTGTGGAAACGACTTCCATCTTGTGACGAAGTTTCAATTCCAGCGAGATATACGGAAGGTCTTCCTGGGATAGTCCGGTGACGCGGCTTATGAGTGAGACGGTGTCGATCTTCGAAGGCTCCAGATGGTTAGTCTGCTTTATTCTGAACACCGTTGCGTTCGGAAGCGATGCCCACTTCGTAAAACCGCCCGCAAGGTTGACCGCCGAGCTGAGCCTCGTTGAGTCCCGTGATATCGGGTAGATTCCCGGCGTTTGCACTTCGCCGCTTATCCACACATAAAAGTCGTTTATCTTCGCACGGTCAATCGGCACGACGACGCGTGAGTTCACCGCCAACGGTTGGTCAACAACAGACGAGTCGTTCAGGTTTACAGTTTTCTCTTCGTAACTTTTCCGATTCCAGCTTATTATCCTCGCATGCGAGGAGTCGGCAAGCGGCGTGAGTCCCTGTGAGAGCTCGAGGAGGTCTTTTATTCTGTCGCCTTGCACGTACTCGTAATTGCCCGGCATCTTGACTGCGCCGGAAATGCTTATGCTCCCTGCGGCAAAATTTTCCATAGGAACAATTATAGCATCGCCGTCCCTGAGATAAGGATCGTTCGCTAAATTTCCCGTTTCGTAAAACTTCAAAAGGTCAACATTCTGACTCGTGCCGTCTTTGTGGATCAATTCTATTCTCCGCAGAGAAAAGTTCGGAAAGACGGTCGTCGTGTCTGAACTGCTTTTCGGCAGATTCGCCAATGCGAATGCGCGGTCGACACGATCAAACGACGTTACGGTGTAGCGTCCCGGCGTCCTCACGACGCCGGCAACTATCACATAAAAAGTTTTTGGGTAAATAAGCGTGAGCGTGATAGCCGCTTTTTTGAACTGTGTGCTTAACTCTTTTCTCACATAAGACTTCGCCTCCGTCAGCGTCTTTCCGCCGACACGCAGCTCGCCAAAAGTCGGAACGATGAGAGTTCCTTCCGGCGTGACGCTCAGGTTATACGAGATCGGAGTTGCTCCCCAAATTCCGATGTTCATGATGTCGCCGGGACCGAGAACGTAGCTGTTCGTATCGACCGACCTGTCGTAAGGCGGGGGCTGAATCAACATTCCCTGGCTCTGGAGATTGCGGAAGAAATCCGCGCTTGATGTGAACATGCTGCTGCCGAGCGACGGCATCTGTATCGACTGTGAAGTCGGTAACTGCTGTGACCCGGTGGTCTGCTGCTGAGACGAAAATTGCGCCAGCGAAATTCCGGTAGTGAGACAGTAAACGAACACGAAGGAAAAGAGTTTTTTCATATTGTTCAGTATTAATGATTTTTTAAGTTCTATAATAGTAAGAAAGAAAAGTGGTTTACTCAAGGTATGTCGCGTAGGAAAGCGATGTTTGTGGACTTGGGCTAATTGGGTATATTTACTTGAATAAAACAGGAATGCCTATGTTCGAACATAAGAAAGAGCCGCTCCTTCCGAAACGCAAATATCTGCGGAGAGTCGCAAAGCACGGGTTATTCGGATTCGCAATAATTTTCGTCTCACTTGCCATCGGGATTATCGGTTATCATGTTCTTGAGGGAATGGGCTGGATCGATGCGACTGTCAACGCGGCGATGATCCTCGGCGGGATGGGGCCAGTGAACGAACTCCATACGAACGCGGGAAAATTGTTCGCCGCCGCTTATGCTCTCTTCTCCGGAATAGTTTTCCTTGTCGCCGTCGCCGTCCTCTTCGCGCCGATATTTCATAGGTTCCTGCATAAATTCCATCTCGACTCTGACAATTCATCGAACTCTTGAGGAATCCAATCTGACCGCAAGGAGTGCTGAGAAGACGCAAAGATCGGGAAACAGATGATGTGGTCGTTTACTTTTTTGCGGTCCTAGCGTAGTCTCGTAAATGCCTTGACTTAATGTTCTGGCATAGCCATCACTTCGTGAAACTCCTACGGAGTTGTAACTGTGCTCTTTTTTTACTTCCTACAAACATTTAACTCCTCTACGAGGTCGTAGACCTACGGAGTTGAGCACGCATTGCAAACCTCCGTAGGAGGTTCACGTTTGTAGGAAAGCTGCGCCAAAGGTGGATTTTCTTCCAGCGGCTTGCGGTAAAATAAGACGGCCATGTTTTATCATCGTTTCAGCTTGCACAACCATCGCGGTTATTATTTATATTTAATCTGACGAATGATAAACAGTAAAGGACTTTACAGGAGAACAATGGAATGAAGAATGGTTTGAACAAATACAGTTCGCAGTTAACACAGAAGACATCTCAAGTCGGTTCGCAGGCGATGTTGTACGGCATCGGCTTGAAAGAGGACGACATGAACAAACCCCAGGTCGGAATCGCGAGCATGGGCTGGGAAGGAAACACTTGCAACATGCACTTGAACGATCTCGCGAAGATAGTGAAACAGGGCGTTCAGGACGCGGGAATGGTCGGATTGATTTTCCACACCATCGGGGTCAGCGACGGAATTGCGATGGGAACGGAAGGAATGAAATCGTCGCTTCCATCGAGAGAGATAATCGCGGACTCGATCGAAGCGGTGATGCGAGCACAGTGGTACGACGCAAACATTTCTATTCCCGGCTGCGACAAGAACATGCCGGGCTCGGTCATGGCGATGGGGCGACTCAACCGTCCGAGCCTGATGATCTACGGTGGCACTATCAGGGCGGGACACTGGCAGGGCAGGAAATTAGACATTGTATCGGTATTTGAATCCTACGGAGAATATATTGCGGGAAATATAAAAGAAACGGAAATGCGAGAAGTTGTGAAACATGCTTGTCCGGGTCCGGGCGCATGCGGCGGAATGTACACCGCGAACACGATGGCGACGGCGATTGAGACGCTCGGGATGTCGCTGCCATACAGCTCTTCACTTCCCGCAGACAGCGAAGCAAAGAAGAGAGAATGTCTCGCGGCAGGGAAAGCAATCCTAAACTTGCTTGAAAAAGATTTAAAGCCGCGCGATATCATGACACGGCAGTCGTTCTTCAATGCTATCACGATGGTAACAGCGCTCGGCGGTTCAACGAACGCCGTTCTTCATCTCATCGCAATTGCAAAATCGGTCGGCGTGAAAGTGACGATCGACGATTTCCAGAACATCAGCAACCGCGTCCCGTACATCGCGGAGCTTAAGCCAAGCGGGAAATTCGTCATGGAAGACATCAATGACATCGGCGGAGTTCCTGCAGTGCAGAAGATGCTCTTGAAGGAAGGATTGCTGGACGGGGATTGTCTGACGGTTACAGGGAGAACACTCGGCGAGAATATCGAGAAAGTCGCAGATCTCGCCGCCGGACAGAAGATCGTTCATTCTCTTTCCGATCCCATCAAGAAAACAGGACACCTTCAGATTCTCTACGGCAATCTTGCAAAAGAGGGCGCGGTCGCAAAAATAACGGGAAAAGAAGGGCTGTTGTTCTCCGGTCCGGCGAAAGTCTTTGATTCCGAAGAGGAAACCTTGACTGCGCTTGAACAGAAGAAGATCGCTCCTGGAGACGTCGTCGTCATAAGATACGAAGGTCCCAAAGGCGGACCCGGAATGCGAGAGATGCTGACAATCACTTCCGCCATCATGGGCGTCGGGCTTGGAAAGAATGTTGCACTAATAACTGACGGGCGATTTTCCGGCGGAACACACGGCTTCGTCGTCGGACACATCACTCCCGAAGCGCAGGCGGGCGGAGTTCTTGCAGTCGTGGAGAACGGCGACAGGATAACGATCGATGCAGAGAAGAATACGATAACGCTCGATGTTCCCGACAAAGTTATTAAAGAGCGTTTAAAAAAATGGAAGACCCCGCCGTACCGAGCAACGAGTGGTATGCTCTATAAGTACATTAAGAATGTTTCGTCGGCATCGGAAGGGTGCGTAACGGATCAGAACTGAGAGAACTCAAATGGATTTGTGGATGTCCGATAGAAACGTTCGGGCATGACAGGATACCTCGCCGCTTGCGGCGAGGTAATTCATTGTTCGATTACTTTTGATTGGCGACTAAATTTTTTATGTACGCGACGGTCTTAACATCTTCCAGTCCGGTTGTGTCGCTCTTGATGTCTCCATGCACAAGAATTTCTTTCAAAAGTCTTCGCATGATTTTTCCGCTTGGTGTTTTCGGCATCATCTCGGTGAAATAGATCGTCCTCGGCACCGCGATTTTGCCGACGTTATTGGCAATGCCGTCTTTGATGGTATCTTCCATGTTGGTGTTTGGTTCGTAACCTTTCCGAAGTGTAACGAATGCGACCGGCACCAGACCCTTGATTTCATCCGGCACTCCAACTACCGCCGCTTCCGCTACGCCTTCGCATTGAATGATGGCGCTTTCGAGTTCCATCGTGCTGAGTCGATGTCCAGCGACATTGAACACGTCGTCGGTTCTGCCCGTTACCCAGAAGTGTCCGTCCTTGTCTTTGACGGCTTCGTCGTAAGTGAAGTAGGCTCCCTTCACTTGGCTGAAGTATTCTCTGATGTATCTGTCGTGTTCCCGCCAGAGCGTGCGTACCATCATGGGTATCGGACGTTTGACGATAAGGTTTCCCGGAGTGCCGGCCGGAACCGGATGTCCATCTTCGTCAACTATATCCAATTCGGCTCCGAGGAATTGTATGCCGCACGAGCCCGGCTTCATCGGCGTCAGCCATGCCGCACCGGCAAGAGGACAACCCGCGGTTTCGGTTTGACCCCAAGTGTTGTTCACGCAGATTTTCTTTTTGCCTAGTTTCTCGTAAGCCCAGTGCCATGCTTCGGGGTTGAACGGCTCGCCGACGACAGAGATGACGTCAAGAGTTGATACATCGTAAGGTTTCATTTGTTCCTCGCCGTATCTCATCAGCATTCGGATGGCGGTCGGCGCAGTGAAAATTTTGTTGACGCGGTATTTGTCAACGATTTGGTAGAATCGGTCCGGCTTCGGATAGTCGAGCGCTCCTTCGTAAAAAATTGTCGTGACTCCGTTGACGAATGCACCGACAATTCCCCAGATGTGCATCGTCAGCCAGCCGATGTCCGCCGTTACCCAGAGAACGTCGTTGTGATGGTGATCCATGTGATACTTCGTGTAAACGTAGTTGTTTACCGTGAAAGCGACTCCTGAGTGAACGACACCTTTAGGTTTTCCCGTTGTGCCGCTCGTGTAAAAGACAAGCCCCGGTTCGTTTGCTTCCAGTGGTTCCGGTTCGCAGACATTGCTCACGCTGCTCATCAGTTCGTGCCACCAGAAGTCGCGTCCGGGTTTCATGAAAATGTCGGTGCCGGCTCTATTTACGACGACAATGGATTTGATGCTTTCGATTTCTTCGACAATCTCATCGATTTTTGCTTTCAGCGGAACTTGCGCGCCGCGTCTCAACCCCGCATCGGCAGTAACCAGGACTTGCGGTTCGTAGTTGATGAGCCGGTCTTTCAGTGAACGCGCGGCAAAGCCGGAGAATATCGTGTTGAACAAAATGCCGGTTCTGTAGCAAGCGAGCACGGCGATTACGGTTTCTGCAAGATTCGGCATGAAGACCGCAACCCTGTCTCCTTTTTTCAAACCAAAACCTTTTAAGACATTGGCGAACTTGTTGACCTCGTTTAGGAGCATGCCGTAAGTGAAAAATTTCGTCTCGTAGTTTTCGCCCTCCCAGACGAGCGCGAGTTTGTTTCCGTTGCCGTGTTCAATATGCCGGTCGAGCATGTTGTAAGCCGGATTCATCATCCCGCCGACGAAGAATTTGAAATCGGGAAGACTTCCCACCATTGTTTTTTGCCACGGCTTCATCCATGATAGTTCGCTCGCAGCATTTGCCCAGAAAGTTTCCGGATCTTCCTGCGATTGACGCAAAAGGGAAGCGAACGTCTCCATGCTTCCCAACTTTGTTTTCTTCGTTTTCTCCGGGTCGGGATAATGAAGTTGACTTTCCACGATCATTTTCAGTTCGTCAAGCTGTGTCTCTGCCATAGAATTATCCTCCATTCTCTTTTTTACTAAGCCGGCATTTCTCGATAGAACAGCAAACCAATCCCGACCTTGTCGGGATCCTTCGGAGAATTTGGGTTTGGCGGCGATTTAAACTCAGGAAGGATGAACATTCCGCGTGTTGTCTTTGTATTTGCGGAAACGCTTCCTTCGGTTAGGCGCCTCCTTTTTTCGGGTCGTCTGTCATGCTCTATCGTTCAGCCATTTGTGACTTATGTGGAGCGATTATTAAAGAAGAATAATTTTGGGTGTGAACAGAGATTGGTTTCCGCGGGTTTGTCGAGGGGCCTGCCCTGAGCGAAGCCGAAGGGAAGTTTCCGTTGATGATAAGGATTCTTGTCCAAAGGATCCTTCGGAAAAAGACAACGTTTGATTTGACATTTTTGTGGGAGGGTGTTGTGTTATTACCCGATTTTCTAACGTGCTTTGCGAAATACGCCATGTCCATTTCTCGCATCACTCTTTGTTGTTCTTGACAAACTATAAACTGTATCGCTCTGCTCTCTGTCGCACTCAATTATAGCAAATGCTTTAGGTTGTGTCAAGGGGTGGTAGATTTTCAAACTTCACACTTTGGAGTCGAGGCTGAAGCGCATAAATTATTGTCAGGTAATGATCGGATCAATCTGGAGATGATTTATGATGTCCACAGGATGGCTTCGCACAGAAGTTCGTGAATTCGGAAATAGCGGTTTAAAAGTTTCAGTGCTTGGTTACGGCGCTGGTCAACTTGGGACCAGCCGTTTGACGGAACAAGAAGCAGACAAATTCCTCAACGCGGTTTTAGATGTCGGCGTTACTCTCGTTGATACCGCACGCGGATATGGACAGAGCGAAGAACGGATTGGAAAATTCCTTTCGCATCGAAGAAACGAATTCGTGCTGTCCACGAAAGTCGGCTACGATGTCGAGGGATATCAGGATTGGACTTACGACTGCATTATTGCGGGAGTCGAGCGAGCGCTGAGGCTGATGCGGACAGACGTAATCGACATTGTTCATTTGCATTCCTGTCCGGTTGAGATACTGAAGAACGGAGAAGTTGTTGACGCTTTGGAGGAAATGGTCGAGCAGGGAAAAGTGCGAGTCGCCGCGTACTCCGGCGAGAATGAAGCGTTGGATTATGCCGTATCAACTGGGCGATTCGGAAGCGTTCAGTTTTCTCTGAATATCACCGATCAGCGTTCGATTGAAAAAGTTATTCCGACTGCAAAGCGAAAAGGAATAGGAATCATCGCTAAGCGTCCGATTGCAAATGCGCCGTGGCGATTTGCGGATAAGCCGGTCGGTGATTACGCAGAAGAATATTGGGTAAGATGGAAGAAAATGAATCTCAAATTCGGAATCGATCCACAAGAGTTGTTTTTGAGATTCTCTGCGTTCACTGATGGTGTCGGCAGCTGCATCGTCGGTACGACAAACATCGATCATCTGAGGAAAAACATACAGGCTGTCGGCAAAGGTCCTCTGCCTGCGGACATCGTCTCTGCGATAAGAAAAACCTTCAAGGAAAATGATGCGGGTTGGGTAGGTCTAGTTTGATTTTGCAGGAATGAAGCTGACAAAAGAGTTCGATCGTTCGGCATCACGATAAACATAGCTCAATGCTGGATCGAAAATCAGAACCTTGAAATGGCAACCACCCCATTTCCCCTCCTTGTGAAGGAGGGGATTGAGGGGAGGTTTGTGGAGTGGACTCTAAAAGTGAGACAACGGGTTAGCGAGCTGAGCAACCCAGCGGCAAAAACAGGAATAATTACTTCGAACATTTTGATAGGTGTCCGAAGGATTTCACCACCGCGAGCCTGCGAATTATCTTTCCTTCTCACTAATCTCATCAAACCTATTGCGCGATTTTTTTTGTTAAAGCTTGGGACAATATACCATAACAAAAGCCGAAAACAGGTTATGAGTAACGGTAAAAATAGTGTTGTGATTCCCGGAAGCGGTTTCGCTTTTATAAAGAAAGTAAACCTGGACTTTTATGACGTGGTCATCGTAAGTCCGCGCAACCACTTTCTCTTCACGCCTCTTCTTCCAAGTACCACCGCCGGCACAATAGAATTTCGCAGTATCATCGAGCCGATCAGATAACAAGATCGAATCTCAAATATTATCAAGCAACGTGTACCTTCATTCTACAAGATCGAAACATTATAAAGTGCCGGGCAGTTCAGGTGTCCACTCCTTTCAGAATCTACGGCGGCCTTGTTCATTTGGAAATAACATACCAACGTAGCATTTTCTATTTAGTAACCAACTTCGGTGCTATCGATGAGTGTTTCGTCTACTGCTGGTAAAGAAAACTTGAATATAAAACCGGAACAATCCGGTACGCATGTTGGAACAATCAAACGTTTATCCAAGCATATCTTGGCTCATCCAAACCTCATTGTTATTGCCGTAACACTGTTCGTCATCGCCGCAACTGCGATAGGAACCTTCATCTCTACCATAGACCTTGAAAGCAAACTGATGGATGCCGTCTTCAGAACCAATCGCCTGGCATCTCACGCCACCGCATTGCATTTGAAGGACTATCTTGAGAGCAGAGGAAACGGCGTGCGGTCCCTCGCCGGAGTATTGGCTTCCGAGAAATATTTCTCGGATAGAGTGAAGGATATCAACAGCTATTTTCAATATCTTAGAACACAGCATGTCGCGGCTGCCATGCTTTTTTCTCCAACGGGAACTGTTGTTTATTCAACGAACAAACAGTATTCGGGAGAAAATCTTTCCGGAACGAGATTCTGGAATTATGTGCTGAAAAACTCGGAGAATAATATTGATTCCGAGACGCTGTCTAATTCGAGACAGAATCTCTATCCTGTTTTACCGTATGTGGGCAGCGCTGACACTACAAATCAACTTATGGTAGGCGTTCCGATTTTTTCAGCCAGGAAGGATGGCAAAGCGCATCTTGACGGAGCCGTAGCTCTCCTAATTGATCAGTATGGGGTTGTCGGTTCTCCGTTTGGAAACGTATTAGGGCTTCATGATACCACATCGAGAATAGCAATCGGCTTCTTCAGTCAAAACGGGTTTCCATTCATTCATCTTTGGTCGAATGTTTCCCGATGGAACATAGAAAGTGTTGCTGCTCTGCAGGAGGGCGGGAAATCAACCTGTTTGTCTTGTCATAAGGAGTCTGACATTGATGCGATTTTGGGAGGCACATCGCAGCTCGGGACCGCGCTCACAAAAACGAACTCATCCGATTCGGAGATGGACAAGTTTCTCTGGACAGCATCCAAATTGACTTCTCCAAACCTTGCCTTGCAGGACAGCGTCTGGTACGTCGTGGTGAGTGTGGACAGGGCTCCGGTTCAAGCGTCAATCAACTCTTACTTGAGAGGCTCGATCATACTGATGTCGGGCACAATTGTCCTTCTTGTGGTGATCTTGAGTCTCAGCTTTTATGGTTACCGCCGGAATGCCCTCGAGCGTCAGCGAACACAACACCTGGAGCAGGTCGCCAATCTCCGCGGCCAGTATGAAGTTCTCATCGAGGGATCGAACGACGGAATTTATATTCTCTTTGAAAATAAGATCGTTTTTGCAAACAAGAAGTTCCAGGATATTTTCGGTTACACGCTGGAGGAAATTTCAAATATTGATTTCCTCCAACTTGTTGCGCCTGAAAGCAGAAGTATAATTGAAAACCGGGTGAAGAGATTCAGCCGCGGAGAAAAGATAGAGTCACGCTATGGGTTCTTAGCTTTGTCGAAAGACGGGAAGAGAATACCTGTAGAGGTCAGCGTGACGCATGTTCCTCACGAGGGAAAAGTAAGAACAATTGGAATTGTCCGCGACCTGAGCGAGCTGACTTCTCAAAAACAGCTTTATGAGATGCTTTTTAGAAGTGCTCCTGTCGGAATAATGATTCATCGCAATGGAAAGATTGTTAAAGCAAACGATGCCGCTGCACTGACCCTCCGTTATCAAAAGGGCGATGATCTCGTTGGAGTGCAGGTTCTTTCGCTCGTGCATCCGGATGATATCAAAATAGTCGAAGAGAGAATCGCTGATGTTATAGAAAGAAACACCGTAGCTCCACCCATCGAAGAACGCTACATTTGCAGAGACGGCGGCTACATACACATTCTCGTCATATCGGTTCCCGTGACTTATGAAGGCAAACAAGCTGCCATGGCACAATTTCTTTCGATTGAAGACAGGAAACTTCTTGAAGAAAATCTTTCGCATCAAGCTGCACAACAAGAACAGGAAAAAATCCGACTCAGCACGCTACTCCAAAATCTTGACGAGGGGATACTTTTCCAGAGCGCCGATGGAAAAATCGAGTTCGTTAATGCCAAGTTCTGCAAGATATTTGGATTCGAAAACCCCGCACAAATAATCGGCAAACTTGCTAAGGATGCTCTGGTCGAGGCGTCGAATAGAACAAAGTATCCGGAAGAATTCATGAAGCGGGTTTCTTACGATGCCGAACACAGAGAGATCGTCAAAGGGCACAGGATGGAGTTCGCAGACGGTTCAATCGTCGAAAGGAGCGCTCTGCCGATTTTCGACTCGTTGGGGAAATATATCGGAAGAATCGGTGTTTTCAGAGATATTACACAGCGCGAGCAGAACGAGGAGGCCATCAAGCGGCTGCAGCGTACGGAGCTTCTCGGCAGACTCGCTGGAGGAATAGCTCACGATTTCAACAATGTCCTCGGAATTATCATTGGGAGTCTTCAGATGATGCTGAGGAAAATGGACAACCCGGTCGCCGTGCAGGAAAACGCGCAAAGAGCGCTGTCGAGCGCGATTCGCGGCTCTGAAGTCGCGAAACGGCTTCTCCAATTCGTCCGCTATTCTCCTGAGGGCTTCAAGGATTTTTCCGTCAGGCAAATCATCGAAGAAACGGTTTCGATAGTTAAACACACGTTCGAGGAAAACCTTTTCGTCCAAACAGAATTCGTTATCAACGACGCCAATGTCTACGGATCGCCCGGAGACATCCAGCAGGTTTTGATCAACCTTGCGAAAAACTCCCACGACGCGATGCCGGACGGCGGCACGCTGACAATCTCGCTCACTACAGCCGACCGCAAACAGGTTGAGAAGAAATTAGGCGGCAGCCCGGCTGTTGAATATGTTCTTTTGATGATACAGGATACGGGCGAAGGAATCGAGTCCGATAAGCTGGAAAAAATATTTGATCCATTCTTCACCACAAAAGATATCGGCAAAGGCACGGGACTTGGATTGTCAATCGTGCAGACGATCATCTCGGCACACGGCGGTTTTGTCGACGTGAAGAGTCAGCCGGGACGGGGAACGACCTTCTTCCTGTACTTTCCGATGAGCCAGAGCAAACCGCAATCTGAAGAACCGCCGCAGGAAAGCGAAGCGGCGGTAACTCACAAGATCGGAAAGTCCGCGACAATTCTTGTGGTGGAGGACGAAGCGGAACTGCGTGAACTTCTTTTGGAATATCTCTCTGAGAAAGGATTCCATGTAGTCGGAGCAGCCAACGGCGAAGAGGGATACAGAATTTTTCAGAACCATCCGGAGATTTCCGTTGTGCTCTCCGACCTCGGACTGCCAAAGCTCTCGGGTGACAAGCTGATAGCAAAAATAAAAGCCGAGAGGCCGGACGTGAAATGTATTCTTGCGACAGGATATCTCACTCCCTCGGCGGACGGTAACTTGTCCAACGTTGATGTCAAAACGATTTTGAAGCCGTACAACTTGTCGGCTGTCTACAACCTGCTGGTGGACGTTCTATCTGACAAGGCATAACGCCCCTGCTGGTTGCATGACGATTCCGATTTTTTCGTGAGACTTAGATAAGTCCCCCGAAAAACCCTCTTACGTTTTCTATGATGTAGGCAAGCTTCGATGATTCTAACTCAGGATACAAAGGAAGCCTAAGGAGACAGCTCGCGATCCGGTCTGTGACTGGGAGTTCTCCTCGTGCGAAACGGGAACCGAACGGAGACGTATGAAGCGGTACATAATGAAATGCCGTGTCGATGCCGGCATTTCTCAGGTATGCCATTAGCTTGTTCCTAATTTCCTCGCTCGGGAGAATGATGTGGAACAGGTGATAGTTACTCTCGGCGTAGCTCGGAATAACGGGCAGCTGGAGAAGCCCCTCTTTTTCCAACGGGCGAAGATGATCAATATAAAAGACGTAAATGGATTTCCTTCTCTCCTGTATGAAGTCAAACTCATTAAGTTCAGCCTCCAGAAACGCAGCAAGAATCTCCGAAAGGACATAACTGCTCCCAATATCAACCCATGTGTATTTGTCCACGATTCCCTTCATGAATTGGGCGCGGTTCGTTCCCTTCTCACGAATTATTTCGGCGCGGCTGGCAAGGGAATCATCGTTTGTAATGAACGCACCGCCTTCGCCGCAAGTGACGTTCTTCGTACCATGAAAGCTGAAACATCCCATCTGTCCGACGCCGCCTAAGAATCGCCCTTTGTAGGTCGATCCGATCGCGTGCGCAGCGTCTTCAATCACCATCAACCCGCCTTCGTTTGCCAGCTTAAGGAGCGAGCCCATTTCACAAGCAACTCCCGCGTAATGTACGGGCACTATTGCGCGCGTTCGCGGCGTGATCAGCCGGGTAACGTCATCGGGAGAAATATCCAAAGTCTTGTCGTCTATATCGGCAAAAACAGGGGTCAGTCCCGCCCGCAAAACGGCATTTGCGGTGGAAACAAATGTGAAGCTCGGAAGAATGACTTCATCGCCTTCATGTGCATCGAGCAGCATCATCGAGAGCTCGAGTGAATGTGTCCCAGAGGTTGTCAGCAGAACGTGCTTGAAGCCGAAACGCTCCTCCATCAATTCCTCGACCCTCACACACGAACCCGCATTGCCATGCAAGACCCCCGAGCCGATTACTTTTTCCAGCGTTGCGAGGATGTTCTTCGGCACGTAGGGTTTACTGAGTGGTATTTTCATGGTCTGTTGTTATCAATTAATAACTTAACTTCCGGAGATCAAGACTATTCATTAAAATAAAAATTCTTTAGAGTTGAAAGAGTTTTGGAAAAGGAGTGCTCCTCTTCGACGAACATCCTGCCATTTCTTCCGTGTTCGGCTCGCAAAGCAGGATTCTCGAAATATCTTTCTATGGCGCGAGCTATCGCGTCGGGGCTCTTCGGTTCAACAAGTAATCCGGACACACCATCACTGATCTGGTACGGCGTGCCGCCTGAATTTGTACCGATGACTGGAAGGTTCATTGCCATCGCGTCCAGAACGGAAAGAGAATATGCTTCGTCATGACTTGCCAACACGAAGACATCCATGGCGTCCAGATAGGGAACGTAGTCGTTTTTAAATCCTATGAACTTGATATTCTTCTCAAGTTTATTCTGCGAGACAAAGTTCCGGACATCGCGGTTGTACACTTCGCACTTCGGTTCGTATTGAAGTGTTCCGTTCGGCTTCAGCCCCTTGATCGTCGGCTCGCCAATTACCAAGTAGGAAGTCCGCTGCCGGACCGAAGGTTTCAATTCGAGAAACGACTCAACGAATTCGCGGATGCCTTTCCCCGGATCGATTCGCGCCATCGTCCCGACTAGCATTTCATCGTCGGGAATGTCCAGGTAGTGGCGGATCTCTTTTCTTGCAGAAGGATTCTGTTCAAATGAAGAGAGATCTCTTCCGTAATGGAGCACATGGACTTTTTCGGGATCGATCGCAATTCTCTCTTTTACCTCTGTGGCGAACTTCGGGATCGAGACGAAAAGTCCATCCACGCGGTCATAAACGGCCCGGTGAAAAGCGTCCAATTTTCTTGCAATGCCCATATAGGCGCTGTGAAAAAGTTTAACATTTTGAAAGGTTTGCCCGCGCAGGGCAAAGGAAACGGTCCCCACATCACAATGGTAATGTGTGTGAACGACACTGATTGACTTTGCCCGAACAAAATCCCTGAGTCGGAGAATGTCGATGGGCGATGGATAGGAATGCCGGATGAACGGAAAAGCAAAGATGTTCTTTTCGCGAGCGAATGCGCCTGTTCTACTATCAGGATTGCAGGCAAGATATGTTTCCATGTCTGCATGTGCCATCTCGTCAGCGAGTCTGCAGACGTAGAGTTCGAGTCCGCCCCATGCTTCAGAGCTGAGTAAATGCAAGACAGCGCCGGAAGGCTGCCTGCCGACAAGCGCGTTGGGATATCCTGCTAAGTTCTCTTCCACAGAATACTCACTTTGTAACTTCATCCTCACACAAATTTGTAAAACATCATCCGAACGATCCCGACGAAGGTCGGGATCAGTAACAGAACAATGCAAACCCACGAAAGCTGTCCGCTCCTTGCGGAGATCAAATAGGAACCTCATAGAAAGATTTCCACGTGATAAATTTATGCAAACGTGAAGAATCTAAATGTGTTGTCCTTCACTTCAAGGATGGAGCCAGACTGAAATTATAATATAATTCCTTTTAATGAAAATACTCTGAAAGCCAGGCTAAACAATCCGGGATTCTGTTGAAAATCTAAATGTTCCAGCCCATGGCTCAAAATTTCCTGCCCATCACTTTTTATTTCGAAATTGTGTTTTTGACCTTTGTCCGCGTGAGGCGGATGACATTTGAATTGCGGAAAAAATTTCGTCCCCTCGACTTTTTCCTCCACTCTTGATAACTTATAAAAATAAGTGGAACATACGTCAGAGGGCTAAGTTATGTTTACGGGCATGAAAAACAAAATCGCTTTTCTACTGTCATTGTTCGCGGCAGGGAGCGCCTTTTCTCAGACTCTGAAATTTAACGAACTTATGTATGCGCCGGCCAACGGCGAGCCTGAATGGATCGAATTCTACAATGTCTCTAACGACAGCGTGAACATCAAAGACTGGAAGATCAGGAACAAGAACGCAAAGTTGTATTTGCTTACGAGCTCTGATTTCTACGTCTCGGCAAACTCCTATTTGGTCGTTACAAAATCAAACACGATCTTTACATTTCATCCTTCGATTCCATCACGCTTGCTCGTCTGCCCAGCGTTGCCAACCTCGTTCATGGTCAACACAGGTGATACGATTTCGATTCACGACTCCACGGGTGCGTTTGTCGATTCTGTTTTCTATCAGCCTTCGTGGGGCGGATCGAGCGGCAAATCACTCGAAAGAATTTCCCTCGATGTCTCTCCCTTTCTCAACACGAATTGGGGAACGTCGGTCGACACTGCGGGAAGTACGCCCGGAAAAACAAACAGCATCGCAGCAAAGCGATACGATTTGAAAATCACGTCATTCAACGCGAGTGTCATATTGGCAGAATCGAAAGCCGTTTTCAAAATCGGTGTGAAAAATCTCGGAACACAGCCTGCGTCCGGATTTCTCATTAACGTGTTTCTCGATTACGACGGCGACCACCAGCCGCAATCCGGTGAACTTGCAGCTTCTTCTGCTAGCACCGCCGTGCTAAACTCCGGCGACTCGACTCAGTTTGTTTTAGAAACGTCAACGGCAAACGCGCAAAAACTGAACGCGTTTGCCGTTGTTGAATTTTCGTCCGATGAAGACACAACGAACAACTCGTTGTGGACGCCCTTTAAGATTTCTTATCCGTCAAAGTCTCTTATTGTAAATGAGATCATGTATGCACCGACAAGTCCGGAGCCAGAATGGGTCGAACTGTTCAACGCTTCGCAAGATTCCATGGACTTAAATGGTTTTACGCTCGCAGATAATTCCAATACCAAAGCAAAACTCACGAACACAGATTACATTTTCCCTCCCGGCGGATATGTCGTTGTTGCCCGCGACTCCGGCTTTTTCAATATTCATCCCGGTATTACAGGAAAAGTTTTGATCACTGCAATTCCTTCGCTCAACAATACCGGTGACGTCGTCGCCATCCACGATGCTGCGGGCAATCTGATCGACAGCGTGAACTACTCACCTTCGTGGGGCGGAAACACAGGCGGGCGATCGCTCGAAAGGATTTTGGCAGCAGGTAGTTCAAACGACCCACAAAACTTCGAAACTTCCATCGATTCGTCACGAAGCACACCCGCGAGAACCAACAGTGTTACACCGCGCGATTATGATTTAGCCTTGGGCACAATAATCTATTCTCCGTCATCGCTTCAGTCCGGCGACAGCGCGACGATCAACGCAAACATCGTGAACCGTGGACTAAAAACTTCCGGAACCGCGCAGGCGATTCTCTTCAACGACAAAAACGGAAATGGCGCTTATGATACCGGCGAGTTTTTGGATTCAACTCAAGTCCAAGCTCTGAATCCGGGCGACTCGGCAACCGTGAGTTTCAACTCCGGCGCGCTGACTTATGGAACTCATCGCTTCGGCATCATCTTAAATTATCCAGTAGACGAATTGCCGTTGAATAACACTAGGACTCTCATGCTGAGCATCGGACTTCCTCGCGCTTCTGTTGTCATAAATGAAATCATGTATGCTCCGAAGTCTTCCGAACAGGAATGGGTCGAAATATACAACACGCGCGACACGGTCGTTGACCTCTCCAACTTCAAGATCGTTGCACACAGCGGCTCTTCAAAAGTTTTATCCGGTTTTCTCATCGCGCCCCGCGATTTCGCCGTAATCTGCAAGGATTCGTCGGTTTCTAAGCTTCATTACCCGGTCAAGAATCTAATCCTGCAATCGGTCCCTTCGCTGAACAATAACGGCGACGGCGTTGGTCTCTACGACAATCTCGGGAATCTGCTCGACACGATGAGTTATGTTCCTTCCTACGGCGGCGCGAACGGAAAATCTCTCGAGCGCGTTGACTATTTTGCTGCGGACGATTCTGCCAATTGGCAGGAATGTGTTGACTCAACCGGCGCGACTCCCGGAATGATAAACAGCGTTGCGATACTGCCGTACGATGTCGCATTGAAACGAATCAACTTGTCTCTGCCGACAATGAATGTCGGTGAAGCAGAAAATGTAAAATTAGTTTTGCAGAACGCCGGAAGAAATGCGATTGGCAATATCAGTTTATCGGTACAAATTTTCAGCGGCGTTGACAAAAGTGAAGTTCATTCAGAAACACAAACCCTAAACCGGACACTATCTCCGAGGGACAGCGCGATGGCGATCTTCACTTTCTCTCCTTCGCAGTCAGGCAGGTACAGAATCGCCGGAACAATTCAGTCCTCGGAAGACATGCGTTCGCGCAACGACACACTTTCGACTTGGCTCAACGTCAGGTACCGAACCCAGAGCATTGTAGTCAACGAAATAATGTATGGCAGCGGACAGACCGGCGAATATTTCGAGATCTTCAACGCCTCGCAAAATCCGATTGACATAGGCGGCTGGACTTTCCACTCATCATCAACCAGTTCCAAACCGGGACACCTCTCAACCTTAACGAAACTTCTCATGTCGAACGAATATTTTGTTGTGGGGGGCGACTCCGCAATTTACAATTTCATTTTAGATTCGAGCTGCGTTCACCTCTCAAAGTCGCTGAGCCTGCGCGATGACGGCGACTGCATTGTAATTATGGATCCGACCGGCATCATCGTCGACAGCGTTTACTACTTGCCGTCATGGCACAACAGTGATATTGCTCAGACCGCCGGCCGCTCGCTCGAAAAAATAAATCCATCACTTCCTTCGAACGATAAGACAAGCTGGTCAACCTCAGTTTCTCAAACAGGAGGAACGCCCGCGAAAAGAAACAGCCTCTATATCGATGCTGGAAGTGTGACAGGCGGAATCACCGTCGAGCCAAACCCGTTCTCGCCCGACGGCGACGGCTTTGAGGATTTCACTTTCATTAATTATTCGTTCATGGTCTCTTCCGTAAGGATTCGGGCGCGCATATTCGATTCCATCGGCAGGCTCATCGCAACGCCGGTGGACAACGCCGTGCTTCCATCGAGCGGGAAATTAGTTTGGGACGGCAGAGATAATTCCGGCAGGATTGTTAAGTTCGGATTGTATATTTTGTTGGTTGAAGTTACAGGACCAGATGGAAAATCGCTTACAACATACCAGAAGCCGCTCGTCGTTGCAAAGAAAATGCGGTGAATTAATTTTGCATCGCAAGAATTGAATCCGTGCAATAAAGTATGTGTTCCGTATATGAACTCATCCCCCGTTTGGGGCTGTCCAGAAACAACCAAGGCTGTCATGTCGGAGGAACAAGCAAGCTACGGTGGAAGACTGTTCTTAACCCCAGCCTTTAGGCTGGGGAACAAGCTAATAATCATTAAGCGGGCTTTAGCCCTGAAAATCTGGAGTCGCAAATGTCTTACGTCAAGATTTGGGTTAACTCCGTATGGGGAACGAAAAACCGTCAACACGTTCTTGTCAAAGATGTTCGGCTAATCCTTTTCAGCCACATAAAAGAGAATGCAAAGCATATTTATATCGATACCATTGATGGATACACTGAGCATGTGCATTGCCTTTTCGCTTTGAATGCAGATATGACTGTTGCAAAGGCGTTACAGTTGATAAAAGGAGAAGCGTCGCATTGGTCCAATCAGGAGAACATTGTGAAGCTAAAACTGGAATGGGCTGACGAGTACTTTGCCGTTTCCGTGAGCGAATCAAATCTTGATAGAGTGAGACAGTATATCAAAAATCAGGAAGAGCATCATCGAAAGAAAACATTTGTTCAAGAGTGTGAGGAGCTTATGAAGAAGTACGGCTTCAACCGTGTTCAGGGCTAAAGCCCGGTTCTCTTTCTCAGATCTGATCCCCAGCCTAAAGGCTGGGGTTAGTGCAGAGACTTCGCGTTCTCAGCGATAGTTGGAGTTGTTTTGTTTTCCTCGAAAGTATCTACACGAACAAGTATCAGAGTCTTCATCTCAGGTACGTATTATTATGAAGAAACAGATCATCGAAAATGACCCTAACTGAAAACTATCTCGATCTTCAGAAGCGCATTTCACTTTACATCACCGCACTTCAAAATGTCGGAGAGTTAGTCCCTTTTATAAATTGAATACAAGCAAAGAGGATGTACCATGAAGTTAAAACCCGGTTTAGTTCCGGCGGAAGTCATCGAAAACAAGATATTCTTGATCCGAGGACGGCGGGTAATGATGGATGTTCATCTTGCAGAACTATATGGTGTGCCAACAAAATCACTCAATCTTGCTGTTAAGCGTAATATAGAACGATTCCCTGAGGATTTTATGTTTCAGCTGACCTCGGCGGAGCGTACAGAACTGAAAAGGATCTTGAGGTTTCAAATTGAAACCTCAAGTTGGGGTGGAAGAAGGTATCTTCCATATGTTTTCACTGAGCAAGGGGTGGCAATGCTATCAAGCGTCCTGCACAGCGAGAGGGCTATTCAAGTGAACATAGCCATCATGCGAGCGTTCGTGAAACTAAGAGAGATCTTATCTACTCACAAAGAACTTGCTCTGAAGTTAAAGCAGCTTGAGATGAAACTTGAAAAACACGATGAGGAGATACGGGCAATCTTTTCCCGAAGGGATCCATTCGGAGAGGCAATAGCGGAGTTGATGGCTCCACCACCGGAAAAACCAAGACATCCAATCGGATTCAGCAGAGAATAGACATCATCGAAAATGACCCTAACTGAAAACCATCTCGATCTTCAGAAGCGCATTTTGCTTTACATCACCGCACTTCAAAACGAGATTGAAGCCCTCCGCAATTATTCCTCGCGCAATTATTCGCTCGTTGCCGGAAAATTTCTAGGCAGCGCCGACGCGGAATTTCTCTACGAGTTCAAACTCGAAGACGAGACGAGAATAGTCGAAGACGTCCCAATTGAAGTTGAGATCGAAGGCGATCTTGCTCATGGAACCGTAATCTCAGTGGAAGGAGACAGGATCGTTCTCTTACTCCAGGTATTCGTCGGTGACAGCGTCGAGCGTGCGGTGCTCAGGACTGCTCCGTTCTTCCTGCTCGAACAGCTTATCGAGCGGCTCGAAGCGATGGAAGACAAAGATGCGGAATCTGTCGAACCGCTTTTTAATGAAGACAACGATGTCGAGTACGAGCAGGATCTTGTCCTCAAGACTCAAAAGTTAAACGATTTCCAGATCAAAGCGGCGAGATCGGTCGTGAAAAAGCCCGTATCATTTGTATGGGGACCGCCGGGCACGGGAAAAACCCAAACGCTCGCATTTGCGGCGGCAAACCTCGTCGCGCTCGGCGAAAAAGTGCTGATCATTTCGAACACGAACATCGCTGTCGATGTTGCGCTGCAGAAAACGCTCGATTACCTGAAGGATGAATCCGAATACTTCGACGGAAAGTTCGTCCGGTTCGGCGTGCCTCGTTTGGCGGAGCTTGAGGATTTTCCGTGGTCGCTTCCGCAGTATGTCGCTCGCGACAAGCATCCAGCGCTCTATGCCACGATCGAAAAGATCGAAACTGATATTCGCGGCATCATGTCCAACCTCAGAAATCCGAGAGGGAAACGCGTCGCCGGGTCGAACCAACAACGGCTTTCCAATCTCCGCGAAGAACTCTCATCGCTCAGGGAAGAAGCGTACGGTAAAGAAAGCAAAATCGTCCAGCACGCGGATCTTGTCGCATGCACAGCGGCGAAGGCGGCGATAGCTTCTCAGGTTTTCACGCGCCGATTCGATGCTGTCCTCATCGACGAGGCAAGCATGCTCTATCTTCCGTATGTTGTTTATGCGGCATCGCTTGCGAAAAAACACGTTGCGATCTTCGGCGACTTCATGCAGATACCTCCGATCACGCAGTCGTCAACTAAAGTGCTGAATGTCCTCGCGAAAGATATTTTCCGCGAAACGAAGATGCATCGCTACATGAGAAAGGCACATCCACGTCTGAACGTTCTCGAAGTCCAATACCGTATGCAGCTTCCGATAATGGAGCTTGTCAACGACAGGATTTACGCCGGCAAACTCAAGGCGAGTCCCAAGATCAAAGCGGCGGAACCTAAAGAAGAGCCGGTGGTGTTTTATGACACGTCGAAACTCAATTCGAAATCATTCCGCGAAGCGACTTCTAACAGCAGAATGAACATTCTGTCGGGAATTGCCGCAATTGAACTTGGCGTGGAGTCGCTGAAACACGGAGCGAAGTCGGTCGGAATCATCACGCCGTACAGGGCACAGGCAAGATTCCTTCGCGGAGTCTTGAACAGCATGAACTTAGACAGCACCGTCATTTCCGCGGCTACCGTCCACACTTTTCAGGGCAATGAGCGCGACGTTATCGTTTTCGATTTCGTCGACGACCATCCGCTTCCGCTCGGCGTTCTTCTCTCGACATACGAAAAAGAGGACGACGAAGACATTTCCGAAGGCGAGCGCTTGCTGAACGTCGCTATGACGCGCGCAAGGAAGCGGCTCTTGTTCGTCGGCAACTTCGAGTACCTCTCGTCGAAGGCAAACGAAGACTCACTCCTGCGGTTCGTACTTGAAAAGTTGAGGCGCGACAAGTCGGTGACCCCGCTTCAACTCAATGACAAAAAAGAAAAGAATTACATCGGCAAGAATTTTCCGGGGCTTTCGATACATCATGGGTACGTTGACTGCGTAATTCCGCTTATGAGAGATATTCAGGAATCGTCTGTTGAGCTGAAACTCATCCAGCCTATCAAAGCAAAACTGCAATTCTTCAAGTATGTGCTGAACAAGGAAGTTGAGTCCTCAAAAGACTTTGCGTCGCTTGAAGTGAGTTTGCTTCAGCAGAAGCTCAAGAACACGAACCTCATCACTTCCGACAAGTCCGACCTGTTTTTCTGGATGATAGATGGAAAGGTTTTGCATGTCTTCGACATTTTGAGCCGTTCGAAGGTCACTCCGCCAAAGGCGGACGGCTCGCTGTGGCGAGATCCGGTTTCGCGGGAAGAAGAAATCTTCAGCCTGCGGATCGCCGTTCCGGAGGTTGTGAGGGTTTTCAATTACGTTTTGCCGAGGAAGAGTTCGAAGCTGACCGGCACTGGCGGGAGAGAAGTCGACCCGCGCTGCTCTGTCTGCGGCGGGAAGATGGAGCTGAAAGAAATGAAGGGGCTGGTAGTGGCACAGTGCGCCGACAACCAGTGCGTTACCGTGCCCGCGGACGGAAAGATAATCGAAGCGATACTTGAGGAGAACGGGCGCAGTTGTCCGGTGGATGCGGGGAAGATAAGAGTGAAACGCGGGCGGCGCGGATATTTTGCAGGATGTGCGAATTATCCGGGGTGCAACTGGACGGCAGAACTGAGCGAAATTTTGAAGTAACGTACACCTTTCCAATCAATTCCATTACACAGAAAAGTGGTAAATTAAGGATCGTAACTGATGCCACGGTTATGTTCATCACAGAGACAGTAAAGGAAATCGACTTCAACATAAGGATTCTCTAATGCGCACAATCGTTTTCATTCTGATCGTCTCAGCGATCCTGTCTATATATGGCTTGGCTAACTTCTACATTTATTTGCGTGGACTTCAGGCGCTCCGGCCCTTTGGCACAATGCGCCTCGCCTACGCCGGCACTTTCATTCTGCTTGCCATTTCGTACATCGTCTCCGTCTTTCTGGAGCGTGCAGACATCATCGCGTTGGGCAAGCCACTCAGCTGGATAGGTTCATTCTGGATCGGTGCGTTTGTTTACTTGCTCCTCATAACCGCCGCCGTTGACCTGCTCCGACTTGTCAACCATTTCGCTCCTTTCTTCCCTGCTTTCATAACTTCAAATCCTGCGAGAGCCGCGCGGGTTGCGGCCATTAGTGCATTGTCAGTAGTGGTGGTGCTGCTGGTCTATGGTTTCGTGAACGCGCACATCATCCGCATGCGCACGTTCGGCATCTCCGTGCCGAAAGAAACGGGCAGTCGAAAGACGTTGAACATCGTCATGGCATCCGACATCCATCTTAGCTCCATCATCGGTCGGAGCCGCATCGAGCACATAGTCGAGAGAATCAATTCACTCTTGCCCGACTTAGTGCTGCTGCCGGGCGACATTGTGGATGGCGATCTGAACCCGGTCATCCGTCAAAACCTCGGCGAGGCACTGCGGCAAATCAAAGCGCCGCTCGGAGTCTATGCGGTCACAGGCAACCATGAATATATCGGCGGAGTGGAAAAGGCGTGCAAGTACATAACAGATCACGATGTCAAGATGCTGCGCGACTCCACCGTCTTCGTGGATGGCAGCTTCTACATCGTGGGACGCGAAGACCGTTCCGCGGGGAAAAAACGCCGCTCACTGAAAGAGTTGATGGTGAGTGTGAACATGAAGTATCCTATTATCCTGATGAACCACCAACCCTTCCATCTCGAAGAAGCCGAACAGAATGGCGTCGATCTCCAGTTTTCAGGGCATACTCATCACGGTCAGTTCTGGCCATTCAACTATATCACCGACATAGTCTACAAGCTGAGTTATGGCTACATCAAGAAAGGCTCAACGCATATCTACGTTTCGTCAGGTGTCGGCACGTGGGGTCCGCCGTTACGAATTGCCGCCGATCCGGAAATCGTGAACATCCGAATGCGTTTTGAGAAATGAGGACGGCCCTTCGAACAAAAAGCGATGGAAATATTGAATTACAATGGAGGTGGCGGTATGAAGCAAGCTCTGTTGGTTATTGATGTGCAGAACGAGTACTTCTCCGGAAAGCTGCCGGTCACTTATCCGGCCGGAAGCCTCGATAATATTTTGAAAGCAATGGACGCTTTCAGAAGCAAAGGCGTTGAGGTTGTGGTCGTTCAGCACACGGCCCCGTCGGAAAATTCGATTACTTTTAGGAGAGGCACATTTGAGTGGGCATTGCATGAGGAAATCGACAAACGACGCTATGATGTTCTTATAGAGAAAAACCTGCCTGGTAGCTTCACGAACACAAATCTGGAAAAATGGTTAAGGGGTCGGCATGTTGACACGCTGGTTATCGCGGGGTATATGACTCAAATGTGTTGTGACACGACAGCCAGGCAGGCAGTCCATCTTGGTTTTTCGGTAATATTCCTGTCGGATGCCACGGGAACATTATCGGTCAGCAACAGCGCCGGCTCAGTCACAGACGAACAACTGCACAAGGCTATACTCGTCACCCAGGCGTCCAGGTTCAGCAAAGTCATGACCACGCAAGATTGGCTTAATACATTATAATCGAATCTGACGTCGCGCGAGTTTCTTGTACGACTACTTCCCAATCAGATAGAGTAACCGCGACCCTCAGGTTGCATTTGCCACTAAATCGCTGCCGCAAAGCGTCACGGCCACAAGTAAATTCGTCGCTTCTGGAGAAACCGATCGCGTGGGAACGAAAAAGTACAATCCACGATTCCATCACTGCAATCATCCTTCGGGAACCACTTCCTGCCTTCACTCTGTTAGTCTTGTGCGACTTGACTAGCCACTCAGCGTCTAATCAGAGATAGGAGAAAACAAAATGACTGAATATAGAAAAATCAAAAAGGTCTTTAAAAGCAAAGCAACACTGGAAGGCGCAGGAGTACATCTCAAACGCGCTTTCGGTTTCCACGAGGTGAAAATGTTCGACCCGTTTTTGCTTTTAGACGACTTCAGATCGAACAACCCGGAATATTACATGAAAGGTTTTCCGTGGCATCCGCACCGCGGCATCGAGACGATCACTTACGTTTTGAAAGGAAACGTCGAACACGGTGACAGCATGGGCAACAACGGCGTGATTTCTTCGGGTGACATTCAGTGGATGACTGCCGGCAGCGGGATCATTCACCAGGAAATGCCGAAGGGCGACAACGGCGGCGGAATGTACGGCTTCCAACTCTGGGCAAATTTACCAAGCTCGCACAAGATGATAGACCCGCGGTATCAAGACGTGAAAAGCGGCCAAGTCCCGGAAGTAACACGGCAGAATGGCACAAAGATAAAAGTGGTGGCTGGTGAGATTGAAGGTGTGAAGGGACCGGTTACGGACATCGTAACAAATCCGCAATATCTTGATGTGACATTACCAGCGAATTCAGAGTTTGTTCTTCCGACAACGAAGGGCCACATGGTCATTGGTTATGTCATTGATGGAAAAGGCTATTTCACTCGCGAGAAAGATTTATTCTCGTATGAGGTTGAGGGAAACAGTCATTCAAATTCAGAGAAAAGCCAGATAATCGACAACGAGAGCCTCGTGCTTTTTGAAGATGGCGAGGCAGTGCAGGTGACCGCGTCGGATGAGCCTGTCAGATTTTTGCTCTTCTCCGGGAAGCCAATCGGAGAGCCGATTGCGTGGTACGGTCCGATAGTAATGAACCGTGAAGGCGAACTCCGTACGGCATTTGAAGAACTCGAGAGAGGCACTTTCGTTAAGAAACACGAAGCGTAAAATTTGTGGGCGGGACTAATGGAAATAAATTTCCAAATCACGAATTCCAACCCGCCCATGTAATAGGAGGACGGGCTAAACAAGCTCCAATTTTTAATGACACAAAGGCATAGGATGACTTTTTTTGAATTTTTGTCGTTGGGATTTATCCCGCATTTCGAGATCTCCCGCTTCTTGGATTCCGCAAGCAAATCATTCACGTCCGACCACGCGGGATTTGTAATTTGAGATTTGGAATTTTGGCTTTATCAGAACGTTTCTTCGGATTCGTGAGAATAAGGGAATTACCGTTTACTCTCTGCCAGTTTGTTCAAATCTGAAATGAAACCGTCGATGTCTTCCTCGCTGAATCTTTTTTCTTTAGCCGCTGATTCGAGCGTTCCCCATATCGGTTCGCCGCACGCGATGCATTTTATTCCCTTTTGCATGAGGTAACTCACCGAAGAGGGAAGCTCGGTCACGAGTTTTTCGATTGTTATGTCGGATGTGATTTTGTCCATACAAGAGATTGGATGCGGGGGGAAAGAAGAGGTTTCGTGTTGGAAACGAATTCTGCCAAACAAGCTCCTTTTTCTATTTGAACGCTTACTGCTCTAAAAGATTGACAATGGTCGGTGTGTCGAGTATATTTCGGCGAGGATAATTAAATTGCTTTGTAGCTCGGGCGGCTGTGTGAGCGAGAGCTTAGAGATCGTGCCGAACCAACCTTTACGCCTGTGATTTGAAAACTGGGCATTGTTGCAAGTAGATTCAAAAAATTTCATTCAGGAGGTGTGTCATGAAAAAGGTTACCAACCTAACCCATCATTCCCCAATTCCATTCTTTCTGTTATCGTTTCTGTTTATGTTTCCATTATTTGCAAAAGCCCAGATAACCGTAACCGAAGCGCAGTTTCAGACAATATTCACGCCGGGGCAGTCGCATTATTACTATCACGCTGACAGCACGGTCACTTCGGTTAACATCGGTAAGAAAGGCGGCCCAAACATTTACGATTTCACTGGAGTCGGTTTCCAGCCGATGTCCGTCTCGCATAACTATCAAGTGAGCAGCATTCCCGTTCTTGCCGCGCGCTATCCCGCGAATGCCATCACGTTTGGGAATGCTCCGGATTCCATTGAAAACAATCCGGTCTTTCTATTTGGCAACGACACCTTGTTTGGGGTTGGTAAAGTGTCACTGATTCCCCAATACCGCTTCATTCACAACCAGCCCTATAAGATAACGGCGGTCTTCCCGGTGACGTACGGGGGAAACTCCTACCATTACACATCCACACACTTTGACACGACTTACAGTCTAACTGGAGGAATCGATTCGGCTATAACGTACACAGCAACAGACACAGTAACCGTTGACGGCTACGGAACGCTGAAGATTCCCGGACACCAATTGCAATGTTTGAGACTGAAGATGAACCATGGCTTTTTCGGAGATAAAAAAGAGTTCGTGTATCTTACGACGGGAGGTGTGGTCGTTGGTGTTAAGGTTTCGTCCACTCAGCCGGATAGCGGAGCAGTACAGCCAATGGACGTGATGGTACTTCTTGCGAGCACGGTCGTCGGGGTGAATGAAACGCCATTTGTTCCGAGAGGTTTTTCTTTGAGTCAGAATTATCCGAATCCGTTCAATCCGACAACAGTAATCAGCTATCAGCTTTCAGCGCTCAGCTATGTCACTTTGAAAGTTTACGATGTGCTTGGCAGGGAAGTAGCAACGCTTGTAAACGAACAGAAAGATGCGGGAGAATACAAAGTCATATTTGACGCCAGCACTTATCCGAGCGGAGTGTATTTCTATCGGATAACCACGGGGAATTACTCTTCCGTGAAGAAGATGTTGATGATCAAATAACGTCAATGCTTTTGAGGATACGAATGGTAGATTACTCGTCCGTCGGAGATAATGCCAGATGGCAAGTCAAGTCAGGTAATTGTTTTCTGAGTCTGTCCGCGTCGGAATGCTGATATAGTTGCTCTCGGTCGTAGGTCCTCAGGGAACTACCCCGCAGATTGCAGGATCGCGCAGCGCTCGACCTTTCTCATCTCACAATAGGATTGCAACAACAACCGCAGTTCATTTTCCAAGCGGGAAGCGCACGCTCAATTAACCCGCTTGTTTCAGCTCCTCTTGCACTTTCCTCTTCACCCCCCTCTTCCCGGGGAACTTGACTCTGCCCCTTGGATGTTATATCTTTCGACTGAATTACTGAAATGGTCGAAAGGTTTTAAGGACGATAACATGACAGAGCAATTATCATCTGAAAAGCAGAACGTGATCGTGGACGCCGCCCGGAAACGGTTCGCGTACTACGGATTCTCAAAAGTTACAATGGACGAGATCGCCGCAGATGTCGGCATGGGGAAAGCGTCGCTGTATTATTACTTCCCGACAAAGGAAAGTCTTTTCGAGGAAGTGGTCAAGCAGGAAGTCGACCAGTTCTTTAGTGACATCGAAACCATGCTGGGGGAGAAGCTCCCGGCGTGTGACATGCTCCGCAATTATGCCGGAAAGCGGATCGAGCATTTCCGCAAACTCGCCAACCTGCGTGCACTCGGGTTCCAGCAGCCGAAAGAAACAAGAGCATCGTTTATGGAAATTTATAAGGATTTCCAGCAGCGCGAAGTGAGAATTCTTCAAGAGATACTTCAATCAGGAAAGAAGAACGGCGAGTTCGCTATTTCCAATCCGCAGCAATCGGCGGAAGTGATCATTCAGATGCTTTACGGGCCGCGCGCATGGCTGCTCAAGAAAATTGACAAGGAATTAGACGCCGAAACCTACCACGTTTTAGAGCGGGCGACGAAAGAAATTGTGGAAGTTATTTTAAACGGGATTGTAAAAAGAAGATAAAAGAGGATAAAATTTTAATGGAGACCAAAGAGAAAGGCAACAAAGATCTGGCTCAGGTATCTCTGAATACTCTCAAAGCGGCTGAGAACGGAGAGGCCGACGAGGATATAGACGAGGTTCCCTTGTTCCGCAAGAAGCGCGTCATCATACCGCTTTTACTCATCCTGACGGCGGCGGCGATCGGCGGATACTACTGGTACATAAACATGCAGGACTTTGTTTCCACCGACGACTCTTACATCGATGCCAACAGTGTTGCGATCAGCACGAAGATGCTCGGCAGAATAGCGTATCTGGGAACGGACGAAGGCGACACCGTGAAAACCGGACAGGTTCTTGTCAGACTCGACGACCGCGACCTTCGTGCTGAGGATGCTTCGGCGAAAGCAGGACTTGAGCTTGCCCAGGAAAGCGTTCCTCTTGCACAAGTTAATGTCAGCCGTGCACAGGAAGATTTCAACCGCGCCGAAGTTCAATACAAAGGCGGAATCGTCACGAAGGAGCAGTACGATCACGCGCAGAAAGCTCTCGAAGCAGCGCGCGCCGAGTACAATATTGCGCTCTCGAAAATTTCGGCGGCGAGGAGCCAAATCGGCGTAATTGAATCCCAGCTTCAGAACACGGTCATCTCCGCTCCAATGGACGGAGTTGTTGCTAAGAGATGGGTGCTCACCGGAGATGTCGTCCAGCCCGGGCAGCCCGTCTTCACGATTTACGACCTTAAGAATATCTGGGTTACTGCGAATCTTGAAGAGACAAAACTCGGCCATATTCATCTGAACGATCCCGTGCAGATCTCTGTTGACAGTTATCCCGGTGTGAATTTCTTCGGCAGAGTTTTCGAGATCGGAACATACACGGCGTCGGAGTTCTCTCTCATTCCGCCGAACAACGCTTCGGGCAACTTCACTAAAGTCACCCAGCGTGTGCCGATAAAAATTTCTATCGATGACCCGACTATGAGCGGTGGACAGAAGCCGTTTTTGAGGCCTGGAATGTCCGTCGAAGTTTCCGTGAAAGTGAAATAACTAATGTTAGGATCAGGGAAAAAGTCTATAAGAGGCGCGGCCGTCAGCTCTATCCCGTCTCTTCACCACGAGCATTCTTCCTACAAATGGTGGGTGCTTGCAAATGTTATGATCGGTACTTTCATGGCTGTCCTTGATTCGACCATTGTCGATGTGTCGCTTGCAAAAATAATGGCGACGTTCGGTATTGGGATCGATACCGTGAAATGGGTTGCCACGGCCTACCTTCTTGTTTTCGCCGTCATGCTCCCGACTTCGGGATGGGTTGCCGACCATTTCGGCTACAAGAGAACTTACACGATGGGTCTCAGCCTTTTCACTCTCGGGTCGCTTCTCTGTTCTCTGTCGTGGAACGAGACTGCCCTTATACTTTTCCGGGTGATTCAAGGAGCCGGAGCGGGCTTCATAATGCCCGTCGGAATGGCGATAGTCACGAGGGAATTTCCTCCCGAAAAACGCGGTGTTGCTCTCGGATTTTGGGCCATAGCTGCTGCGGCATCCGTTTCTCTTGGACCGACGCTCGGCGGTTATCTGATAGATAATTTTGCCTGGCACTCCATATTCGACATAAATGTGCCTGTTGGTATAGTAGGAATCTTCGCGACTCTGGTAATCCAGCGCGAATACAAAACGTCCAAGATTCGCGCTTTCGATATCGCGGGCTTCATCTCGGTATCAACTTTTCTCACGGCACTGCTAATCGCGCTTTCGGACGGCAACGCGCAATGGAACACGGGCGGATGGACTTCGCCCTTCATTGTTAGTTGCTTCGCGCTGGCGGCCATTGGATTTGCAATGTTCCTCATTGTCGAGCTGAACGTCCACCATCCGTTGATAGACCTCAGCTTGCTCAAGAATTTCAACTTCGGGATGGCAAATCTAGTACTCTTCATTTTCGGAATGGGCATGTTCGGCAGCACGTTCCTCCTGCCGCTGTACTTGCAGAACGGGCTTGGCTACACGGCTTTTCAAGCAGGCTCTTTGTTCTTGCCGATTGGCATCCTGATGGCTATCATGGCTCCGATAGCAGGAGCCCTTTCCGACAGGGTCAATCCGAAAATTCCTGCCATCATTGGAATTCTGCTTTTAGGGTCAAGCTTATTCGTTAACCGCTATCTTTCGCTTTTTTCGGAGACATCTTCGATAATGGTTTCCTTATATCTGCGGGGACTTGGAATGGGTCTCATGTTCACACCGCTGAGCACGATAGCACTCTCCGAGATTCCGAGAGAACGCATGGCACAGGCTTCGGGACTCTTCAATGTCTTGAGACAGATTGGCGGAAGTTTCGGCGTCGCGATAATGGGAACTCTCCTGACGGAGCGGACCATTTTCCATACCACGATGTATGGAGAAGCCGTAAATAAATATTCGCCGGTTGCGCATAATGTCATGCTCGGACTGCAAAGATTTTCTCAGCAGGCTGTGGGTGGAACCATGGCATTGTCATCCATGCGGGCGGAAGCGCTTGTAGTTTACAACTTAAGCCAGCAAGCATTCGTGTCGGCTGTTGATGACGATTTCTTCGTGGCGGCGCTCATTACCTTTCTTTGCATTGTTCCCATATTGTTCTTGCGTTACAAGAGAAAGAAAGGCCCAGGCGAAAAAATTGTCGCAATGGAGTAATAACGAAATAATGGAATGCTGGAATTATGGAATATTGTCCCAAAGGGATGCCATCGGCAGAATAACAAAGAGATGGAATCTTGAAATGATGGAACAGTGGAATAGGAAGTTTTTGAATAGTTGAAACAAATAGTCCAATCCAAAGGATCCTTCGGACGAGGAAGCTATTTGCGTTTGGCATTCGACTGATAGCTGAACGCTGAGTGCTGATAGCTATTTTTTATTAACATTGGTGAAATAATGAAATCTCGTTTTAGTCTTATGTTGACAATCGTGTTCTTTTCGATAATAACAGCGGCGTTTTCACAAACCAATACGAGCGATTCGTTGACCATCGATGAAGCGGTGCGCATGGCGCTGGCAACAAATCCTGCAATCCAGCAAGCCGCACATGCGATTGATGCGTCTAAGGCCAGAGTCGAAGAGAGCGAAAGCTCGCTCTATCCCGAAGCCGGCGTCTCGCTGAATTACACTCGTCTTGGTCCCGTCGCCGCTTTCAGCTTTCCCGGATTCGGCAGCATCAACCTTTTTCCGTCGAACAATTATGACGAACATGTCGGCGTCAGCGCGACCGTTTATGATTTTAACAAGAGGCAGAAGAGTATCGATCTCGTAAAAACGCAAGTCCAGAGTTCGAAGGACAGGCTTGAACTTGTAAGACAGGATCTGGCATATCGGACAGTCCAGACTTTCTATACAATTCTCTTTCTGAAACAAAGCATTCAAGTTCAGAATGACGAGATAAACACGCTTAACGAACATCTCAACATGACAAGGAAAAAAGTTGAGGCCGGGACAGCAACTGACTTCGATGTGCTGACAACCCAAGTGCGCGTCGCCGCAGCACAGAACACGAAGATAAGCCTGGAGAATTCCCTTGCGAACGCCGAGATAACGCTCAGGCATCTGCTCGGACTTCCTCCGAACGCGCGAGTGGAACCTGCCGGTGAATTCACGGAGGCTCCGGTTCCGCTCAATCTCGATTCGCTTATAAATGTTGCGATGCAAAACCGCGTCGAAGTCAAAGCCGCAGACGACCAGATTGTTTCCGCGCAGGCTCAATATAATGTTGCATCCGCGGTTAATAATCCTTCTGTGAATATCGCGCTTGCCTATGGATTCAAGAATGGTTATGAGCCGAACATAAATGCATGGCGAGGAAATTACGCGGCCGCGGTTCAATTACAGATTCCTCTGTCCGGAGTTGTTCCGTATTTCGGCGGCTACCGGGAAGAAAGCATGCAGCAGGAAGCCTCGGCGAATATCAAGGCGGCGAAATCTTACAAGAGTGATGTCGCGGAACAGATAAAGGCGGACGTGCAGAGAGGCGTCGCCGATCTCCGTTCGAGCATGGATAAATTCCAGACGACAGACGTCGCCGTTCAGCAGGCGGAAAGCGCGTTGAGTCTCGCCAAGATCCGCTATGAAGCCGGCACAGTGACGAACCTCGATCTTTTGGACGCCGAGACTTCGCTTGCACAGGCAAGACTTATGCGGCTTGAAGCGCTCTACCGATATGTCATCGGAAGGTACGAGCTTCTGCAAGCAGTCGGAGAAAAAATTTGGTAACCTTGCGAAAGTTAACCAACGTAAACCTTGTCAAGGGTGAAAGGCTCTTAACCTTGACAAGGTTTTCCATTGGAGTGCAACCTTGAAGATCCTGCAGTCTTGCGGTTCACGCTCCTGGGGAGGACTCGAAATGCAAGCGCTTCTTATTTCGCGCGAACTCCAAAGGCGCGGACATGATGTGAGCCTTCTTTGCATGCCGAGGACGACTCTCCTAAAAGAAGCTTACGCCGCAGATATACCGACGGTCGGACTTCTGAGAGATGACAGGCAGGCGCTGGGAATAATTAAGGATTTGAGCAGATTGTTGAAGAGTTACAATTTCGATGTGGTGCATACGCACCTTTCTCACGACCTCTGGTGGCTCGTCCCCGCCATGAAACTTTCTTCGTCGAACGCAAAACTTTTTCTTACCAAGCACATGGCGAGCGGTGTCAAGAAAACGGATCCAATGCATCGTTTCCTTTACGGCAGACTCAATGGAACATTTGCGATTTCAAATTATATAAAAGGAAGCGTCATCAACACATGTCCCGTTCCCGAAACGAGCGTGCACGTTCTTTCACCCGGAATTTCGTTGGAAGATTTTGATCCTTCTCTGTATCGGAAATCGGAAGTACGAGCGGAACTCAGTATTCCGGCGGATGCCGTACTCGTCGGAATGGTTGGACGAATGTCGCCGGGAAAAGGCCACGAGGAATTTCTGAAAGCAGCAAAAAATTTAATTGAATCTTCGGATTTGAATTTGCGGTTCCTGATAACCGGAAGCGCAAGCTACGGCGAGGAAGCTTACGCAACCAAAATCAGAGAACTTGCCGAAGAACTCGATGTGAATAAAGTGACACGGTTTACCGGATTCAGAAAAGATGTACCGCGACTCTTGTCTGCGCTCGACGTTCTCGCTTTTCCATCTCACGAAGAATCTTTCGGGCTTACTTTGCTTGAAGCGATGGCGATGAAACTCCCTGTTGTTGCGAGCGGAAACGCCGGCGTACTCGACATTGTCGTTGACGGCGAGACGGGGATACTTGTTCCTCCCGAAAATTATCAATCGCTGGCGGAAGGAATTTCCAGACTTGCCCGCGATCCGCGAATGCGCCGAGAATATGGCGACGCCGGCAGAAAACGAGTCGAAGAATTTTTCAGCATAGAGTCGGTTGTGAAAAAACTCGAAAGCTATTACGCAGAAGAACCTCTGAAGGATTAGAAAACAAATGAACAATGTTATTCTCGAAACCAAGGATCTTACGTGCAAGTTTGGCGCACTGACGGCTGTCAACGGCGTCTCTTTTGCCGTCGATGCGGGCGAAGTTTTTGGAATGGTCGGTCCAAACGGCGCGGGAAAAACCACGACTCTCAAAATGTTGACGACGCTTCTTCCTCCGACTTCAGGAACGGCAACAGTCGGCGGGTTTGATGTCGTGAAACAGGCATCGCATGTCCGCAGAATCATCGGATACGTTCCGCAGCTTCTTTCCGCCGACGGAAGTTTGACAGGTTATGAAAATCTTCTCTTCTTTGCTAAGCTGTACGACATTCCCGGACGCGAGCGCGAGGAACGTGTGAGAGTTTCACTGCACTTCATGGGACTCTCCGATTTTGCTGACAAGCTTGTCAGAACTTATTCCGGCGGGATGATAAGACGCCTCGAGGTTGCGCAGGCGGTTCTGCACAGGCCGTGCGTACTTTTCCTAGACGAGCCGACTGTCGGGCTTGATCCTGTTGCACGAGAGGCGGTGTGGAAATATGTCGGAAAGCTCGCCGAAAGCGGAACGACAATAATTATGACAACACATTACATGGAAGAAGCCGACGCGATGTGCGGCCGTGTTGCCATTATGAACAGAGGAAAAATTGCCGCGATCGGATCACCCTCGGAACTAAAGACATCTGTGAGCGGCGATGGGGTTACACTCGACAAAGTGTTTGAGTTTTATGCGGGAAACACACTGGAAAACAGCGAAACAGGAGAAAGATTTAGAGATGTATCAAGAACAAGGCGCACCGCAAAACGGCTGGGATAATTCCAATCCGTTTTCGGCGTTTACCAATTTCATTTATAAGACATTTGTAATTGCGGAACTCGAAATCCGGAAACTCCGCCACGATCCGACGGAACTTTTGACGCGCGCGGCTCAGCCGGCGCTCTGGATGCTCGTCTTCGGAGAGGTGTTCACTCGTGTTAGAGCGATACCGACTGGGAATGTCCGCTACATAGACTTCATGGCGCCGGGAATTTTGGCGCAAAGCGTTCTTTTTGTAGCCATTTTCTACGGTATTGCAATCATTTGGGAGCGCGACCTCGGGATTATTCATAAACTTCTGGCAAGTCCGGTTCCCCGGACAGCTCTCGTCCTCGGGAAGGCGCTCTCTGCTGGAGTCCGCGCGGTCTCTCAGGCGGTGATCATTTATGCTCTGTCGCTGCTTTTGGGTGTGCAAGTCTCGTGGTCTCCGCTTTCGCTTATCGGAATACTTCTGGTTATAATCCTAGGCGCGGCACTCTTCTCGACTTTTTCGTTGATCATTGCTTGCATCGTCAAGACTCGAGAGCGCTTCATGGGAATCGGACAGGTGCTGACCATGCCGCTGTTCTTCGCAAGTAACGCGATCTATCCGATTGCCATGATGCCGGATTGGCTGAAAGTAATTGCGCACATCAATCCCCTGACTTATGAAGTTGATGCTTTGAGGACTATGATGCTTGTTGGGGGAACATCGGCTTATGGAATTCCATTTGACTTTGCTGCGTTAATCTCTGCAGTGCTGATTCTTGTCTTGATTGGCGCGAAGCTGTATCCGACAGTGGCGAGATGAAATGAAAGGTCTCAGCCAACGGCTGATCCGCCTCCGGCGGAAAAAAGTCAAAAGTCCCCCGAAGGAGTCCCTTCGGGAAAAACCACAACGTAAAACTCAAGGTGTTCTATAAGAATCGTTTGTTCTTTACAACCTTGAGTTCTTTCAAAATTGTCTTTCTGATCCCGACAACGTGGGGAGAAGAATCTTGTTTAAGGTTAATCAAGAGTAGCTTATGACCGCGAACCGCCGGCTAATTGTAAGCAGATTCTTCGTCCCGACTCATCGGAACTCAGAACGACAGCGAGCGTCTTGACCTTTGTTCGCCTTGGTGAATCCGCCTTTGGCGGAACTTTTGAGTTTTGAATTTCAAAAGGAGCTGTCATGAAACAACGAAAGTTAGGTAAATAGGGACATCTTGTGTAACTTTTGTTCGTCATCGCATGCAACTTCTGATTGACTGCAAGAAATTCACGTCCCTGTTTACCAAACATTACTAAACATAGCGGCGTTGCCGCAGGAGGTGATTTATTTCATGAAACTTGTTCCCACGGTCTTGCTGTTAGCCATTGTTATTTCCGGCTGCACTTCTTTCTTGGTGACGAAAGAAACCACAGTTCCATTGTCCCCCGTTGAGGAGCTTCGCGAGGAGTTAGGAGACAGATTTGACAACCCAGAGTTCTTCAATGCCTTTTGGGGTGTAGAGATACAATCACTGAAAACCGGAGAGATCATTTACCAGAAAAACGAATACAAGAGCTTTGCCCCCGCCTCAAACTTGAAACTCTACACCACATCTGCCGCTTTTACATCGCTTACGCCGGAGTTCAAATATACCACCTTGCTCGCCACTGACGGCAAAGTGGAGAATGGGGTGCCCAATGGCGACGTCCACTTGAGGGGAAGTGGGGATCCTACAATCTGTGGACGGTATAACGGAGGCGACGTCACGCTGACTTTCCAGCAGTGGGCAGACAGCCTGAAGGCGAAAGGGATCGACGAAATAAATGGTGATATAGTTGGAGACAACAGTGCCTTTGATGGCGCTTCTTATGGACGCGGGTGGGCGGCTGACTACGAGACCGATTGGTACGCAGCTCAAATGGGAGGAATAGTTTTCAACGACAACTGTGTGGACATGACAGTAACTGCGGGTGATTCTGTTGGCGCTCCAGCCAAGATTTCATGGAACCCGCCGACAAAGTACATAACCGTTGTCAATGAAACGGTCACTACTCCGCCAGACTCAAATCCTCCGGGCTACTATATCTCTTTTCACCGCGCATGGGGAACGAATGTCGTACACGTGTACGGGAATTTCCCAGTCAATAAACCGGCGTGGCATGAATCGATTGCGATAAACAATCCGGCACTTTACGCGGTGACTGTCTTGAAAGAGGTGTTCGAGGAGAAAGGGATTAAGGTCGAAGGCACCGCGAAAGATATTCGTGAAACGAATACTAAGCCGAATTATGCGGACGCAACTGTGCTTGCGACTGTCTTGTCCTGAAATAGGTTGACACTTCAAAGAATGTGGAGGAGTTATCCACATAAGGAGTTAATAACCTATGGAGAGAACGAGATGTATACGATACAGCGAGGCATTCAGACGAAAGGTAGTAGAGGAGATCGAGTGCGGGAAATACAGTATTTCTGGA
>JAMCQL010000037.1 GCA_023381615.1 Bacteroidota bacterium
TCTTGAACTGGCACAGCTCAGGCAGATACGACACCTCATCTGCCCTCATGACAATGAAACAGAATTTCTATCGTACAGACTGGCAGCGTGACCTCTTATGATTTTACACAAAGATTGGGACTTGACCAGTTCGGATCGAAACCTAAGCCCGGGTAATCTGCATACAGACTGTCATCTGTGTTTCCGTCGTACATTGCATTCGAGCTATATTTATACCATAACCCTGTCGGATCAGATGTTTCCGACACACCGATCATGTAGCTCGACGTGTAAGTAGATGTATTGAAAGCTAAGATGAGTATGAGGTATCGTTGGGAATACTGGTCGAACACCACCTTGGGGTCGGAGAATGTATCGTTAAAATTACCAAAGAAATTTCTCAAGTCATTCCCGTACACGTAACTTCCGTCCTTATACATAATCCAAATGTAGGTGTTAACTGCCTCAAGGACATACGTGGGCCCTACCGCTACGACGGGATCGGGAGGCTCTGGCCCGGTGTCGCCGATCCCCTGAAAACTTGCAGTCAGGTTGTCTGCTTGTATCGACTTGGTGGTGGATCTTTTTGGAGCCGCTGCCTTACTCTTATCCAGCTCTTGACTTGCCGGATGGGGGAGTGGCTGAACCCGCTGTCTTCCAGATGGCTGCGACAGTGGTCCAGCTCCAATTGGCACAATTGTGTGTTTCTGAGGTGTGATAGGACTGGTAGGAAGGCTCAACATCGAGACCACACCGGCTGCCGGAGTCTTACCGGTAACAGGCCCGCGGAATGATTGTGCGGTAGCCACGGGAGAAACCGCACCTAACAAAACGAATGTAACGACCACTATAGGTCGCCCGATTCGTCGCTTGCAGTTTGCGTTCATGTTATCTCTCCTTTTGTTTATGCTTTGCTCTTGACAAAAAGCGGAGTAACCCATCGTGGAGCTTTTTCTTCACCATGGAATATCCACTGCTCTCGCAATTAACCCTTCTCTCTTGGTTCACATCCACGTCTCACCTCCTTCCGACATAAGTAACTCCATAGTATTGAACACCACTGTACGTTCTTATCCCCGCGGCAATAATCATGTTTCCTTTTATCGAGACGCTTCTCAACTGGTCAATCGGATTATAAAGCTCTCTGTATTCCGTCCAGTGTGCTCCATTATAAAAACTCACGTCCCCATAACCTCCAGCGATCACTACGCAGTTCAGCGCGTCGCCTCTGACTGCAAAGGAATAGTAACTTGCTGCACTACGGTTTACATCATACTGCCATATTTTGTCAGACAAGGAGTGCTTTGTAAGCACTCCGTCTCCGACAAGGAAATACTCTTGATTCGCTGTGAACCAGATACCGCTAAGGCTCACTCCTGTGGGAATGCTGTCATTGAAGTGAACTGCCGTATTGCCGTTTAGTTGTATAAGGTATTTTCCACCGAGTCCAAACTTATCAGACGCCACAGCCAGCACCTGTCCTCCATCTCCCCAGATGTCCTGGAACGGCAAGGTCGTGCCTGTCTGTACTTGCTGCCAAGTGCTGCCGTGATCTGGTGAGTAAGCGATCTTCCCGTAATTTCCCACGACATACACTTGACTCCCGTCTGAACTCTCCCATATCTTGTTTTCAACAGACTGAAGCTGCGGGTCTATCTGTTTAAACTGATGCCCATCCCAGTGCTCCAAGTATCCCATGCCAAACCAAATATCATTTGCATTCCTCGCAAAGACAGAATAGGCAGTGGAAAAGGTTTTTTGCCCTTGATAGTAAAGCGGTATTTGCATGCGTGTCCACTTTACGCCGTTCCACACAGCAGCGTTGTTCCAATAAATCGTGTTATTACGTCCAACGGAATCTGAAGGCATAATTAGGCCGACGGCGTAGGCCAAAGTATCATTAATAATGCAGCAGTCGTAGAGGATACTTCCCTCGGCGCCGATCGTGTCAACCGTCCATGTGAAGTTGCTGGAAGTGGTGTCGGGGCCGGTCGTTCTGTGTGGGCCTGTCAGGAAGTTGCAGCTAAATCCGCCCATGACGAGCATGACCGAAAGAATTGCCGGTAACAAGAAGCGATAAATCTTGTACTTTCGCATCTCTCTTCCTTTGTTCAAAAGTTATGACATCCAATGAGTAGAGTCAATTTACCAAACGTGAAATCGGCGTGAAGAAATTGTGCAGCAATCGCTCGCACGAATAACGATGTACTTGTACGCATGGTATTTCTCCTTGCTTTTTATGGTTTTGTTTGGACATTATCAACCTTGGAACTACAGGAAATTCTAATTGCTTCAAGTCATGTCTTTTTCACCTCCTTCCTAAGTAGATGAGACCATAACTGAAGACACTGTTTGGAACGAACCCCACGGTTCCGGATTTCCGACTGGTTGAGTCGTGAAATCCCAAAGTGTCTCCGCCGATTGTCGGGTTATTCTTACCTGATATTCAACATATGTGAGAGTGTTCGCCACTGGATTTGGAGCACTAGCTACCAGTGTGGTAACGTATCGGTTGTTCGAGGGATCATAAGCCGATGAAGCAACTTGATAGGATTCCAGAATTTGTGCACCATTTGCATCGAATACCCTCAGATATGTTATCTGAATTGCATCGTTGGAATATATTTGAATTCCAAACTGCTGCGTGGACGGCCTGTCCCACCACCATGTGTACGAGGGGGCTTCTACTACAACCGTCGGCGTTACGGTGATATTCAATTCGTTGTTAGAAACCGTAAATGTGAGGGATGGCGTGCCACTCCACCCTACGTATGATCCGGTAGTCCAAAGGGTTGTGGACTGACTGAGTATCTGCCCCTGGTAAACGATCCAGCTGATTGGCGACAACAACTGATAGATGAGTGCCCTGACATATTGGTCGGTTACCTTGGAGTTGATCTGTTGCTGAAGGTCCTGGTACTCAGTTATAATATTGCTTGCAGTTATCGTAGTAGGTGGAATCGTCAGAGTGGGAGTGATTGTAAATGAACCAGAAGGCCCCTCGGTTGAGTAGGTCACTCCCATCACTATTTTAATCAAGTTATCTGATAGAATGACCGTCGGTTCACTCAGCGAGATGGTATAGGGACCGTATTGGAAAGTACCTGTCCAGCTGTGCTGGATTGATGCCCATTGCGTCCCTATGAACCTGTCGATCGCCGTGTTCGACACTGAAAGTGTTACGGGGACGTTGTAGTCTGTCTGCGCTGATGCACCCTGCCATGGAATAACGCATAGTGTCATAACTAGGGCGCTAAGCCATTTGATAATAATCCGTTTCATTTTTTTCTCCTTTGCATTGAACGGTTTAACAGATGTTTGTTATTTTGCCACTGGCAAACGAAAAAGCAGAAGCCACAAAACGACCTGCCCCGACTTTTCGGGACATAAAAAGCCGCGATGTGAAACTCGAACCGCTTTTTGTTCGCTAACACCCCATCTCTGCCCTTGCCGGCAGGGATGGGTTTTTTGTTATACTATCTTTTGTCTTTCGTCACCTCCTTTCATTGACCTTTTTGCATTTGTGTTTTCATGGTGTCCCCTGAGCAACAACGTACACTTGAGAGGACACTTCACTCGGTAGGAACACTTTGCCCGATGATGTCTTTACAATTCTGCGTTGCTCGCCGTATTGCGAGTCAGGGGCTGGCAGGCCCGGTATCACGATCTGCTGAAAATTGCTTCCGTTCCATTGATAGAAATTGTACTTCGTTCCGAAAATCCAAATGTCGCCGGGAGTAAGTAAATCGATCATGTACGCCGTCCTCCCCAAGTTATGCAAAGGTAACCCTAATGAAGACATGTTGGTAACTAAGTAATCAAAAGACTGCCCTTTGGACTGCAGCAGATAAGATTCCCACCCTGTCAAGTACAACCGAACGGAATCAGTAACCGGACATCGGTACGCGGCGATATCCCGCATGGAGCTGTAATCACCCGGCAGGGAGACGACGTTTCCCGTTGTATCCTGATTATCGAAAAGTCTGTACCACTCAGCTCCGTCGTATTTCCAGTACTGCTGATAATTCTGTCCGGTAGTAAGTGATAGTTCCGCTTCGGCATATACTTCAGTCTTTGAGCATCCTGTAACGTGAAGAAAATCGAAATTCGTCGGCGCCTTCGAATAAACCCAGGTCGCATTATATCCGTCCTTCGTGTAAACCATGCCGTTATCACCCACAGCTATGAAATATCCCTTCCCGTCCGTCCAGACCGAGCGAAGCTCTCCAACTGCTTGAAGCTGATAACTTTTCCATTTTTTTGTGCGATTGTCAAATTCTGCAACGCCAGCGTATTCAATTGTGTCTATTCCCCAGTATCCGACAGAAACCAGAAGGTGATCATCCCCAATAACATCACCTCTAGGATCAATCGCTATATCGCCCCATTTTTGAGTTGCGTTATCATAGCCCCCCGTTCCATTAATACTGTCGTTCCATACTTTGCCGTTCCAGTGTAAAGCCACATAATGTTTCTGTCCGGGTACCGTTGGGCCGGAAATGTTTCCCATCAAGTATGCGTCCGTATCCGAGAACGCCCAAACTCCACCTACCTCCGACGGCCACCATGCTACTGTGTCGATTCTCCAGGCGAAGTTGCGGTTCCCATGCGGATAGTTGCAACTTGTCGGCTGCGGAGGAGTGACAGGGCTCTTCCGACAGCTGATGCCGAGAAAAATCAGAGTAGCCACTACGAGAAAGAATGAAGCTCTTATCATGAAACCTCTTGTCCTTTTCTTAGTCACGCGCCGTTCCAAGTAACCGCATCGCAGGCATGCGTGGACTCTTCAGTTAAGCGGCGCGCGCAATCCTATTCCGAAAGACCACAAACCAATACCGCCGCCGCTCCCGAACGATTGATAATCCAGCTCAGGGTATAACTTCGCCGTCTGAACCGGAATGGCAATACCGAAGCCAAGCACGTGATTGTTGTCTATAAAATCCGTGAACTGCCCGTTGAATATTCCATCTGAGAGGCTGGTTCCGGCATTGGCACCGAAGTGATAGAAGGTATAATTGACAAACGGTTCAAATCCGCTTATGTCTTTGCTCAGGCTTGCCCCGTATCGGATGTATGAATAATGCCCGAAGTATTCTGCGTAACTGAAATTGACACCGAAATCAAAAAGAGTGAATGCCATCGGATTTATTTGGTCCCGGAGAGTGCCTTCAAGTATGCCGGGCCAATAGCGCGCTCCTATTTCCAATCGAAGAGGCAGTCCGTACGCCAGCGCAACCGACGGTATGAATGGGGGCTTGTCAATTACAAGTGATTTGTCGGTGCTTTTTAGTGATATATCATCGGCGCCAAACCCGAGGTCGATCTTGCCCGGCCTGAGCGTTCTCGCCGTATAGAAATTACTCGCCACAATGCAGCCTGACAGTGTAAATGCCAACATTACCACCAGACTTTGAATGATTGCCCCCTTTATGGCCACTCCTACTGCAGATTCTTCCTCCATCTCACCCTCCTGTCCGAAAACTTCTCTATGATATCGCCGGCATCGGAAATTTGTACTTAGCTGTTTTCACTGATGGCCTGACTGTTTCATATTTTAATTGTTCTTTTCCTTCTTCACTCCCTTCAAAGCCAATACCCTTCTTTGCTTGGCGAGCTCTCCCCGGTTTGCTCAACCTCTACAACCGGGGACTGCTAATGCGAAACTCTATCATGAAGTAATAACAAAGTCAAGTCATAAGTTTGTCCACTCACGACAGAAGTGTAATTGCTAATAGCAATGAAACTATTAAAAGAATCGAAGCTCTGTTCGCTCTCTCGTCGTCAACGAGAAAGTCTAACGACAGGAATTTCTATCTCGCTATTTCCCCAATTGTAACTGCCGCAAGCTTTCTCTTCCTCTCGGCGGCCCGACCGGGCTCTTTTTACAATCGACGCTAATCAGAGTTAGCGCTAATGCCATTGACAAAAGGAAGAACCGCATCATCTATTCACCCTGTCAGAATCAGGTTGACAGGAACAACTTTCTTCACGGAGTTTTTCTTTATCATTTGGGGACTCCACGTATTCCAATTCCAAAACTCCATATTCCATTTTTGATTCCACTTCCAAAGTATTGATAGTCAAATTCGGGATACAGCTTTAGCCCTGGAATAGGGATGCCAACTCCGATGCCAATCACGCGATCGTTATCAACAATCTCGCTCATTGCCCCAGAGAAGAAGCTGTTAGAAAAATCCCCAGAAGTTGCGCCCATGAAATGTTAGTAGCTGTAGTGGATGTACGGTTCAAAGCTGCCGATGTCTTTGCTCAGGCTTGTTCCGTATCTAAGATAGGTGTAGCCTCCAAACAAATCTCCAAAGGTTATGTCCGGGGAAAAATCAAACAACTCGAATGATCGAGGATTGATCTGATCGCGCAGCGACACTTCAAGCAAGCGTGGAATGACAAATCGTGCGTCGGCTTCCAGCCTTAGAGGCAAACCGTAAGCAAACAAGAACGACGGAACAAACGGAGAACCTTTGGAAACCGTAACGGAGTTATCCGTGCTTTTTACAAAAATATCGTCAGCGCCAAACCCAGGCGCAAACTTGCCCTGATCAAGTGTCCGTGCAGTGTAGAAGGTGCTGGTAGCCATGCAGCCGGATAGAGTCAGCATTAGCACCGCAAGCAGAGTGCAAACGATCAATATTCTTCTAAGTTTACTTCTCCCCCTTTCTGAATTGACCGATGGGTCAGCGGACGCAACTTTAAACCATCGGTTCTCCTTTGTCTTTAGTCCTTTCACCATCTTACCCTCCTTCAATTGTGCTTGTGGAATCTATTCGAGCCTTATTAATTATTTTCCCGTCTACAAATCCATGTCTCTTCTCTCTTCTACGCCCTTCAACGCTAGGCTCCGCTTGCGCCAACTCTGCAAATGATTCCGAACCACCAGAATGCGCCGGTTATTTTTTCTTGGCACCCAGAATCATCACTTACACCACAAAATATCCCCCCATCACAAAGTCAAGAGTAAAAAGAAAGATAGAATTGCCTTATTCTGGCAGAGTAAAGAATCACTTCGGCTTGGTGCGTGATAAAGCCGCTCTGAACGGGCTCACTGCTTGAGGGATTCCATTCTCCATGCTGGGTCATGTAAATATCTCTATGACATGATAGGAGTGATTTGTAGTAAGTTGCAAGAGATGGTGGAGCGAGAGGGTGATTTAGCATGGTGGTACAACCTTTCTTGTAGTTTAAGGATATCTCTTCTGATGTGGGCAGGATTAAGAGAGGGGTAGAGTTTGGATAGTCGATCTTTAACATTTTCGTCAAAGTCTTTGAGAGCCATGATGCGTTGGAATGGAGTAGTAGGTTGATCATACTTTTTGGTGTAGTTCACTTTTGTTTCTTGTCTTGGATATGAGCTTGGCATTAGCGCTGAAGAAGTTGATGGAAAGGGAAAGAGACACGTGGAGTTTGTTGAGCCGGTCGAGATGGTACATTGCTTGGTAACGATAATGGCCCACGTTCCTTGCCTTTTCGTAGAGATTTTAGTTGAAGGCTCCATCCACCTTGTTTAGCCCTCCCGACTCTGCTATATTTTTGAAAAGAAATCCCAAGTAATTATTCAGGATTCGGAGAAAATTTTGAACGAATTTGAAGAATTAGAACACCCCAGTGATATAGAAAAAGTCGAAGATATTCCCACTCGTCTTCCAGTACTTCCGTTGAGAGATTCGGTTGTGCTTCCGTACATGCTTTTCCCGATTCTCGTCGGAAGAGAACAATCGGTTGAAGCCGTCGAGCACGCGGCAAAGTCAAACAAATTCATCCTCCTTGTTGCCCAAAAGGACAGCACGCTCGAGGATCCTACGCGCGATGAGCTTTACAGAGTTGGAACGGTCGCAAGAATTCTGCAGATACTCAAGCTTCCGAACGGACTCTTGAAAGTTCTCGTTGACGGCGTCGCTCAGGCGTTTGTCAAGAGGTTTTATGAGGAAAAAAAGATCCTTCATGCGGAATACAGTCTCAATGCCCAATCCTTCCAAAAAGATATCGAGCTTGAAGCGCACGTGAAGCACGCCGCCCAATTATTCCGCGATTACGTCAGGAACAGCCGTGACATTCCGCCGGAAACTCTTTTGTCTTTTGAGAACATGCAGGAGCCGGACCGCAAGTTCTACTACACTCTTGCCAATATGGACCTTTCCATTCAGGAGAAGATCGATCTTTTCAGCATAAAGAGTCTGCGGGGACAATACGAAGAGCTTATCAAGATCCTCATGGAAGAGATAAACATTCTGAAGATCGAGCAGGAAATCGATGACAAAGTCCAGGGCAGCATACAGAAAAACCAGAGGAAGTATTATCTGCAGGAACAGGTCAGGATAATGCAGGACGAACTTGGCGATGATAATCCGAGCGGCGAGTACGCGCTTTTGAAGGAGCGGATTGAAAATGCGCGGATGCCTGATCTGGCGAAGGCGAAAGCCGTTGATGAACTCGACAAGCTGAAAAGGACTCAAGCCTTTTCGCCGGAGGCCACTGTCATCCGCAATTATCTTGATTGGCTTCTCGATGTGCCATGGTACAAGAAGACTCGCGACAATTTGGATGTTGAACATGTAAAGAATATCCTTGATGAAGACCATTACGGGCTTGAGAAACCGAAAGAGCGGATCGTCGAGCAGATCGCGGTCTTAAATCTGGTGAAAGAGATGCGCTCGCAGATACTCTGCTTTGTCGGCCCTCCGGGAGTCGGCAAGACGTCGCTGGCAAAATCCATTGCCCGCGCGCTCGGGAGAAAATTTGTGCGCCTGTCGCTCGGCGGGATGCGCGACGAAGCGGAGATCAGAGGACACCGGAGAACTTACGTCGGCTCTCTCCCCGGAAGAATCTTACAGGCGATGAAAAAAGGCGGTGTCATAAATCCCGTTATGCTTCTCGACGAGGTAGATAAGCTCGCCTCCGATTTCCACGGCGATCCCGCCGCCGCGCTTTTGGAAGTTCTCGATCCGGAACAGAATCATTCATTTCAAGATCATTATTTAGAAGTCGATTACGATCTTTCAAAAGTTTTGTTTATCACCACCGCAAACGTTCGCGACAATATTCCTGAGCCGCTCGAAGATAGGATGGAAGTCATTGAGCTTCCCGGCTATCTCGATTATGACAAGATCGAAATTGCCAAGCGGCATATTATCCCGAAGCAGTTAAAAGCGCACGGAATTGACGAGAAATACGCGAAATTCGAAGACGCGGCATTGATGGAGATAATTCGCGGATACACCTGGGAAGCCGGTGTTAGAAATCTCGAGCGCTCGATTGCCGGCGTTTGCAGGAAAGTCGCGAAGGAAATTGTCAATCAGAAAAAAGTGAAATCGGAGAAAATTACTCCGATTGTAATTGACGAAAAGAAAGTTGAGAAATTTCTCGGTGTTCCTAAATTCCACTCCAAACAAATTGCCAAGAAAAGTCGGATAGGTGTAGCTCTTGGTCTTGCGTGGACAAGTGGGGGTGGCGATATTCTAAACATTGAGGCGATATTGATGGAAGGACCAGACAGATTGCAGTTGACCGGACGGCTCGGAAATGTCATGCAGGAATCGGCGCGAGCCGCCCTTACTCACGTTCGCGCAAATGCGACTCGATTCGGTATCGCAAAGAATTTTTATAAAGGAAAAGAAATTCATATCCATGTTCCCGAAGGCGCAACTCCGAAAGACGGACCTTCAGCGGGACTCACGATGGCAGTGGCTCTCATTTCAGCGGCTGGGAAAAAACCCGTCCGCACGGATGTGGCGATGACCGGCGAAATAAATCTCAACGGCGAAGTGCTGCCGATCGGAGGGTTGATGGAAAAGATGCTCGCGGCGAAGAGGTACGGAATCAAAAAAGTGTTGATCCCCAAAGAAAATCTCAAAGACCTTTCCGAGATTCCGGAGAAATTGAAAGAGGGCATAACGATTGTGCCGGTTGAAAAAATCGAAGATGCTTTGAAACATGTTTTCGCAAACAGGTCGGTGAATAAATGACCAAATTGTTTCTCACAGATTTCTCTTTTAGATTTCAAACAGATGAAGAACAGAACTGAAATATGAAGATTATTTGCAAGAGATTGCGGACAGCACAGTGGAATAGACTTATCCATTGTGTGGGAAACAATCAGGCAAGATATTCCGGACTTAAAAAGACAAATCGACGCAATAATTAACAATCTGAAAAAATAATGACTTATTTAGTAACAGCGCGGAAATGGCGCCCGATCGTGTCGGCGTTTTTAGAGCAATCATAATTATTGTAAGGTGGAACAATGAAAGAGTTAAATGATCGCGTCGTGATTGATCCTGCGATCCGGTTTGGTAAGCCGGTCATTAAAGGAACAAGAGTTCCGGTTGAAGTTGTTCTTGGCAGACTTGCAGCCGGCTTAACGTACAAAGAAGTGATGAAAGAATATGAAATTACAAGAGAAGACATCCTTGCAGTTTTGCAGTATGCCGTACAGTATCTTTCACATGAAGAAATTTCTCTTGTAAGTTGAAATGCCCCTTCTTCTTGTAGATGAAGACTTACCACGCACAACAGCTTCTTTACTTAAGCAACTCAATATTGAAAGCATGGATGTTCGTGATTATTGTCGAAGATGATAAAATAAGAATTAGAAAATAGTGACGAGAAAAGTTTAGATGACTTATCTAGTAACCGCGCGCAAATGGCGCCCGATGCGCTTCGATGAGGTTACGGCGCAGGAACATGTTACTGTCACGATAAGAAATGCAATTCTCCGCAGTCGTATCGCGCACGCTTATTTGTTCAGCGGTCCGAGCGGAGTCGGCAAAACGACGACAGCCCGAATTCTTGCAAAGGCAATAAATTGTCCGAATGCCAAAGACGGAGAGCCGTGCAACGAATGCGACGTCTGCAAAGAGATCACAGAGGGAAGAAGCCTCGACGTGATCGAGATCGACGGCGCTTCGAATCGCGGCATAGATGAAATAAGGGACTTGCGCGAATCGGTTCGCTATTCACCGTCGAGGCTGAAATATAAAATTTACGTTATAGATGAAGTGCACATGCTGACCAAAGAAGCATTCAATGCGCTTTTGAAGACGCTTGAGGAGCCGCCGTCTTATGCCGTGTTCGTTCTTGCAACGACCGAGCCGCACAAAGTTATCCCGACGATACTTACGCGATGCCAGCGATTCGACTTCAAGCGAATTGAAATTGAAAAAATAATCGAGCGTCTGCGATTCATCTCAAAGGAAGAGAGAATTACAATTGATGAAGAGTCGCTCGTGACGATCGCAAAGAAGGGCGACGGCTCAATGCGCGATGCGCTGAGTATTTTCGATCAGGTCGCCGCCTTCTGCGGAAATGATATCAAGCACGATGTTGTCGTGGATGCACTCAGCCTCGTTGACAACGAATTGTTTTTCAAGATGACCGAGCTGATCGAAAAGAACGATTCGAAAGGCGCTGTCGAACTTGCCGCTCAGATAGTCTCCCGCGGTTACGATTCCGTCGACTTCCTTGAGGGTTTGTCGGAGCATATCCGAAATCTTCTTGTCGCTTCGACGACAGGGAAAGCGGATTTGATAGAGGCTTCTCAGGATTACCGGAAACGCTATCTCGAGACCGCGGCTAAATTTGACAAATTGGATTTGCTTCGTCTTCTGAAAACGACAAGCGAAGCGGTGCAGCAGATAAAGTATGTCTCGCAGCCGAGAATAAAACTTGAGATGACTCTGCTGCAGCTTGTCAACATGGAGCGTTCGATCAAGCTTCGCGAGCTTCTTCAACAAGTTGAAGATTTAAAAAAAAACTTGAATAGTCCGAAGGGTTTCGCCGCGGCGAGTCCACGGCCTGCAGGCGGAGACAATTCTCCACGCCAATTTTCGGCAAGCCCTCCGGCCGGCACGACGCAAAGAGAGCCGCGTCCTAATTTCCCGGAGAGAAAAGCTCAGCCGATGCCGAATTCGAATCGGACGGTGTCTCGTCCCGGCGACAAAATTTCCGAAGAAAAGCCTTCATACAGCAGCACCGAAGCTGCGTTCCAGGAAATCACCGTGAGGTGGGATGAGTTCCTGCATTATGTGCAGAAGGAAAGGATCGCGGTTTGGTCGCATCTCATCAACCTGAAACCTCTCGGTACGCGAAACGGCTGGTTGGTTCTGGGCGCGCCAAACGAAATTGTCGTCGGAATGACGAAGCCGTATAAAACATATATTCAGGACGCCATTCTCAAGAATTTGGGAATTCGCGTCGCGATAGATTTCACAATTGCGAATTCCGAACAGCCTGTTGAAACAGATGTCAACAATCCACTTGTGCAATTTTTAAAAGATGAATTTGGTGCTGAACCGCTTGAGTAGTAAGTGTCGTATTTTCATAAGCGTTATTTTTGTGATGGCTTTTGAGGCCGGCTTCTCGACGCGCGCAAATGCGGGCGGGATAACTCTCGGCAAATACGCGAATGATTTCCTTTCGATCGGAGTCGGAGGCAGGGCGCTTGGAATGGGGAGCGCATTCACCGCAGTCGCGAACGATGTTACCGCGGGATATTGGAACCCGGCAGGACTTTCGAGATTGAAGTTTCCCGAAATAATTTTAATGCACGACCAGCGATACGGCGGAGTTGTCAGCTATGATTACGGTGCGGCGGCGATGTCGCTGTCGAAGGGCGAAACCGTCGGGATCAGCGCCATCGTTTCAAGCGTCAGCGGGATTCCAAATACGCTGAACGCGCTCATCGACTACAACGGCAACGGAATTTTCGATCCGACCGACAGGCTCGATTATTCAAAGATAACATTCTTCAGCGCGACTGATGTCGCCGTAATCGGAAGCTATGCGAAGCGTTACAGCGAGAATTTCGCCTACGGTGCTAATGTAAAATTCATCCGCCGCAGTATCGGTTCAACTTACGGGACGGGAATCGGTTTTGATGTCGGCGCACTCTACACGCCGTTTACAAATTTCAGCCTTGGCGCAAATCTGCAGAATGCCACGACGACTATCGTAGCTTGGACGACCGGCACGACCGAAGTTCTTGCGCCGACGCTTGCGACCGGAGCGGCTTATCGTTTTTCTGTTGGTCCGGCTACGATCATGCCCGCGGTTGATCTGCTCTTCAATGCTGATAACATGGGGTCATCTTCCACCGTACACGTCGGCCCTCTGAGTGCGGATTTGCGCGCCGGCGCGGAAGTGAGCTACAAGAATATCATCGCCATTCGTGCCGGCTATAATGAAGTGAAGCAGTTCACTGTCGGTGCCGGTATCCATCTTCCTAAACTTGAAATAGACTACTCCTTTGCGAGATTTGCTTACTCAGGCGCACTTGACGATACACACCGGATCTCACTTAAACTTGTCCTTGAGAACAGCAAGCCGAATTCTTAAATCGCTGCTGGTTGTCCTGGCGTTGACATTTGTTTCCTGCTCGCGAGACTCTGAGCGTGTGGAATTCAAAACGAACGACGCAAAGCTTTATCTTGAAACACTAAATCAGTTCCGGGCACAAAAGGATATTTACTTTAAGACGAACTTGTCGTCGCCGCTGACGAGCGCGGAGAAAATGTCGTTCCAGCATCTCAACTACTACCCTCCGAATTTCGGTTTGATATATCAAGTCAAGCTCCTCAAAGAGAGTTCGCCGGAGCGAATGGATATTCAGGCGACGGGCGGCGAGATGAGGCCTGCAGTAAAATGTGGAAAGTTTGAATTTGAAGTCGGCGGCCAAAAAGTCCGGCTCTTCGTTTATAAAATGTTAGGGGATGCTTCCAACGATCTATTCCTGCCTTTCACCGACGAGACGTGCGGCAAGACTTCCTATTCGGGCGGAAGATACATCGACCTCAAAGAGAACGAGTCCGGGAGTTACAGGCTCGATTTTAATTACGCTTACAATCCGTACTGCGCGTATAATCATAATTTCAGTTGCCCGATAGTTCCGCAGGAAAATCATCTCGATGTTCCGATCGCGGCTGGAGAAATGAAGTACGGAGATTGACGAAGTTCAACAACGTGCTTGCTTTTCAGGATACGGATGCGTATTTATTGAAAAGTGTGCGAGCAAAAGAGAACACTTCAACTTTATGGCATTTGAAAAGCCTTGGTTCGAATAAGTGAGATCAAAAGCAAAAAACCGAAAAGTCGCGGGGCGACGCAAGGGAGATAAGTTTTATAGAGAATTATGTTTATGAAAACGATGAAGGGGTTTTTTACATTGAAGAAGGTGAAGCGATTTACTCGCTCGATGAATCCATAAGAAAGGCAAAAGCGGCACATAAATTTCCCGAGACTGAATTGGCTGAGCTTATAGCTAATCTAAGGAAAGCACTGAAGAATAAAAGAAATTTGAGTTTTGTTGTTGGCTGACAAACGAAGTTCTTGAGTTCACTTGGTGGCAATCAAAGAAAAGAGTTTGACGATGCAATAAAACTAGCATCCGGCACGGCTGGCAATGCGGATAAAGTTGCTGTTATTGACGGTGCGCTTTGGTTTCGGTGCGGTTCGCACGAATTCATAAATATAGAGCACTCCAATGTCTGTGCACTCAGCGCTCTTTTGTTGAAGGATTTTCTTAAGAGCTTTTGAGCGGCAACCTTTTTATATCAGTCGAGTCGGTTTTGAACTGGCTCACCCAGAGAATTACCCGAATACTAAATTCGACCCACTGTATTCAAATCCGGGAAAAACAGGCGCGACATCTTGCACACCAAGGTGCTTCGTGATCGCCTCGGAAAGAACTGTTCGGAAATCGGTGGCCAATGCAAGATCGCGTCCCTGATATAAATCATTCTCGTTGAGTCCGGGCCATTTGCCCGCGACTCGGCCGCCGTTCACATTCCCGCCGAATACCATCATCACGTTTGCATGTCCGTGGTCTGTGCCGCCGTTTCCGTTCTCGTGAACTGTCCTTCCAAATTCCGACATCGTTACCACCACAACATTGCCGAATTTTTCCCCGAGGTCGTCACGGAAAGCTTTTATGGATTCGTCAAACTGCTTCAGTAAATTTGGCAGCACGCCATTTTCTGTCCCGCCTTCGTTAACGTGCGTGTCCCACCCTTCGACATCGACAAACGCTATCTGCAATCCGACATTCATCTTGATGAGTTTCGCTACCTCGTGCAATTTTTTGGCGAGCGGATAAGCCGGATAGTTTGAATTGTCGTCGTCCCTGATTTTGGAATTCTTGGCGACTTTCATAGCCTCGCGCAGTATTGAGACCGAACCGCCGAGGACCTGACTCGACGAGTACATCTCCGCGAGCGCGGAAGAAAATTCCTCCGAGTCCCTTGATCCGAACTTGAGTTCATCAATCGAATTGAAGCACAGCGCCGGGTAATCTCCACGCAGGCTCAACGGCAGTTCCGGAGTTATCGCGACAAGCTCGAACGGCGTTCGCGCAGTGCCGTCGACTTGTGTCATCGTCCGATTCAGCCAGCCTGTTTCCGTTGTCGCGACCCCCGGTGTCCCTGCTTCCATAAAATTCTGCGCTTCGAAGTGAGATCGCGTCCCGTCCGGAGAACCGGAAGCGTGTATAAACACTGCCTCTCGCGCCTGAAACATCTTCTGAATATTTTTCATCCTCGGATTGACTCCGAAAAATCCGTCGAGATCGAGCGCGGCATCTTCCGAAGCCGTCGGTCCTCTCGACTCTTGTCGGGATTGCCGAAGGCGGGTCGAAGGACGCGGGATTGCGATGCTGCTCCTAAGGCTGTAATAGTTGTCTTCGCCGTAAGGCACAACGACATTCAGTCCATCAACTGCGCCTCTCATGAAAATATTTACGAGCACTTTCCCATCGCGGGAAGGCGCATTCAAATCCTGGGCTTGCAAGGTTTTTACGAAGAACTTCGGCATTCCGAGAAATCCAAGCGACACAGCACTGAGACTTGCTGACTTCAAGAAATATCTCCTGTTCATCTGTCATCTCCTCTGAAATTCTGGCGAATTCAAAAGTAAAGCATAAATTTCCGGAAGAGGCATGTCGCCCTGTTCCGATTCTTGTTCGATTACCTTTTGTGTCGTTGAATCTAAAGGGACACCGATAACTTCGTCGCTGAAATCTTTTTCCAATACTCTCGGTGTGTCGGCGTTTCCGTTCGTGAAGATCTCGTCGTAGTCGATATTTATTCCCTTGATCCTGTTGTCGGCAAGTGCGAGCGCAAAGTTGGAATGTTTCAAAAGAATATCGGCATCCATCCACGACCTCGAGTTTTCGGAATAGCCTTTCGGCGAGTTGACAAAGTACGGGACCAATCCCATCGATCTTATAAGGCCAAAGAGCCGTTTTGACGGGAAGAACGACGCGTTCGAGGCGCGGATAGCACTGACAACATATTCGTATGGATTTTTGTATTTGTAGTATCGACGGCTGGTGAAGTCTCTCGAAAGAAAAGTTGTAAGTAAAACTTTCTTTATGTCGCCGCCGGTATTCAGAAAAGTTTGAGCGGCTTTGTCAACGAGTTCTTCGGGCGGATTATCGGAAACGAATCGGCGGCAGAGTTCGTAAGAAATGAAGTGTGCCGTCATAGGATTGTTCGCTAAATAATCGAGCAACTTCATGCCGTCGTCGAAGCCGCCATCCGGGGGAATTTCGAGCCCGAGGACTTTTTTCGGACCTTTGTCATGCATCGCGTCGTCATAGAGAAATCCGCCGCCGTCTTGAATTGGCGCGACAGTCCAGCCGGTCAGGCTTCTGGCGGCGTTGATGACGTCCTGCTGTGCGTAGTTGAGTCCGACGGTGTGCAGCTCGAGGAGTTCGCGCCCATAGTTTTCGTTCAAGCCTTTGCTGGTGAAAAAAGCCGCGCCAAGTTTGTCAAGATAAGCCCTTCGTTCGGCGAATGGACCCAATTCCCGCCTTGTTTTCATCAGCACGAGCCTTTTTCTGTCGATGAAGTTCGGGTCCGCGCTCTCTGTATTGTCGAGATAGAGAAGCATCGCAGGACTTGTCGCAACGGACTTTAGTAGATCAGAAAATTTCCCGAGCGCATTTTCGCGGACTCTGCGGGTGAAATCTACGAGATAGTATGGGACCAAAGATTTTATGGCATAAATGTTAAAGTGGTTCAACCAGAAATCTGTCATGACATCCTGAAGCTGCCGCTTCGAGTAAACATCGCGAACCAATTTCGCGGCTTCAAGCTCGACCAATATTTCTCCTGTCGATCTCTTCGGATATATCTTCGCATCTTTGCCTTCCTCTTTTCTAATCACGAAAGGCGGCGGGTAATTTTCGTAAAGTTCTTTCGGGGTCATGCTTAAGGCAGGGAGATGTGAAATCATCGAATCGCATTCGGAGTCATCGATGAATTGCGGATTAAGTTGTTCATCTAAATATTTCGCCGCTCCTTCATTTTCAACATCAGCGATCTGGCCGGGCACAACTCCGAAGCTGGTTCTTCTCAAAAGGATTGCGGCTCTCTCATAATCGAACGAGGAATTAATCGAAGAGGGAACTTTGATGATCTCCCGGCGAAGTTGAGAGTTTTTTGTGTAGGTGGAATTTTTTTCGGCGGCGCAGCCGCTTATGAACACAACGCCAAAAATCAAAAACAGGTACTTCATCATCTGCATCTCTTTCAGCTCCTCTGTGAGTATTTAGTCTCAATCGGAGGCAGTAAGGTTTAAAGCCAAATCCTTCCAATTTTTCTTTTCTGTAACAAAACGTTGCAGAATGCGAAGAGTAGAATTAGATTACACCACATGCAAATAAGTCTGAAAAATAGTATGTATTTGGTTTCCGCAGGGGCGATTGGCACTCTCCTTCTCGCCTATGATTGGATAAGGATCACGATCAACTTGGAAGATCCTGTCCTGAACGGATTGCGGAATCTATTTTCGGTTGTTGCATTCTTTTTCCTTTTTGCCGCTGTTGTTTCTTTTCGAAGCAAGAAGCAGTCGAGGCCTCTTGAGACTCTTCGCAAACTTGTCGGGTATGGATTTATTACCGCGGCAATAATCTCGGCTTGGGGAATTGTTCTAGAGAACAAAGGAGACGAATCGGGAAGCTTTGTTCCTCAAAATGTGATGCAGCTTTTAGCGACCACTTTTTTCTCGTTCGGTATCGCCGCGTTAATTTTCCTCCTCCTCATCCTTATTAAGGACCTCATATATATCAAACCCGAAAAAAAAGTCAGGAGAAGATTCGAGCTTTTCATAATTTTAGCAATAGCTGCCGCCATTCTTAAAGTTTTTCACGGACCATCGTTCATAAAGACTCTTTCAGATATTACTTTTGTGATCGCCATAATTCTTGCTGTCCTGCACATCGTCAGCATGAATTGGATCGTTTTCCTGACACGCAAAGAAAAGTACAGCTCGCTCGTCTACTCGTTTTTTCTGATAATACTCTTCGGATATTCCTATGCTTCCGTCGGTCCGGTACATTTAGCCGGAGGCGTCCTTCAGTTTTACAGCGTTCCGATGGAAGAGTTTGCCAAACTTGTTTTCCTGTTTTTAACCATTTATTTCTCGCTGGCGTTTGTGGTAACAATGTTCCACATACCGACAAGCGGTGTCTTCGAGAAGAAAAAGCGCGAGCTTGATTCCTACCAGAACTTAAGCAAGGTTATCACGAACGTAATGGACACATCGGAAGTCTTGAACAATACCGTCGCCGTCGTCGGGACTGTCACTCAGGCAAATAAAGTTTGGATCGAGCTAAGAAACGGAAATCATGAAGATGGTAATACCGTTGAGAAGTTCGAAGTTAGCGCGACTCACAGAACGAGCCAATATGAGCTTTCTGCTTTTGATTTCAGTCAAATCAGGAACGCGGTTCAGGAAAAGAAAAAAATGATCGTGCAGAACGTCGAAGATTTTGCAAAGCTGGACTTGAAGGACTTTCCGGCGAAATCGCTGCTCGCGGTTCCGCTCACCGCCCACGATGATTTTATCGGAGTGCTTTACGCCGCGCACGACATGCCTTTCGCATTTGACGAGGAAGAGATTTCCACCGTGAGCGCTTTTGCCGATACGGCGGCAGTTGCCATACAGAATTCGCTCCTTTTCATGAAGTCCCTCGAAAACGAGCGCCTTCAGCACGAATTGCGCATCGCTCATGAAATGCAATTGAAACTTTTGCCGACCTCGCTTCCGAGCACCGAAAAATTCGAGACGGATTTTCTCGCGTTCCCTGCGTTCGAAGTCGGCGGTGATTATATTGACTATTCAGTGATTGATGATAGGCGATACGCTTTCGTTGTCGGCGATGTCTCCGGGAAGGGGACCTCGGCGGCGTTTTACATGGCTTATATGAAAGGAGTTTTTCAATCGCTTTCTACTTCAGCGAAGTCCCCGTCGGAGTTTATGATGGCGGCAAACGAGGCGGTGGGCAATACGCTTCAAAAAAATTTCTTCATAACGCTAATTTATGTGATGCTTGATTCGCAGACAGGTGAAATTTCGTTGGTGCGAGCCGGGCATACCCCCGGTGTGCTCATAAGCGGAAAAGATTGCAGGTTGATTAGGCCTGCCGGCGTCGGACTTGGACTTGAACAATCGAAAGATTTTGGAAAACACCTCGAGGAAGAAAAGATTATTCTCAAGCATGGGGACACGCTTGTGTTTTACACTGACGGCGCGACAGACCAGCGGGATCCGGAAGGGCAGGAATTTGGAGAACAGCGTTTGTACAATTTGTTGAAAGAGCTAAGCAGCGGAACGGCGACAGAAATCAAGGGAGGCATTATCCGCGCTTTAGCTGAATTTTCTCAGGGCACTGATGCAGTTGATGACACGACTGTATTAATTTTGAAATGGAAATGAGCTTAAAAAATGCTGAAACGTTATAGCAAAGTCGGAGGAAATAATGAATGAGTTTAAAGTGCTGACTCGAGACTCGGGCAATGCGGTTGTCATGGAGCTTCACGGTTTCCTTGACGCGCATACCGCGCCGGAGCTCGAAAAGACTTTTTCGGAACTCATTGGGAAAGGTAAGTTCAACATCGTTGTGAACTTTAGCGAGTTGAACTACATATCGAGCGCCGGACTCGGCGTCTTCATGGCGTACATCGACGAAATAAGGACTAATCATGGCGATATCAAACTGGCAAACATGCAGCAAAAAGTTTACAACGTGTTCGACCTTCTTGGGTTCCCATTCCTTTATGAAATCTACAAGGATCAGGACGAAGCGTTGAGGAAGTTCAGTAATCATTGATTCACAATTGAGACACTAGCGAAGATATTGTGAAAAGGTTAGACAAAATAGAAGAATCGAAAATATACAAAAGCACGACCACCGTGCTCTCGGATGTAAGGTCGTTCGTGAACGAACATGCTTACAATTTTGGATTCGGCGATAAGGAGATTTCTGAAATCATCCTCGCAGTTGATGAAGCTTGCACCAATGTCATAAAGCATGCGTATAAAGGAAATCTGGAGGCGGAATTCGAAGTCAGGGTAATCGCGAGCGGAATAGAATTCGCTGTGACCGTTCGCGACTGGGGAGAGAGTTTCAAGCCCGAGGAAGTTCCTGTGCCGAACATCAAAGAAAAGATGAAGGTACACAAAGCGGGCGGACTCGGAATATTTTTGATGCGAAAGCTGATGGACACCGTCGAATATCAAGAGAAAGGCGCCGCTAACGAAGTAAGACTTGTTCGTTACTTGAAAAATGAACCAAAAGCTTAAATCGGGCGGCGATCAAATCGTCGAATTAACCTCCCTTATTGAGACAGCCAAGATACTCAATTCTTCTTTAGATTATAAGTTCATCTTGAATCATATCATGCTCGCTTCGATGGGCAAGCTTGCTGTCTCCAAAAGCGCCGCGGTCGTCCATTCCACAATTTCTTCCGGGGAAGAGAAAGAAGGATTTCTTAAGATCGGGAAAGGGATTTCCTTGGACGATGAGGCCATTGCGGAACTTTTGTCGCTCGATCTTGAAGGATCGGTTGAGCCTTCCGACATCAACAGTTCTCTTACGCACACGCTGACCGCCGCCGGTATAAGAAGAGTTTTTGCAATAAGAAGTTCCCACAGGCTTTTCGGCTATTTATTCATCGGCAAGAAACTTGTGGGCGGCGAGCTTGTCCCGACGGAAATCGAATTCGTTTCCACTCTCTGCAATATTGCCGCGGCGGCAATCGAAAATGCAAGCGTGTTTCAGCAATACAAAGATTCGAACTTTGAGCTCCAGCGCCGCGTGCAGGAGCTACAGACACTTTTTGAATTGAGCAAAGAATTTAATCTGCTGATAGATGAGTCGCGTGCTATCCGGACGCTTGAGTTTGCAATCATGGGACAGATCGGTGCGAGAAAATACGCGGTCTGTTTAGCGGACGATTCTAAAATTCGTATCGTGGTTAATAGACTTCCGGGAATAGAAAACTGCGACATCCATGCACTCTGCTCGCTTGAGCAGCCGGTGAGGCTGTCCCGACATTTATCGGGAGAGACTCTGCCGGCCGCAGATGATTTCATTGAAAAAGGCGCCGAAGTTGCGATACCATTTCAGCTGCAGGGAAAGACGAGTGGATTGCTGATCCTCGGCGAGAGAGTCTCGCGCGCGAAATATACAGATTCGGAAATAAACTTCGCCGCATCTTTGTGCAATCTCGCGGCGATGGCTATCGACAATGCGAGACTATTCGAAGAATCGATGGGAAAGCAGCGGCTCGAGGAGGAATTGAATATAGCTCACACAATTCAGGAAAAACTTCTTCCGAGAGAGATGCCGAAGTTCAGTCGCTGCGAGGTCGAGACATTTCACATTCCGACAAAGCAGGTCGGCGGGGATTACTTTGATGTCATAAGAATAAGTGAAAACTTAATTTGCGTGGCGATAGCGGATGTTTCTGGAAAAGGATTTCCTGCTGCGCTGCTGATGGCAAATCTGCAATCGGCTTTCCGGGCGCTGATGGCAACTGAGCTGAAACTCGACGAGATAACCGAGCGCCTGAATAACATCGTATATGAGAACACCAACTCCGACAGGTTCATAACATTTTTTGCAGCGATTTACGATTCTTCGAATCAGAGCCTGAGCTATGTCAACGCCGGACACAATTATCCGTTCTTACTCAAGCCTGACGGACGAATTGTGAGGTTCGACAAAGGCGGCTTGATGTTGGGAGTAATGCAAAACATTAAGTACCAGACGGGCGAGGAAAAAGTGGAAAGCGGTGACATGCTTTACATGTTCACGGATGGAGTGAGTGAAGCTCTCGATTCGAGAGGAGAGCAGTTTACCGAAGAGAGAGTCGAAAGTATTCTAAAGATGAACTCGGCATCGAGTTCCGGTGAAGTTTTGGAAATCATCCGAAAAGAAATCGCGGCATTCGTCGGGAGCGCTCCTCAAAGCGACGACATTACGCAAGTGTGTGTGAAGTTTTCGTAATATAGACTTCCTCAATTTGTAACATGGTACAAAGAATACTCTTTTATCTTTACTTTATTTCCTTTCGGATTCCTCTACTTCAATTCCATGACTGATTGAGGTTTCAGTCGGCCGTTGGGAGAATGACGGCAGAATCTTGATTTTTCGGACACATTCAGAGGATTTGCTCTTTTAGCCTTGGCTAATATTGTTTACGATTGACCAATATTGTGCGATTCTCCCCTCCTCCGAAAGGCAAATAACCATAACTACACTGAACTGAAAATAGGAATCGCGGCACATTTATTGACGAACTTTGGGGTGTACACTCAGTTGATTTCTGCAGGAACAAGACGGAGAGCAAACCAAAAGCTTTTGCAGGTGACTGAGAGCTGAAAAAATCCAAGGAATTAACTGAATTGTTCATTTGGATCGACTTTCTATAGAGGTATGCACCAACAAACGCAGAAGGAATCAAAAAAATGAAATGGTTCAAGAACCTTTTATGAAAGAGGGACACTTTGTATCTTTCACGCCAAAGAAGCAAACATCAACTTATTAACGCATCACAAGACTTTGTAAAATTTTCTATTGTCAGCTTCAGACTTGGATCGCGAAAAGGACAGGCAATTATCCTGAACGTGGCATTTGGAAATGATATTATTGACAAGATGCGCGGTTGTCAAACGGCAAGTCGCTCTCAGAAAAACTCGCAAAGCAAGAGCTTCCGCCCATGAGATATCAATTAGAATTTCCCAATAGATCAATTGGTAATTGCAATGTTTATGAAACTACTAATCCGCCCCGGCGGACTATTTAAACGAGGGAAGTACCCATGTCGCTGAGAAACAAATTCTTGTTCGTCTTCTCCATCTCACTTTTATTAGTGAGCGGATTATTTGTTTACGTAACGATTCACTTAATATCCAATGAGTGGGTCAAATCCAAAGAAGAAACAAATTTAGGATTTGCAAAAGAAGAGGCGCGGGAAATTTCGGAATGGATATCTGATCAGGTGCAGAAGGCTTATCTTATTTCAGTTAAGCATTCCATTTCTGGAAATAGGAACAATGTAGAATTCAGGAGCAGCTTTAACCAAGTGGAAAATGCTGCCAAGCAATCCGGTGAGAAGATAGGTTTTTTAGTTTATTCAGCAGCAAAAAAGATAGTCTACGCTAATTCCGGTTATGGAATCTGGACGGATTCGATCAGGAACCAAGCTGCTCTATTTTTCCGCGAACTGAAAAAGCTTCGAGGGAATCAGGCAGACTCCCGGGAATTCAGGATAGGAAAAGTCGGAAGATATATCATAATTGCAGTTCCTCTCGTCAATTATGATGGCTCCTTTGATGGCATGTTAAATGAGATAATTGATTTTGAGAGTTCGGCATTTGCCACGTCTCTGCATGATTTCACAAACAGCGCGCATAGTCGTATGCAGATCACAGATTCACTTGGAGGAATTATAACTGGTGACACGATAAAACTCGAAGTCCTCAGGAATAATTCTGAAGTAGGATTGGTCCCTATCCTCGGCAAAAGCGGCGCATTTGAAAAAGGCAACAAAGACGTTGTCACGTACGCAAAAATCCGACTCACACCATGGTACGTCGTGGTGGACCAGCCGATCACTGATCTTGAACGTGAACTCACGAATCTCGAAGAAAATTATGCATGGATAATTGGACTCGGAATACTGCTGATATTTGTTGTGTCTTATGTGATTGCGGATTCGATGGCGAGTCCTATTCGTGGACTTTTGAAAGCGATGTACAGGGCGGCAGACAAAGATTTCTCTCCCGTTACGGTTAATGCCAGCGGGGAGTTACAGTTGTTGATAAATTCCTTCAATAGAATGGCTGCGTCTCTTGAAAGAAAATACAATCAGATAGATGCGCTCAATGAATTCAGCTCATCGGTGATTGTAGACATTCGTGAGAACAACATCTTCAATCGCATTGGAAAGGCTACCGCTCGTGCGCTCGATGTTGGAATAGCAACTGTCTTAATGCCTGATGACGCCGGGAATCTGAAGGTCAAGGGCCCGTTTGGAATACCTGAGTCGGAGATAGATAAGTTTGAAGTGCCTGCAAACAAAGGGCTTAGCCAAGTCGTTTACAGAGAAGGAAGGAGCATCGTATCAAATAACGCGGATAAAGATCCGGTTTTCTATCGCGGAACAAAACCGCTCAAACACATAAGAACATTTATGTCGGCTCCTATCATCGCCGACGGAAAGACTATCGGCGTGCTCAACGTTGCGAACACTAAAGATAATTCTGATTTCACTCCTGAGGACTTAAAGCTTTTGGAGACTTTCGCCAATCAAGCGGGAATCGCAATCCAAAACTCCCATTTGTATAAACAGCTTCGCGAAGATCTTGAAAGAATTGAAGCTCTCCAAGATGAACTTGTCCAGTCTGAAAAGTTGTCGGCCGTTGGTCAATTGGTGTCCGGAGTCGCTCACGAACTGAATAACCCTCTCGGCGTGATTCTCGGATTTTCTGAACTTGCGAAGCAGAATACAAATGATCAGCGTCTGGCAAATTATCTGCAGAAGATCGAAGAGTCGGCTGTCAGGGCGTCTAGCATTGTGAAAAATCTTTTGATATTTGCGCGAAAGGAGACTCCAAAACGGACGAAGATCAATCTAAATGAAGTTGTCGGGAACGTTCTTGATTTAATTGCACACCCGCTGAATGTCGGTAAGATTACTGTTGTGCGGGAATTCCAGCCGGACATCGGTGATACCTTTGCGAACTTTCAACAGCTTGAGCAAGTTTTTCTAAACCTGTTTACGAATGCAATGCAAGCCATGGAAGAAACCGGCGGCGGCATAATTACTGTGAAGACTTATCAAGATGCGGACAGGCTAAAAGCAATCGTTTCGGACAACGGACCGGGAATCAAAGCGGAGATAATTGGGAAAATATTTGACCCGTTCTTTACTACGAAACCTGTCGGCAAAGGGACCGGTCTTGGACTGAGCGTCAGCTATAGCATATTGAAATCCTACGGCGGCGACATAAAAGTTGAGAGTCAAGAAGGGAAAGGCGCAACATTTATCATTGAACTTCCGGCGATTAGTGACGATGCCATCGAACAGGAAGAGACCGAGCTGCAATTATCAAGATTAAATGGAGTGCGTGTCCTTTTTGTTGAAGATGAGGAAGAAATGCGCATGATGGTCAAGGACGCTCTTGAAAAATATGGATGCAAGGTTTCAACTGCCGAGAACGGACTCGAGGCGCTGGATTTAGTGGATTCGACCCAATACGACGTAATCTTGTCCGATCTTCGCATGCCGAAAATGGACGGCGAAGAGTTTTACAGGAAGTCCACTTCAAAGAATCCGATTTACTTGAAACGATTTATTTTCAGCAGCGGAGACACCGCAAGGGAGAGCACTCAGGACTTCCTGAAGGAAACAGGTTGCGATGTTATCATGAAACCGTTTACGATCCATCAGCTTGCCGCGAAAATCCTAAAGGTGAAAAGCAGTTGAAATAAGATTTATGAGCCCACTCTAAAAAGGGAAATTGCTTAATAAAAATTTTGAATTTAGCATAAAATTGGAACTGAAAAATTAAATAATAACCTTTGCGGTGGTGGTTTACTTTCTATGATGAAGCTCCGACAAGTTAAATTAAGGGACCGGGGCTTGGACTTTCGGTTGTGCACGGCATAGTGAAGCAGCATGGCGGTACAGTGGAAATACACAGTGAATCAGGAAAGGGAACTACTTTTGATATCTATCTTCCTTCGGTGAGAAGCGTGTCGGAAAGTGCTGCTGGTCAATGATAAAAGAGAGCCGGGCGATGCGAAAAATTCATTGGAGAAAATACTGGTTGTCGAGGACAGCGAAGAATTGCGCGAGTTGTTGACAACTGTACTTCGGGACAGTGGTATCCTGTCATGCCCGAACGTTTCTATCGGGCATCCACAAATCCAAAGGATCCCGACCTTCGTCGGGACAGATTCCCGCTGAGAACATAAGGGAATGACAACGCCGCGAGTGGCGGAGAATCAAACCCGGTAGAGATTGAACCGGATGTCGATTTTATCCAGAAGCCGTTCGGTACTTCGGAGATAAAAGCAAAAGTTCGAGAGATGCTCGATAGTCCGTAGGATCCTTCGGAGAAGTAGACTTTTCCGGGTAAAGGAATTCGCTGGTTTTAAAAAAACACGCCCAAGCGGCTGTTCAATCCAAAGCGCGATTTTCACGTTAATTTCATCTTCTTTTCTTAGGTTTTGTGAGACTTTTTGAGGCTGTAGATGATTTAATGAGAAATTAATTGCAAATTAAATTTACAATTCTGAATTTAATTGAAGAGAGCGGTGTTTAAGAATAGTATGGACGAGAGGAGTTGAGATGAGAGCGAGGACAAACACCTACGATTTGTTTTTCCATTTTTCTAGTTTTGTCACCGACGTTTCACCGCAACTGGGCGCTCGAGTACTTGATGGTTTACTGATGCCAGTTGCCGGCAGCAGTCTTCTGTCGAAGTGGATGTTGAAGCGAATGCAGAAGCAGCTCTCGGCAGCCAAGAAGATCAAAAAAATTCTCGTTGTCGGCGATCTCAATATCGGCGATGCAGTAACTGTGCAGTCGGGCATAACGGCTTTGCATGAATTATTTCCGAGAGTTCAGATTGACTATGTCATAAAAGAATCTGCCAGAAACATTATTGAAGGGAATCCGTTCGTTTCAAATCTTTTCCCTGTTTATCAAGGCGTTCCGACCCCGAGCGAACAGGACATCGCAAAGCTGCTCTCCATAGTTCAGGATGGCGCGTATGACCTCATTATGGATTTCAGCCCGATGATCGATAGCGGACTTTTTGAAGATTATGCTCAGGCAGTTGTTGATTTTTCTCCGATGGCGGCTGAGATGATGAGGAACGAAAAAGACCCAAATGGGATCAGCAACGTTATTTATCAAGGTTATGTTTATATTCTTAATCTTTTCGCACAAGACGTTCCAAATCATGAGTCGCATTCATCTGATGGAGTTGGAGTTTACCTTTCCGATGAAGCTATCGAACGCGCTGTCAATTTCATTTCTGATGCGGGAATAGCGCTGGGTGATAAAATCATATTAATAAATCCTGACGCCTCAACGCAATTCACAAGGATGCCGTTCGAAGTTCAATCTGAATTATTGAAAAGCCTGACTGACTTGGACTGCAAAATATTGTTGGGCGCCGGACAGGTTGAGAGGCTTATCGAGGAAAAGCTTCTTAGTTCTATTCCTCGTTTGAACCGCAGAAAAGTAACGGTTGTTCCGCGGGAAATTCCTTTGGACACGTACGCGGCATTTGTGGACGCTTCCGATGTTTTTATAAGCGGGGACACCGGGCCGCTGCACATCGCGGCGGCAAGAAAATATTCGCGGACCGGCCGGTATGAAATGAGAAACCACACGGCGGTAGTATCAATTTTTGGTTCGACTCCGTCACGGATTTACGGATACGATTCCGGGAGGACAAACTTTTTCGCCGCGAACCAGGACGCGCTGTCCCGTGTGTATATCGCCCCGAGTCCTTGCAGAAATATCACATGCATCAACAAAGCGGCGAAAACTTGCAGTCGAGTTCGTTGCTTCGATAACTTGAACATTAGGGGCATTGTGTCTGATATTAAAACGTATTTAGACACAATTGAAAATTTCACACAGATTGAGTCAAAAAAAGTATATGCAAAATGAAAATTATTCAAGGAGTCAGCAGAGCTGAATGGATACAGTTTTATTTCTGCTCCTTGCATACGTGATGGGGTTTTTTACGGCAATTCCGATCGGCGCGACACAAATCGAAATAGCAAAACGTTCCCTGAATAATCACCTGAGAGCCGCTTATATGGTTGCGCTCGGCTCGGTGAGTTCGGATGTGATGTACGGCGCCATAGCGCTCTTCGGAGTGGCGCCTTTTTTCAAGGACAAAACTGTCGTTGCGATTTTTGGCCTGGTTGCGACGGTGATTTTATGGCTGCTTGCTTTCCTGACATTCAAGGAGGGAGCGAAAGCCAACATGCTTGAGCTGAGCCATTCAACGTTGAAAAGCAAAAGGATGTCCTTTTTTACCGGATTTTCGCTCGCTGTTACGAATCCGATGATGGTTGTCTGGTGGCTCGTTGGCGTAAGAATCGTGAAAGACCTCGGACTTGTCACAAGCCTTGACAGAAATGCTTCGCTGTTATTTCTTGTATTCGGCGGATTGGGACTCGCATCTTATCTGACTGTGCTTGCCACGACTTTACACTGGGTGAAGAGGTTTGTCTCGAACGAGATGATGAAGAAGGTCAACTATGGCCTTGGGGTCGTTCTCATTCTGTTGTCATTTTATTTCCTTGTAAGCTCGCTGCACACGCTTTTGCATTCTTAGAGAGCTGTTAACGGTCAGCCTTCAGCAATCAGCTATAGGCAAATGATAATCGCACACCCTCATAGTTGACTTTTAGAAATATGACGGATACATTCTTGAGCCAAGTACTGCAACGGCAGATCGATTTGTAAAACGAGCAGCAAAACTGGGTTTTAATATGATTGCAAGAGAGAGCCAGATGAGAGAATTGATGCAAATTCCCGGCGTTGGAAAGTCTATTGCACAAGACTTGCTGAAAATTGGGATCAAGTCAGCAGCTGATTTGAAGGGCAAAGATCCGGAAGCTCTTTATGAACTATCGAATGAAAATGCGGGCGCTATTCAGGACAGATGTTTGTTGTACGTGTTCAGATGCGCTGTCTACTATGTATCAACAGATAAAGCTCATCAGCATCCCGAAAAACTGAAATGGTGGAATTGGAAAGATTCTAAGATTCGTAAAAGTGTTTTATAACCATTCTCATGAGACCAAGTTACATGCTGTGTTTGAAGACAACGAAGAAAACAGAATCGCTTTGAGTTGCAGATGAATCAAGAACAAAAAGGAATCACAGGCAATTATATAAAAGAGAAAATCTTGAAAGGGAAAGCAATATTATTGTTTGGTGCTTCTGTGGAGAAACGCCGCTTTTGGCCTCGTTTTTCACTTTGATTTTATGGCTTTCGACAACTATATTTTATGCCGCGACGCTAGAAAAATTGCACTTGGCATCCCGTGGGCGTTGTAGTGTTTTTTGAGATTGAGAAATTCTTAGTTGGGGCGTAGCCAAGTGGTAAGGCAGCGGCCTTTGGAGCCGCGATTCGGAGGTTCGAGTCCTCCCGCCCCAGCGCAGACGAGCTTCTATGTCTATGTGCTGATGAGCCTGAAGAGCAAAGGGTTTTACATCGGTCAGACCAATAATCTCACCGATAGGCTCAGGAGACACAACGAAGGAAGAGTCAGGTCGACGAAGGCATGGAGACCTTGGTCGTTAGTGTACTTTGAGAAATATGAAACAAGAGCTGAGGCAATGAGACGAGAGCGAGAGTTGAAAAGTCTCAAAGGGAATGCGAAATTGCTGGACATTATTGGCATTTCCTAAGTGGCAAGGCATCCCGCTTTGCGGGAGATTCGGAGGTTCGAGTCCTCCCGCCCCAGCGCAGACGAGCTTCTATGTCTATGTGCTGATGAGCCTGAAGAGCAAAGGGTTTTACATCGGTCAGACCAATAATCTCACCGATAGGCTCAGGAGACACAACGAAGGAAGAGTCAGGTCGACGAAGGCATGGAGACCTTGGTCGTTAGTGTACTTTGAGAAATATGAAACAAGAGCTGAGGCAATGAGACGAGAGCGAGAGTTGAAAAGTCTCAAAGGGAATGCGAAATTGCTGGACATTATTGGCATTTCCTAAGTGGCAAGGCATCCTGTCGCCGCGTAGCGGGATCCCGCTGTGCGGGACTTTGCGGGACATTCGAAGGTTCTCCCAAAGGGACTCCTAGAGACGTGGCCGAAAAGTCCCACCATTGAATTTTTCTCTGTGGCTCTCTGTGTCCCTCTGTGAAATTGCTCTTTTATTACACAGAGTTCCACAGAGATAACAGGTTTTCGGCCAGATCTATAGGGACTCCTTTGGAGGAATACTTGCGCCCCAGCATAACTATATGAAATTATGGACGGCATAAAAATATTTTCAGGTCGAAGCAATCTTCCTCTCGCAGAGAAGATCGCGCATGAAATAGGCGAACCGCTCGGCGAGCGGGAGATTGTTAATTTCAGCGACGGCGAAATCTGGGTGAAGTACTCGGACAATATCCGCGGTGCGGACGTCTTCATCATCCAGAGCACATTCCCGCCGGCTGAAAATCTGATGGAGCTTCTTATAATGATCGATGCCGCCAAGCGCGCTTCTGCGACGAGAGTTACGGCAGTCATCCCATACTTCGGTTATGCGCGTCAGGACAGGAAAGACCAGCCGCGCGTTGCGATCACGTCGAAGTTGGTCGCAAACCTTTTGACAAAAGCCGGCGCAGAGCGCATACTGGCGATGGACTTGCATGCAGCGCAGATCCAGGGATTCTTTGACATACCTGTAGACCACTTGTACTCGTCTGCTGTCTTTGTGAAACATATAAAAGATTTAAAGATACCGAACCTCGTTGTTGTTTCTCCCGATGTCGGCGGGATCAAGTTTGCCCGTGCTTATGCGACGCGTCTCGAAGCGGACCTCGTCCTCATCGACAAGCGCCGGCCGAAGGCAAACGTCGCCGAAGTCGTAAATATTATCGGTGATGTAAAAGGGAAGAACGTTCTGATAGTTGACGACCTGATAGACACGGCGGGAACTTTCGTCGCCGGTGTGAATGCGTTGAAGACTGCCGGAGCGAATGAAATCTATGGCGCATGCACGCATCCGGTTTTCAGCGGCAACGCGATTGACAAAATTGAGAGCAGCGCAATAAAGAAACTTATCGTCAGCGATACTGTTCCGATGAAACGTGAATCTGAAAAAATAGTAATAAAGTCGGTTGCAAGGCTTTTTGCCGAAGCGATCAGAAGAACTTACCAGAACGAATCAATCAGTTCATTATTTGAAATCAAGTAAGAGGATAAAATGGAAGACGTAGTATTGAATGTTGAGAAAAGGACTTTGATGGGCAAGAAAGCGAAGAGGGTTTTTGCTGAAAAGAAAATTCCCGGTGTGTTTTATCTAGGAACGGAAAATGTCGCAGTGCAGGCATACGAAGCGCCGGTTCGCTCGCTTGCCAGCTCGCATACCACGCACATTATAAAAGTAAAATTCCAGGATGGAACAGAGCGTCGGGCGATTTTGAACGATCTTCAGATTGACCCGGTTCTTGGCAGCATTATACATTTCGATTTACACGGGATTAAAGAAGGGCAGAAGATCATTTTACAAATTCCCGTGCAGCTTATTGGTACACCGAAAGGCGTTAAAGACGGCGGTATAGTCCAGCATTCAATTCATAGAATCAGAATTCAGTGTGATCCAGACAGTGTTCCCGAGCATATTGAAATAAATGTTTCTGAACTCGGCATTACTGACTCAGTTCATATAAAGGATATAAAACTCGAAGGGATTAAGATACTTGACAATCCCGAATCAGCAATCGTAACGATTGTTCCGCCGCCGACGCTCAAGGAGGAGACTCCGGAAGCTGTTGCCGCGGCTGCTGCTGAACAGCCGGCAGAACCTGAAGTCATCGGAAAGTCCAAGAAGGTAGAGGAAGAGGAAGGCGAAGAAAAAGAGGAAAAGGAAAAAGGGAAAGATAAGGAAAAGAAGAAGGGCGAGTGATTTTTTGCGTAAGGTTCTGATCTTGTGGGCAAGAAGATGATTGTCGGTTTGGGAAACGTCGGTCGAGAGTATGAGGGGACGCGGCATAACGTCGGCTTTATGGTTGCCGATGAGGTTGCTTCAAAGTTCAAGAAAAAATTTCTTCCCGGGAAAGGCGAATACTATGTGTCCGAAATGCGTCACGCCGGCGAAGCGGTTGTCCTGCTCAAGCCGACGACTTTCATGAATAACAGCGGCGTTGCCGTGAAAGATGCGGCAGAAAAATTCGGGATAGAGCTTAAGGATTTGCTCGTAATTTGTGATGATTTCAATCTTTCGCTGGGAAAGCTACGACTGAGAAAAAACGGCAGCGACGGCGGACACAATGGAATTTATTCTATCATTTATCATTTAAATGACGATGGCTTCCCCCGGTTGAGATGTGGAATAGGAACTGAAGAAGTGACGCCGGGGAGAGACATGGCAGATTTTGTTCTTTCAAAGTTCGAAGCGGAAGAAATTCCGGAAGCGGAGAAGATGGTGAAGAGCGCCGCCGACGCGGTGTTCGTCTTCATCAACGAAGGAATTGAAACCGCAATGAATAGATTTAACTAAACTAAAACTGCTGTCTGTTTCACCGGCGGACAGCCAAATTGACCAAAGGAGGTGAAGTAAACTGAATACCATTCAGCGAGAATACGAGACAACATTTATCATCAATTCCAACCTTGAAGACAATCAGGTCGAGACTGTAATCGCGCGCTACCAGCAATTTATTTCCAAGAACAGCGGCGAAGTAACGAACATCGATCGTTGGGGAAGAAGACGTCTCGCGTACACAATCAAAAAGAAAAATGCAGGTTATTACGTGCAGATCCTTCACAAGTCCCAGACCGATATCGTCTCCAAACTCGAGCAGATGTTCAAGCTCGATGAGGACGTCATTCGTCACCTTACAGTTGTAGTTGACAAGAACATGCTGAAAGCCCGTGCGGGCATGAAAAAACGCCGCCATCAGCGCGCGTCGAAGAATGAACAGGCTGATCTGTCCAATCAGACGGATGAGCCACGTCCTTTGGTTGGACGGACGACCGCTATCGCAGAAAAAGATCATGATGAGAAGTAGTAGGGCAAGTTTAAAACTTGCCGCTAAATAATTGATGGAGGATTTTATGGCTGAATTAAAGATGCCCGAAATGAACAGTGTTGTAATTGCAGGTAACTTGACAAAAGATCCAATATTCCGCCAAACAACGAACGGGACGCCGGTTGTAAACTTTACCGTGGCTTCCAACAGAAAATTCCGCGACAGCGCGAACCAGTGGCAGGAAGACGTTTGCTACGTCGGTATAGTCGCGTGGAACAAGCTCGCCGACAGCTGCCGCGACAGACTGAAGAAGGGAAGCGCGGTTCTGATCGACGGCGAACTTCAGAGCCGCAACTGGAAGACAGATGATGGACACAATCGTTCGATTGTCGAGATCAAGGCGAGAAGAATCCAGTTCTTGAATAAGCGCGGGCGTCTATCAGATGTTTCTTCCGAGCAAGTTGCAGAAGAAGAGCTAACAACGTTCACGGATGATTCTTTCGATCGTTTTCTGACGAACGAGGAATCTGACTTGCTCAAAAACAACGGACACTAAAATAGTGAGTAAATGAATTGGTACCAGTAAAAGAAATAAAGAAAAGAAAAGTTTGCAGGTTCTGCGAGAGCGGAGACATTTACATTGATTACAAAGATGAGAAACGTCTCATAAAGTTCACATCCGAGCAGGGGAAGATTATTCCCCGGCGCGTGACAGGAACCTGCGCTAAGCATCAGCGCCAGCTTGGGCTTTCAATCAAGCGCGCGCGTCACCTTGCGCTGCTGCCGTTTGTCTCCGATATAATCAGATAATAAAAGCAGTCAGCTATCAGCAATCAGCGGACAGCTAAGTCCTGATGGCTGAACGCTGATCGCTTTTTTAAGGAGTTATTATGAAAGTCATATTGAGAAAGAATTACGAAGGACTCGGTGAGATCGGTAAAGTGGTCGACGTGCGTGACGGTTACGCGCGGAATTTTCTCATCCCGCAGAAGGTTGCGTATCCGTATTCGCCGGGACACTTGAAAATGATCGAGAACGAGAAAAAGGCTTATGAGTCGAAGCAGAATCGCGAGATTCACGATGCGGAAACGTTTGCTCAGAAGCTCAACGGAGTCGAGATAACTATCGAAGTTCAAGCCGGCGAAGAGGATAAGCTTTTCGGTTCGGTTACTTCGCAGATGATTGCAGATAAATTGACCGAAAAAGGGTTTGAAGTGGACCGCAGACGGGTCGAACTTGCTGAGCCCATAAAGTCGCTCGGCAGCTACAAAGTCCAGGTGAAGGTTCATCAGCAGGTTTCTGCCGAAATCAGCGTGTCCGTAGTAAAACAGCCGGAATAAATTCTAAGGCTGAACTATTCTGTTGCGGGCATTGGCGAAACCCATTGCTTGCTATTTACATCTCATTAAGTGACAGTTTCTTGACTGACTTTGAATACTGCTTTAACTTAATGAGGAGAATGAAGTGGAAAACGTAAATATCCTGACGGCATTTATCTTTGGAATAATTTCCTTTATCTCACCATGCGTCCTGCCAATAGTGCCGGGATACCTGTCTTTTATAAGCGGCTACAGCTTCGATGAGATGGTCAACAGCTCCCGTTCCGAACTTTTTAAAAAGGTCACTATAAACTCGATACTTTTCATAATCGGTTTTTCATTGATCTTTGTCACGCTTGGCGCCTCGGCGACGGCGGTTGGGCGATTCTTAGTTGAGAAAATGGATTTCTTTTCGAAAATAGCCGGAGCAATCATTATGATATTCGGTTTGCACATGACGGGGATTTTCAAGATAAAGTTTCTCAATTACGAGAAGAAATTTCATTCAGATAAGAAGATCGGTCCGCTCGGTTCGTTTGTAGCCGGACTTGCGTTTGCTTTCGGTTGGACGCCGTGCATCGGACCGGTGCTCGCGGCGATACTTGCAATTGCGGCGCAGCAAGATACGATTGGAAAAGGAATAGTTCTCCTTTCCGCATATTCACTGGGATTGGGAATACCGTTCCTGATAACGAGCCTCAGCATAAACGCATTTCTTGCGTTCTTCAAAAAATTCAGCAGATACATCAGGTGGGTTGAGATAGGAGGCGGGGTTCTTTTAATACTTGTTGGATTTCTGATAATGACGAACAACTTAACTGTGCTTTCAAGTTATTTTGCAAAGTGGTTCCCCTTTCTGAACGAACTATCTTGAAAGCAATTAACCAAAGGAAACTTGTATGAGTAAGACGATTGAAACATTGGATGACGTAGTGATACGATTCGCTGGTGATTCAGGCGATGGAATGCAGCTTACCGGCACACAGTTTACAAATACAACTGCGCTGGTCGGCAACGATTTGAGTACGCTTCCCGATTATCCTGCGGAGATCAGAGCCCCTGCCGGGACGCTGTTCGGTGTGTCGAGTTTTCAACTACACTTTTCAAGTATGGATATTTTGACGCCGGGCGACTATCCGGACGTTTTGGTGGCGATGAATCCCGCTGCTTTGAAAGTTCACTTGAAAGATTTGAAGAAGGGCGGCTTAATATTAGTCAACACTGATTCGTTTGATGATAAGAATCTTAACCTTGCCGGCTATAAAACGAGTCCGCTGACTGATGGTTCGCTCAGCAATTTTCAAGTTATTGAGGTACCAGTTACAAAATTAACTTTGAACGCACTGCAGGGAATGGGACTTTCACAGAAGGTAATGGTTCGCTGCAAAAACTTCTTCGCACTTGGTCTGATGTACTGGCTCTATTCAAGACCGACGGAGCCGACGGAAGAATGGGTGCACGAAAAATTTGGAAAAGAGCCCGAGCTTGCCGAAGCAAACATAAAGGCGTTGAAAGCGGGTTATTACTACGGTGAGACGACGGAAGCTTTCACTTCACAATTCGAAGTAAAGCCTGCACAGTTAAAACCCGGTTTGTACAGAAACATCACGGGCAACGAAGCGACGGCTCTCGGCGTTGTTGCTGCCGCACAGAAGGCAGGAATACCGCTTTACTACGCAAGTTACCCGATCACTCCTGCGAGCGACATTCTTCACAACTTGTCGGCGTACAAAAATTTTGGCGTGAAGACTTATCAGGCTGAAGATGAGATCGCGGCGGCTGGCGCTGCTGTGGGTGCATCTTACGCGGGTAATTTGGCGGTAACGGGAACGAGCGGTCCCGGCGCAGCACTGAAATCCGAGACGATCAGTCTTGGAATAATGCTTGAGCTTCCGCTTGTCATTGTTGATGTTCAGCGCGGCGGACCGTCGACTGGTTTGCCGACAAAGACGGAACAGTCCGACTTGATGTTCGTTACATACGGACGTCACGGCGAAGCGCCCGCTCCGGTTATTGCGGCGGCGACTCCGGCAGACTGTTTCGCAATGGCTTACGAAGCGGCAAGGATAGCCGTGAAATACATGACGCCGGTTTATTTGCTCACGGACGGTTATCTGGCAAATGGCAGCGAGCCGTGGCTCGTTCCCGATGCGAAAGATCTTCCGGCGATACCGGTCAGCTTCAGAACCGATCCCGAGAATTTCCATCCGTATTCAAGGAACGAAAACAACGTCAGGCCTTGGGCGCTTCCGGGAACTCCAGGACTCGAGCACAGAATCGGCGGATTGGAAAAAGCGAACATCACCGGCAACGTGAGCTACGATCCGGACAACCACGATGCGATGGTTCACCTCAGAGCCGAGAAAGTCGCAGGCATCGCGAAGGATATTCCGCTTCAGGATGTCTACGGCGAACAGAGCGGTGAATTACTCGTGGTAAGCTGGGGCGGAACTTTCGGCGCGGTCAGGTCTTCGGTTGACAGGCTGCGCAAGAAAGGATATAAAATTTCTCACGCTCATCTGCGCTACCTGAATCCTTTCCCGAGAAACCTCGGCGACGTTTTAAAGAACTTCAAAAAGATATTCGTACCGGAAATAAATCTTGGACAACTTTCAAAGCTCTTGAAGACGGAATATCTCACTCCGGTGATTCAATTCAATAAGGTGAGAGGTTTGCCTCTGAGATCAACAGAATTAGAACAAGCTATTATAAATGCGTTAGGAGGTGCTAAGTAATGGCTGCGACAAATGGAAATGGTGAAGTTCAGACAAAGAAATACACCGCAAAAGATTTTGCATCGGATCAGGATGTAAGATGGTGTCCGGGGTGCGGAGACTATTCGATTCTCGCGCAGGTTCAAAGGATCCTTCCGGAGCTTGACGTGCCGAAAGAGAAACACGTTTTCATCTCAGGCATAGGCTGCTCGAGTAGGTTTCCGTATTACATGAACGCATACGGTGTTCACGGAATACACGGACGCGCGCCGGCAATTGCGAGCGGCGTAAAAACCGCCAATCCAGATCTCACGGTTTGGGTTGCAACCGGAGACGGCGATGCGCTCTCTATTGGTGGAAACCATATCATTCATTCTTTGAGGCGCAACATCGGATTGAAGATCCTGATGTTCAACAACAGGATTTATGGTCTGACGAAGGGACAGTATTCTCCGACATCCGAGCTTGGTAAAAAGACAAAGTCGACTCCGTTCGGAACGATCGACTATCCGTTCAATCCCGTCCAGCTTGCGCTCGGCGCGGAAGGGACTTTCGTCGCGCGTTCGCTTGACAGAGACCCGAAGCATCTCCAGCAGGTGCTCTTGAGAGCGACGAAACATAATGGAACTGCATTCGTCGAGATTTACCAGAACTGCAACGTGTTCAACGACGGCGCATTTTTTGTTTTCACGGAAAAAGAGACGAAGCCCGACAATATCCTTTACCTTGAACAAGGCAAGCCGCTTGTTTTCGGAAAAGAAAACGACAAGGGAATAAGACTGAATGGTTTCACTCCCGAAGTCGTATCCTTGAAAGACGGCAAATGGAGCGTCAGTGATATTCTCGTTTACGACGAAACCTCATTTGATCTCGCTGTGCTGCTCGCCACTTTCAGCGACAGAGCAGGCTTCCCGACACCGATAGGAGTTTTCTATCAGGTCGAGCGGAAGAGCTACGAAAAAATGATGACAGAACAAATTGAAAGCGTGACAAAGAAGCGCGGCGCAGGCGATCTCGACAAGCTGCTGAAGTCGGGAAACACCTGGGTTGTTTCAGCGAACTAGCCAACAGGGGCGGTCAACTGACCGCCCTTTTGCTTTCCCCAAATTATCAAGGAGATTTGATGAGTCATCCCACAGGATCCTTCGGACAGGAGCTTGTTGATATTTTTCGACAATTGGTAGATGGAAATAAAAAATTTGTTTTGACGACGCATGTTAATCCGGACGGCGACGGACTCGGTTCGGAGCTTGCTTTAAATAGATTTTTGAAGAAAGTAGGCAAGGAATCGGTGATACTCAATCACAGCGAAACTCCTTCTAGTCATGTTTTTCTGGACTATGACAACGAAATAAAGAAATTCGACCAGGAAAAAGATGCGAAACTTATTCTTGACGCCGACGTTCTAATCGTGTTGGATATGAACAATTCCGCGCGACTGAGAAGTCTCGAGAAGTACTTTCTCAAGAGCAAAGCTAAGAAGGTCGTGATCGACCACCATCTTGACGCGCAGGACTTTGTCGATTATATGCTTATTGATCTTGATTCTCCGGCGACGGCAGAAATTGTTTACCGTTTCTTAGCCGGATACGATCCAAGTTTGATTGACAAGGGGATTGCCGAAGCGATCTACGCAGGCATCATGACGGACACCGGCTCATTTCGCTTTCCGCGAACCGATGCCGACCTCCATCGGATTACCGCGCATTTGCTCGAACTCGGCGTCGATCCGAATTATGTTTACAATAATTTGTTTGAACAAAACTCGCTCGGACGGACGAGGCTTCTTGGCGAAGTATTGGCGAGTGTACAATTGGCGTGCGGAGGACGTGTTTCCTATTTCTCGATTACACTCGAGCAGTTGAAGAGAAATAGAGTAATGCCGGACGAGACTGATAGTTTTGTCAATCAAGCAGGAGCCATTGCGGGAGTCGTAGTTACAATTTTCTTTATGGAACTTCCCGACGGCGTAAAGATAAGTTTCAGGTCGAAAGGTGAAATTCCTGTAAACGAACTTGCCAAGCTTTACGGCGGCGGCGGACATAAAAACGCGGCTGGCGCAAGAGTGTTCAAAGTCCAACTAAATGAAATGGTTCAGAAAGTTTTGAAGGACGTTGAGAAAATTCTACCTCGGCCAGAGGCTTGAGCCTGAGGCTCATCAGCCTTTGGCTGAGATGCGCCTATGGCGCAGAAGTAAAATTCCATTGTCCAAAGGATCCCAAGGAGAGGAGAAATGAAAGTCGAATTTGTAGAGAAGAAATTTACTGAGGTCAAAGCTGGCGCGCTGATCCTCGTTTTGACAAAAGAAGATGTTGCGCCTGAAAAAGGATCTCGGAATCAGTCAAGCAAGCTCACTTCTCTTTTCCGCGAAGACAAGGCGCAAGTCGAAGCAGCAATAAAGGGAAGCGAGTTCAACGGCGATAAGGACCAGCGGCTTACGATCTATTCCGTCGGAAAACATCGCGTTGTCTTCCTGGTTGGCGTCGGAGAAAAGTCCCAGTTGACGAGCGAGAAAATAAGAAGAGCCGCAGCAGCAGGAATCAAGTCCGCGCAGTCTTCGAAAGTAATTTCGGTTGTACTTTCAGCGCTCGATTCTTCTGTCGAACAGGTCAGCGACTATGAGACTGTTCATTCGCTGTTGGAAGGCGCGATACTCGGAGCTTACAAATTTGACAAGTATTTGACGCAGAACAAGAAAAGTTCCAAGATCGACTCGTTTATCGTTGCAATTGAAGATGTCCAATCAGCCATCGGGAAGAAGGCCGCGAAAGACGCGCATCTCCTTTGTGAAGCTGTTTACCTGGCGCGCGATTTGTCGAACGCTCCTGCGAATGAGATTTATCCGGAAGCGCTCGCAAACGTTGCCGTGAAGATGGCAAAGAGGTATCATGTACGCGCAAGAATTCTGGACGAGAAGCAAATCAAGAAACTGAAGATGGGCGGACTGCTTGCCGTGAATTCGGGAAGCGCAAAGCCGCCGCGTTTCATTACGCTTGAATATAAAGGGAATTCAAAGAGCAGGAATTGGTACGCAATCGTTGGAAAGGGGATCACTTTTGACAGCGGCGGAATTTCGCTGAAGCCTGCCGCCGGAATGGGCGAGATGAAGATGGATATGTCGGGCGCTGCTGTGGTGATTGGAACGATTCAGGCGCTCGCGTCGTTGAAAATACCCGTGAACGTTGTTGGTATAGCGCCTTCGACTGAAAATCTTCCTGGTGGTTCGGCTTACAAGCCGGGCGATATTGTGACTACGATGTCAGGAATTACAATAGAGGTTGACAACACCGATGCTGAGGGCAGAATTATCCTTTCCGACGGACTTTACTACGCTCAAAGATACAGACCGAAAGCGATAATCGATCTTGCAACTCTGACCGGCGCCTGCGTGGTCGCGCTTGGTCAACACGCGACAGGGATGTTCGGCACCGGTGAAGATGTCATGGCGCAGCTTAAAGAAGCCGGTGAGAAAACCTACGAGCGAGTCTGGCAATTGCCGATCTACGAGGAATATGAAAAGCAGATTAAGAGCGACGTCGCTGATGTGAAAAATGTCGGCGGAAAATGGGCGGGTGCAATCACGGCGGCATTGTTCCTCAAAAAATTTGTGGGCGATTATCCTTGGGTTCATCTTGATATTGCAGGGACGGCGATGCTCGAAGATGCGACAGATTATGCTCCCAAAGGAGGCTCGGGCGTCGGTGTCCGCCTCCTGACACAATTTTTCAAACAGGTAGCTTCCTAAAACTATTTTACCAATTTATTTGTTGGGAAGTGGAAACCAAATTGATTGCTTTTCATCTAATAATAAGAACGAAAGGAGAGGAAAATGGCTAACATAAAAGAAGCAACAACGGCGACATTTAAGAACGAAGTTTTGGACTCCGCGGAGCCGGTTTTGATAGATTTCTGGGCTCCGTGGTGCGGTCCGTGCAGAATGGTAGCACCGGTAGTCGAGGAAATCGCTAAAGAATATGACGGAAAAATTAAAGTCATGAAGCTCAACACTGACGAAAATATGGACATTGCGATCCAATACAATATCCTGAGCATTCCGACGCTCGGCTTCTTCCTTGGCGGACAAATGGTCGACAGAATTATCGGGGCAGTTCCCAAGAAAGTTATTGTTGAGAAAATCGGTAAAACTTTTCAGACTAATTAAAGGAAAGACAATGGCGTTCATTCAAGAGGAAGACACGGCTGAGATTAAGGAGCAGATCGGCGAACTGACAAATGAGGTCAAGGTCCTTTTATTTACGCAGAGTGAGAACTGCCAGTACTGCGGAGAAGCAGAGGGAATTCTCGAAGAGCTTTCACAGCTCATTGATAAAATAAAATTCGAGAAGTTTGACATTGAGCGCGATGCAGAAGCAGCGAAGAAGTATGATATAAAACGCGCGCCCGCCATCGTTGTCATGGGCGAAAAAGACTACGGCATCAGATACTATGGACTCCCGGCAGGATACGAGTTCGTCGCGTTGATGAACGCAATTCGCATGGTTGGGACCAACAATTCCGAACTTGCTGTGGAAACCGTTCAGCAACTTTCTCAGGTAACCAAGCCTGTGCACATACAGGTTTTCGTGACGCCGTCGTGTCCTTACTGTCCGAGCGCTGTTACGCTATCTCATCAGTTTGCAATGGCAAGCGATCTCGTGACTGCGGACGCAGTCGAAGCGTCGGAATTCCCGGAGCTTGCGATGCAGTACAACGTTCGCGGCGTTCCGAGAATTGTGGTGAATGAAGAACATCATTTCGAAGGTGCACTGCCGGAGCAGTGGTTCGTCGAAGAAGTTTTGAAAGCGGTGAACTAATGAAAATGCATAGACACAGATTTGAAGCAAAGTTCCATAAGAGGCTTGAATCGGCTTACAGGCGAAGGATACTTCCGCCGACTGCGACGCTGAAAAAATTTGGATTGAAAAAAGGAATGAACGTCGCTGATATCGGCGCTGGCTCCGGATATTTTCTGATTCCCGCTGCCCGAGTTGCCGGCAAGGATGCAAAAGTATATGCTGTGGACGCATCGAAGGAAATGCTCGCAGTATTGAAAGGCAAGAGACCTCCATCGAATGTCGAGTTGGTCCACACAAAGGACGGTTACTCATTCAGAATCGATTCGAATACTGTCGATTACGTCGTTGCGAGCGCAATACTGCACGAAAATGAACCGGTGAAATTTCTGAAGGAAATCAGAAGAATAATGAAGGCGGGAGCCACGCTTCTCATCATTGAATGGAGAAAAGAATCTCTTCGATATGGGCCCCCCACGGAGGAACGTTTGTCTCCAGAAGAGGTAAAATCTTTTCTGGCGAAAAGCAAGCTGAAGGCAACGAAGGCGGCGGTTCTCAATTCGAGATATTACGCCGTCGTGGCGAAAAAAGTTTAGGAGAAAAGTTGTGGACATCAAGAAGCTGACAGGCAGAAAAAATCTTACGAAAGTGTTATTCGTCGTTGTCGGGGCAATTGCCGGATATGCCTATTATCATTTTATCGGCTGCGCAACCGGGACATGCCCGATTACCGGCAATCCTTATGTCAGCACGATGTACGGCGGACTCATGGGATTCACACTCGGAATGGTAAAAGAGGATTAGTTTATGTTGTTTCTGGTTTATATTCTCCTCGGGATTTTTATTGCGTTCATGGGGATGCAGTATTTAATGATCTTGCGAAGCAAGAAAAATAAAGGCAAACGCGTAGAGCAAGTCAGCGGGAAGCTTGGCAAAATGATGCTCAGAGGACAAAAAGCGATGGTTTATTTTTATTCTCCGACGTGCCGCGCGTGCAAAGTCCAGACACCAATAATCGACAGGCTGATTTCCGACGGACATGAAATTCAGAAGGTCGATATTTCAAGAGACATCTCTACGGCGAGAAAGTTTGGCGTCATGGCGACACCGACAACAGTTGTTCTTGAAGGAGACAAAATCGTGGAGTTTCTTGTCGGAGCGAAAACAGAAGAAAAGCTTAGAAGGTATTTTTAGCTGAACGAGATGAAATAATGACGAAGACAGACGAAAGGTAAAGTAAAATGGCACACAAAGTAAAACAAAAAAGTTTTCTCGAGAAGAACATACATTTTGTAGTCATAGCCGTTGTGCTCCTGGTCGTTGGGGCGATCTATTTGAATAAATCGAACAGCAGCAATACAGCGTCTACGGCCGGAGCTCCCACTGAAGCTGCAGCAATGGAGAGTCCGAGCGAAGGCAAGCTCGCTCCAGATTTCACTCTGACTTCGACAGACGGCAAACAAATAAAGCTTTCCAACTACCGAGGGAAAGTGGTTATTGTCGATTTCTGGGCAACATGGTGCCCGCCATGTAAAGCGGAGATACCGGATTTCATCAGACTTTATTCCCAATACAAAGACAGCGGATTCCAAATGCTCGGCATTTCTCTCGACCAAGGCGGACTCAGCGATGTTCTGCCGTTCATGAAACAATATGGAATCAACTACCCGATCATGCTCGGCACAGACCAAGTGGTTGACGCCTACGGAGGAATAAGAGGAATACCGACGACGTTTGTAATCGACAAGCACGGTTATATTCGCGGCGCGTTCGAGGGCTACAGGCCGGCATCAGTTTTTCAAAATCTTATCCAGCAATTAACAAAAGAAAAATGAAGATAATTCATTTCGAATCCGAAGGCTGTGCGTACATTAAGTCGTGAATACATTCCTTTTGGCAATCCTCGGAACGATCGGCGGAGCAATAGCGGGTTTCCTGATTGGGAATTTTTTTGAATCGCGGACACTCGGCGCGTGTCCGCTTTTTTGTAATCCCAAAGTCAGCACAGTTTTCTTTGCCATCATCGGGCTTCTGCTGGCTTCGGGTGGAAAATAAGAACAGCGGAGAATTTTTACATGAAAATAGAGTTGAAGCAAGTTCAGGGAAACACATACCTCGGCAAGGCAGATTCGAATCATTGGGTGCCGATAGATGCTTCTCTTAACGACGACGGAAGCAATGCCGGGACGCGGCCGATGGAACTTGTACTGATTGCGCTTGGCGGGTGCACGGCGATGGACGTAGAATCTATTTTGAAGAAGAAACGCGCAGACATGCAGAAACTTGAGCTTGAGATTTCTGCCGAGCGCGCGAATGAACACCCGAAAGTTTTTACGAAGATCCACATCACTTATACCATCTACGGAAATGTCAGGCAGACCGACGCAGAACATGCAGTCTCGCTGTCGCAGGAAAAGTATTGCTCCGTCTCAGCGATGCTCAAGTCCACTGCCGAAGTAACTTACGATATTAAAATCGTAGAGTAAGCAAGTCAAAGGTCAAAACTCATATCAGAGTTACCAACTCGCACCGAAGCATCTTCTCCTCCTTTTAGGGGAAGATTGAGAGGGGGTTCATATCGTTACTCGAAGCTCAAAGATTCAGTTTGAGCTTGCCGTCCCACTTTTCTCTCATCTCCTCAAGGAATTCGTAATGCGTAAGATCGAAATGTATCGGGGAAATTGAAACATATCCATTCTTCAAAGCAACCTGATCTGTGTCGTCATCGCGATCCACGATGTTCATTTTACCCGCAAGCCAGTAGTAATCCTTGTTCTTGGGGTCCTTCCTCTGGAAAAATTCGTCGTTCCATCTGGACTTGCCCTGTCGCGTAATCTTCACTCCCTTGATTTGTTTTGCCGGCAAGGCGGGAACATTGATGTTTAGAATCGTATCCGGCGGCAAACCATTTGCGCAAACATATTTTGCTGTAATCGCCGCGACCTTCGCCGCGACTATGAAGTCGGGATGTCGAGATGTCTCTAATGAGATTGCTATCGCGGGAATTCCGAGAATCGTTCCTTCGGTTGCCGCGCTCACAGTTCCTGAGTAGATTACATTGACAGCGGTGTTCAGTCCGTCATTTATTCCGGAGACCACGAGGTTAGGTTTTTCTTTCAGCAATGCTCTGATGGCAAGTTTGACGCTGTCGGCAGGAGTTCCGTCGACAGCGTAACCAAAAAGCTTACCATCTCTGTGAAATTCATGGACACGCAGCGGAGTTCTAACGGTGATCGCATGACCGACAGCGCTTTGTTGAATGCTCGGTGCTACAACTGACACTCTTGCGAATTTTTTAAGCGACTTCACGAGCGTGAACAATCCCGGCGCGTCGATTCCGTCGTCGTTCGAAACGAGTATGAGAGGTTTTTTCTTCATAATAAAATTTAGTAGAAAAAAGAGTCAGTTCCATAAGAAATAGGAATGCACTAAAAACCGAATAGAGAGAGATTGCTTTAAAAACGGAGCATTCTACAAAATTCCGAAGGTCTTTGCAGAAATTCAGGGTAACCGTTGGGAGCGACTATTTTCGAAGAAAGCATTTGTTCCTTCCAAAGAAATTGCTTATTATTACTCTAAGGATTGACCATGAGATCAGTCATAAAGCGCCCTATGCGAGGCGTAACGCTGTGTGAGCGAATTCAATGAAAGTGAGTCCTCTTCGCGCAAACCTCTTCACGACTGGTCATAATCATTTCTCGGTAGCCCTTACAGTTCCCAAATGGACGCATGGGACAAACAAACATCATTCAACAATTTTGAGGAGTTAAGATGAACATCTATGTAGGCAACATTTCGAGGGACCTGAGCGAGGAGGAATTGCGTGAAGCGTTTTCAGCCTTTGGACAGGTTTCAACGGTAAACATTATCAAGGATAAATTTACCGGCGAGTATCGCGGTTTCGCTTTCGTTGAAATGCCGACGAAAGAAGAAGCTCAGGCTGCCATCAACGGTCTGAACGGCAAAGAGTTGAAGGGAAGAGCGATTAGCGTCAATGAAGCTCGCCCGCGCAACGACGACCGCAGAGGCGGCGGTGGCGGCAACCGTCCAAGAAGAGGCGGAAGCGGCGGCGGCTTTGGCGGCGGCGGCGGACGTCGCAGATTCTAGTTTTTTCGCGACAGGCAGTCTGCACACAAGGCTGCCTGTCGGCCTTTTTACTTCATCGATTTCCCATCTTAAGTTCAGAGGATAGCGGATAAGGCTGGGTGGGCTGGCTTGAGATGGAACAAGTCAGTGGTACCCCCTTTCAGCCTTGAAAAGCAGTTCGAAGAAGGAGACGCACCAATGTGGCATGAATTTTTTCTTCACGCAGGACATATTGGGTACTGGCAGATTAACCGACTGTCCACGGTATGTAAGGTGAGAACGTGGGCAACAGTAGCTCTTCTTCTATGCTTTTCGCTGACCGGATGCGACAATTCAACGAGGGCGTTCTTCACGCATCCCGGCCGCCAGATTGTCAGAGAACTGGAGACCAGGCGACTTGTAATGCTGGGAGACTTCAAACACGGCGATGCTCTTTCCTACCACTCTGTGACATCCGTTTTGAATGACTGGGTCGATATGCTCTCAGAAGGGAAGGCCGTTCCCCGTCATTTGACGTTGGTCCTAGAAGGCGGTGACAGTGATATTTCTGTTTTAAGAAACTACATGCTCACTGGTAATGAGAGCCCTTTGATAAGATTCTGGATCATTGATGGGCAACTTGAACGATTGGAATTCTTCGACAATTTGAGGCGCATCTCACTTAGAATTGATAGCTTGGATGAAACCCTGGCAGGAAATTATAGGATTTCTTTTCGGCTTCTGGGCGGAGAAGCGATCAGTGAATATTCGCCTTCCAGCCAGGCCATGATGAAATGGCCTTGGCCGCAGGCCTTTCGCTATTTTGTTACGAAGAGGGACAGCTTGGCGGCCTTGAAAATAGAGAGATATTTTGAGTCAAACCCGTCTCAAAAAGGATTGATTTTCTATGGAACTGCTCACCTTAACGACTGCTACGTTAACAAAGCTAAGAGTTTAGGGGTCCCTGATACTGCGAACAGCGATGGATACTACCTCGCCCACTACCTGAAACGCTATTTTGGCAATGACAGCGTGTTGAGTGTTTTCCAAGTAGCGGTGCCTCCCGATGGCTCCAGATTCAGAGATGTACCAACGGAGCCAAGAGACACAGAGGATCTGCTTGTATATCACTACAGAGACAAACATTCTCCTGCCGTGAATCAGTACTATGACGCCGTCGTTTTCCATTATGAAAATCTGACTATGAGTCATCCCCTTTATTATGTATTTAGCAAAAGAGCGATAAAAGATTGCATTAGCACTCTGAAGATGGTCCATCCTTTCCTGCCAGGTTACGCTGCGACAGCATACTACAACAGAGCAATGTGGGGGCTGCGAGACGCGACCGGCAAGACGTTTGTGACTCCCCGTCAATGGGAGTCGTGGTACAAGACCCACCCGTACGACGGACTGACAAGGTTATCGTCACCAGCCTTCGAAAATCCAATGTTCAGGGCCTATCGTGAAGACAACGCCCACTTCAAAGTCTGGACGACAGTGTATTCGCTGCTTTCCGGGCTCCCGTCTTCTTACTTCACGGTACCCGATAGACTCGACTCTACTCAATTCGCAGATGCATCCGTCGGAATTCTGAAGAAAGTCGAATGCGGAAACGCAATAGGTATCTACTGGATCGGCTACCCGGATGAACAGAAGGAAGCACATCAATGGCTGGTAAAATATACCGGGAAGAATTTTCCTACGCCGGATCAGTATTTGAAATGGTGGAGACATGTTGTTTTCAATGCGGATTACTGATGGTACTTCGCTTCGGAAAACGGTACCTGTTCGACAATTGTCCTGTTTACCGAGGAACCACAGGACTATTTGAGAATGGACAGAAAGCGTTTCTATGATGCACCGTATTAGAGAAGTATCACAGACAAAATAAAAGGACACACCATCATGGAAACTCAAGACAGCTTGCAGCTATTCTGGATTATCGGGGGGATCGTCGTATTTCTGATTTTTCTCTGGGGCATTCGTATCGTACGGCCGACTCATCGCGGACTCGTTGAGCGCCTCGGAAAGTACAAGAAATTTGCTCAGCCGGGTTTCCACTGGCTCATTCCGATGATTGACAGAATGGTAAAGATCAACATCACGGAGACGATGGTTGGCGCAGAGCCGCAGGAGATCATCACTAACGACAATCTTAATGCAACGGTGGACGCTCAAATTTATTACAAGATTAAAGAGGACGAAGAAAGTGTTAAGAAAAGCCAATACAGCGTGAAGAGTATCGAGTATCAAATCGTGAATCTGACACGAACGACGCTGAGAAACATTCTCGGCACACTCACATTGAAATCTGCCAACAGCGAGCGCGGCAGGATTAACAAAGAGCTGATCGATATCCTTATCAGGGAAACCGGCAGTTGGGGGATCGACATTGCACGAGCCGAGCTAAAAGAGATCGACCCGCCGAAGGATGTGCAGGAGACAATGAATAAGATCGTGAAGGCGGAGAATGAAAAGATCGCTGCTGTAGATTTTGCCACTGCCGCAGAGACAACAGCTGACGGCGAGAAGCGCGCTGCAATCAAACGAGCCGAAGGGATAAAGCAGTCACAAATTCTCCAAGCTGAAGGCGAAGCGGAGGCCATCAGGTTAGTCAACGAAGCAGCCGACAAGTATTTCGTCGGCAATGCCCAACTGTTGAAACGCTTGGAAACAGTACAGGCGTCGTTGCAACAGAACACGAAGATCGTTGTCCCGGCCAATCAGGAGCTTGTGAATGTCATTGGAGACATGGCAGGAATTCTCCCGGTCAAGAATTCAAAAGGTGGGGGAAGCGTACAATGAGCCAAACCGAGGAAGAATTTAGGAATGATAAGAATGACGAATTTGATTGTTCGAACTGTGGGAAAGTGGTCAACGAGGACGACGATTTTTGCCCGCACTGCGGATCAATCTTTTCCGAGGATGTGTACTGCGATAAACATAATCGTACGGAAGCATCCGGAGTGTGTGTGATTTGCGGCTTGCCTTGCTGTGACGAGTGCGGCACTGTCGTGAATGAATATTTCCTTTGTAATCATCACAGCAATTACGAGATTTTCGAAGGGATGGTCAAAGTGTTCAGTACCAACGACAGTGCCGATGCCGAATTCGCAAAATCGCGTCTTGATGAGGCCGGCTTGCATACCACTTTGCTTCACTCGCACAGGTTCAGAGGCATGAAGCGAGTTGAGTATGAAATTTACGAGGGAGAGGAAGAGTTTAACGCCCGCGAGATAAAGGTAATGGTGCATTGCGGGGAGGTGGCGGATGCTGAGAGCGTTCTCAAGGAGCCTCCTGCGATAAACTGAGGGCTGGCACTATCGTTCCGCAGGAGTTGGACTCCTGGACGGATCTTCACTGCGACAGTTCAACTGTCGCAGAGCTGGAACGAGTGACCGTCACCGACTTCACAACGGCTCTTGAAGGTGACGGTCACTGATGCACAGACCTGGAAGCTGGAAGAGGTAGATTGATTTTCAGAACATCGCTTGATATATTAGCACTGGTTTTTTTGTAATCTCAAACTCTACGGAGGAATTATTTGCGCAAGAATCGCTTTAAGATTATCCTCATATTCGCTGCAATAGCGCTGGCGCTCTATTATCTCTACCCGACTTATCAGAGCGCAACTTATCAAAACAAATTGACCGAACTTTCTGGTCAGGCAAAATTAGAAGATTATCTTCAGTCTCACCCGCTTCCGCCGATGCCGGATTCGTCAAAGCAGGTCTATCTCGATAGTTTAACGCAGGCTTTTTCCGCCGACAGCATAAAGTATTATGATAACAATGCTAACAGTATTGTGGACGCGAGGCTGAAAAGAATAAAGTTAGGACTTGACCTGCAAGGTGGAATGCACATCGTGCTGCAAGTGAACGTCGTGAAGATGCTCGAAGATATGGCAAAGAATAAAGACCAGACATTCGAGCAAATCATGCAACAGGTCGCTGCGCAGGCAAAGCAAACTGACACTTCGCCGCTCGAGTTGATAAGACAGCAGTTCGACCAACGCGGCATTCGCCTCAGCCGTTATTACGGCGATATCCGAGACGATAACAATAAAGTCATGGCTTACCTGACAGATCAAACTAAAACTGCGGTTGACCGCGCGATGGAAATCGTGAGAAACCGTGTCGACCAGTACGGAGTTTCCGAACCGTCAATTCAAAAACAGGGAAGCACAAGATTTATCGTGGAGCTTCCGGGCGTCAGCAATGAGACGGAAGTCAGAGAGCTTTTGCAGGGAACTGCGCTTCTTGAATTTAAACTGCTGAAACCGACCGACGTTGTTATAAAAGTTTTTCAGGCTATAGACAATTTACTCGCCGGGAAATCGGATACTCTTGCGTCTAAATCTGACACAGCTTCTTCCGATACCACTATGACTCCAGAGCAATTCGCAAGGAAGCATCCGTTCTTCGCAATCGTTCGCGTCAATTCCCAGAACGGTGATGCCTATGTCGCTGAGAATGATCGCGATAGACTCGAGCGAATTCTAAAGCGCGAAGATGTCCAACGGGTTATTCCCACCGACTTCCAATTCCTTTTCAGCGCCAAGCCGCAAGTCGTAGCGCAGGGCGAAAAATTTTATGCTCTGTACGTAGTGAAGAAAGATCCGGAATTAACCGGCGGTGTTGTTACCGATGCTCAGGCGCAGATCGACCCCACAACAAACTCGCCGATTGTAACGATGAAAATGAGTTCAGAAGGTTCACGAGAATGGGCACGGATCACCGGAGCAAATATCGGAAAACGAATAGCGATTGTGCTTGACAACGCAGTTTACTCCGCGCCTGTCGTTCGGTCGAAAATTACCGGCGGGAGTTCGCAAATCGAAGGAATGGCGAATGTCGAAGAAGCGAATTTACTCGCGATTGTTCTACGCGCTGGTGCGCTTCCGGCTCCTGTGGACATAGTCGAGGAAAGAAACGTCGGGCCTTCACTCGGCGAAGACTCGATCAGGAACGGTGTTACTTCCGGTGCCATTGGTCTTGCGCTAATTATTCTATTCATGGCTTTTTACTACCGTACGGGTGGTTTCGCAGCGGACTTTGCAGTGCTTCTCAATATTTTCTTCATCCTTGGAGTCCTTGCGGCTTTCCATGGAACCCTTACATTGCCTGGTATAGCAGGAATGATCTTGACATTCGCCGTCGCAGTAGACGCGAACGTTCTCATATATGAACGCATTCGTGAAGAATTAACGACGGGCAAGACCCTAAGGGCGGCCATCGACCAAGGGTACTCGAAGGCATTTACCGCGATTTTTGATGCCAACATAATTTCGCTTTTCACGGGCGCGATACTTTATCAGTTCGGAACCGGACCTGTGCAGGGATTTGCTCTGACACTGATGATCGGTATCGTAGCAAGTCTTTTCAGTGCAATTGTCATAACTCGCGTCATCTTCGACATTATGGTTGAGCGTGGCGCAACACACATAAATTTTGGTTGATCACGAAGTTATCCCGACAAGGTCGGGAATAGGAGTTTTTTAATGCGTTTTTTCCCGAGAACTAATATCGACTTCATAGGAAAGCGCCACATTTGGTACACGGTGTCGGCTAGCCTCATACTCCTTGGATTAATCACGATGGCGATCCGAGGATTGAATTACGGCATCGATTTCGTAGGCGGCACGGAACTGACGCTTGAGTTCAATCCGGTCGTCCACATTGGGCAAGTTCGTTCGGCGCTTGACAAGATCGGACATGGCGACGCCGAAATAAAAACTTTCGGCGCGGCTAACCAATTGCTGATACGAGTGAAAGCTTCCGAGCAGGGGGCAAATACCAGCGATCAGATAATGAGCCAGCTCAAGAGTACCTTTCCGAGCACGCAGATTCAGCTTCTGCAGGAAAACAAAATCGGACCTCAGATTGGTCAGGAGCTCAGACGCGACGCTGTGATGGCAATTTTCTACAGCTTGATCGCGATTTTGATCTACGTTTCGCTCCGCTTCCAGTTCATCTATGCTGTCGGTGCGGTTATCGCCTTGTTCCATGATGTGCTAATTACGCTTGGCGCGGTGGCAATCTTCGGGTGGCTTCTGCCTTGGCTGAATCTCGAGATCAACCAGACGATGGTGGCTGCATTCCTAACGCTTGTTGCCTATTCGATGAACGACACGGTCGTTATCTTCGACAGGATACGAGAAAATTCGAAAATATATAAAGGCGAAAACATGATTCGCGTAATGAACCGCAGCATCAACGACACACTTAGCCGAACGATTATTACATCCGGCACCGCTTTTGCCGTTTTGCTCGTGCTTCTAATTTTCGGCGGGGAAGTGACAAGAGGTTTTGCTTTTGCAATGTTGATCGGTGTCATTACCGGAACATATTCTTCGATTTATGTTGCTTCTGCCATTGTTGTCGATTACAATGTCTATGTTAAGAAAGTCGATCTGCGTTTGACAGCGGCACAGTCACCAGTTTTGGAAATCGAGAAACGATATGAAGCTGCGGCAAAAAGAGCTTAACGGCGGCATAGTTCTTTTCGAAATCGAAGGGAACATCGTCGGCGGGCCTGATGCCATGAGTTTGAACGACGAAGTGCACAAGCTCGTTAACAAAGGGATGAGAAAGTTTGTGATAGACGTGAAATCCGTCGAGCACATTAACAGCAGCGGGCTTGGGATACTCATTGCGAGTTTGAACGCTGTTCGTCAGGCGGGCGGCAATCTGAGAATTGCAAACGCCAGCGCGAAGGTGATAGAGCTGCTTAAGATTACAAAACTCAATCAGATTTTCGAGTCATATAGTTCTGTCGATGAGGCTGTAAAGAGCCTCGCATAATTTCCACACTTTTGGTCAGCCCGCGTGGTTTCTCACGCGGGCTTTTTTTGTGCAAATATGGTCCCGCAAAGCGGGATTCGCTGTGAAATTGGGAGAAGACCGATGTCAGTAAAAATTATTGTTGGCGCTCAGTGGGGCGATGAAGGCAAGGGAAAAATTGTAGACCTCCTCAGTGAAAATGTCGACATTGTTGCGCGTTATCAAGGCGGCGCAAATGCCGGACACACTGTCGTGGTTGACGGAAAGACTTACGTGCTTCATCTTATTCCGTCGGGAATTTTGCACCCCAATGTCGTTTGTGTGATCGGGAATGGCGTCGTTCTCGACCCGCAGGCTTTTCTCGATGAAGTTGCTCTTCTTGAGTCGTTTAATATCAAAGTCCGCGGCAGAGTTTTTATTTCCCACAACGCTCATCTCATCATGCCGTATCATAAGTTGATAGATACCTTGAAAGAGCAGGGCGCCGAAAAAATCGGAACGACAGGCCGTGGAATTGGACCGGCATACATCGATAAGTTTGCGCGCGTCGGAATCAAGATTGTCGATTTGCTTCATCGCGATGTTTTGGTGAAGAAGATCCGGTCGAATATCGAAGACAAGAATCAGATATTGAGCAAAATATATCATTCGTCGGAAATAAACGTGGATGAGATTGTAGATAAGTATTTGCAGTACGACAAACAGCTGGATGAATTCATAAAAGACACTTCGCTGTATCTAAATCAGGAATTGAAAGCCGGAAAGAAGGCGCTTGCCGAAGGAGCGCAGGGTGCCATGCTTGACGTAGACTTCGGCACTTACCCGTATGTTACTTCGTCCAATCCGACGAGCGGCGGAGCCTGCACCGGACTTGGGGTGCCGCCGACAGCAGTCGATTCGATAATCGGTGTCGCCAAAGCTTATACTACGAGAGTTGGAAATGGACCTTTCCCAACCGAGCAGCAAAATGAAATCGGCGAGAGGCTGCGATCAATTGGCGGTGAATACGGAGCGACCACCGGAAGGCCGCGCCGCTGCGGATGGCTTGATCTCTTCAGCTTGAAGTATTCCGGCATGGTGAATGGGATCGAAGAAATTGCACTGACGAAACTTGATGTGCTGGATGATTTTAATGAAATAAAAGTCTGCGTTGGATACAAATACAGCGGCAAGCCTTTGAAAAGTTTTCCGCTTGACCTCTGCACTATAGAAGACATTGAACCGGTTTACGAGACACTGCCGGGCTGGAAGACGAAAATTTCCAAAGCGAAAAAGTTCGAGGAACTTCCTCAGAATTGCCGGTCGTACATCGAGTTCATAGAAAAATATTTAGGGATTCCACTGAGCATAATTTCGGTTGGCGCAATGCGCGACCAGACAATCGTGCGTTGAATCTTTTTGTAAGTTTTTTTAGAACTCGTAAAAAGCGCCGAGCGTGAAGTCGGTGCCATTTACATTCATCTTTGCGGATAAAGGCGGGGGTAGAGAAACTCTGGCGCCCTGATATTCGGTGTAGGCCGAGTTGAAGGTTGAAGTCGTGTTGAATTCCGGAGATCTGAATTTCATTTCCCAGCGTATTCCCCAATGGTCTGTAAATCTGTAAGCAACGCCGGCCGCGGCTTGTATTCCGAAAGCTGTTGCGAGTGTTGAACTTGCTTCAGCATTTCCAATTTCCAAAGTCCTTTTCCCAAGATAAAGCGCCGGGCCGCCGCCCAAATAAATATCCCAACTGTCGCCGCCGATAGGTACGCTGAAATATCCGTTAAGTTCGAAGAGCCACAAGTTGAAACCGTCATGCACCGGCACTCCGACATATTCGCCTGAAGTGTTGTAGCCGTAAATGTTGTTCACGACTTGTTTCATGCTTAGCGGCTGGACGGTCAGTCCGATTGCATTTGAACTGGAGAGAATTAATCTTGCGTCGCCTCCGAATGACAGGAAGCCGCCGAAGTCGTTGTAAGAGCTTCTTATGATTGGATCTTCGTCGCGGGGAGCGGGGTAAAGGCGCGCGGAGGTCGTAAAATCACCAAATCCACCGATCTGAAACCTTTCCGTCCGCAGGAATCTGCGGACAGGATCCTGCGGAATTTCCTGTCCGCGCGCACTTGCAAATGAGAGAAGTAAAAATATTCCTACTGCAAATTTCATCTAAAAATTTTGGCGCGATTGTCCTCTATCGAAGCCTTTTCTTTCAGACCCGACAGCCAATTGGTAATCACATTTGATTTTTCTTGCTGCATAAGCTGCTGCATCATCGTCATGCGCTGAATCTTGTATGCGGTCGTGTCAAACGGCGTCTTGCTTAAAAGCTGAATGATGAAAACTCCCATATTTCCTTTGACTGCCTGTGAAATTTGTCCGACGTTCAGCTTTGCGGCTTCCGCCATGAAATTGAAATCTCTTCCGACTCCGGGGACAAATGTCGCCGGGCTGAACGGGCCGGTCACTGAGTAGCGCAGCCCGGAGTCAAACTGCGGAAGCTTACTCAAGCTGTCGCTCGGTGAAAGTTTTTGCCTCAACTGATTGGCGTATGTCTGCGCCATGTCAAATTGTTTTTTCCTTGTGAGAAGATTCTTGATCTGGAACGCCACTTGATCGAACGGAGTTACACTTGCATCTTTGATCTCGCTTATCATGAAGACTGCGTAGCCCTGGTTGAGAGTCATCACTTCGCTTATGTCGCCCAACTTGCCGTCGAAAGCCCACTTTACGACATCCTCATAATTTCCAAGACCCGGGATAATTTTTCCTTTTGTAAATGCAGGGGTTTGATTGACGTTGACATCTGCCGTATTAGCCGCTTTGTCGAAGCCATCTTGTTTTGCGAGGTAGATAAAATCTTCGGCACGCTGCTTCAGGTCGTCTTTTGTCTGCTGAGAAACCTTGATGCTCATTTTTATGTCGGCAATTTTCAACTCTCGCGAATCTTTGCCGAGAACTTTTATGATGTGCAGACCGAACTGTGTCCTCACAGGACCAACAACCTGTCCGACGCGTGCTTTAAAAGCCGCATCTTCGAAAGGTTTTACCATCATTCCTTTTCCGAACCAGCCCAGGTCACCGCCAAGTTGTGCAGAGCCAGGATCTTGCGAATATTGCTTCGCGAGTGCGGCAAAGTCAGCGCCTGATCTTGCCTGTTTCAAAATATTGTCCGCGAGCTTGTACGCTGCTGTCGAATCCGGACCCGGTGGAACGTGGATAAGAATGTGTGCCGCATGGATGTACTCGTTCTTTCCGTTCTGCTCATCCATGATCTTTATCAGATGATAACCATCGGATGCAACGAAAGGACCGATGATGTCTCCCTTTTTTCCGGAGAAAGCTTTTGTTTCGACCGAAGGCTCAAGCTGGCCGTGGCTTATGAACTTATCCTCGTAAGGAGTTTCGGAATATTCTTTGACGAGTTCGAGAAAATCCGTTCCGCTTCTTGCAAGAGAAGCCACGCGGTTTATTTCGCTTTGGACATCGGAAGAGTCTCCGGCGGAAGGACGCAAGGGAAGGAGAATGAATTTAAGACGGCGTGTCGACTGTGTTCGGTAATCTTCTTGATGCGCAGAATAGTAATCGCGCATCTCCGATTCTGTGACATGAATGCCCGAATCCGGATAAAGCAGCGCCGGCTGGAACAAAACATAACCCGTATTGAGTTTTTCGTTTTGTTGGGCGAATTGCATTCTAAGTTCACCTTCAGGGATTCTGACGGCGCTGTAAAGACGGCTCGTGAGTTTATCCTGAAGCAGCTGTTCCTTTAGATAGTCCTGAACGTTTTTCCAGAACTGCTGAACTTCAGGCCTGTTCGAAGCGAGCGCCGCTTGAAGAATCTGTCTGTTGACCTGTCCGGTTGAATCTTCAAAGTTTTTCCTGATCACATCCGGAAGAGTCTCGGGGCTATTTGTTACCCAATCGACAATTTCCTGATCTGTCACGATAATGCCGAGCCTTTTGGCTGCCTGCTTTATGAGAATTTGATTGACAAGTCCATCCCACACTTGATTACGGAGCTGTGCTATCGCCTGATCGTTCGGATCCTGTTTGGTGCTTGCCTTATAATTATCGACAGCATTTTGATAGACCTTTTCAAATTCCGGATAGGTTATTTCCTGCCCGTTGACTTTGCCGACGATATTACTTTCATATTGTCGTCCTTGTCGGCCCGTGATATTCATGCCCCATTCAAAAACGATCATAGCAACAAAAAGGACTGCAAGTCCGACTAAGATTGCGGGCATATTATCCCGCATTTTGCTCATTATTGGCATTTTAGGAAAGCTTCCTCTCGAACAAAGTTGAAAACTTTTGATTAAAAACAAATGCGCGGCGAAGCCTTACATCTATCAGTTTTACCCCGACGAAGATCGGGATCCTGCGGACAGAGACTTTGCCGTTTCAGCGGAAAAAATATAACCGCACGGTGCGTGAAAATCAATTTACGAGTTCTCACGCAGGTTGTTGCTCGCCAACCGTTGGATAGTCAGAAACACTCTCTTGAATATATCGGTCGCAGTAAATACATTTCGACGGTTGACGAAACGATGGAGTGAGGTAATGAACCGGGAAATAGTGAAAGTGTTCCGAGCGCTCAGCGATCCGAACAGAATCCGCATTGTAAAAATGCTGGAAGAAAGAGAACTTTGCGTTTGTGAAGTAAGGGAAATTCTCAAACTTTCCAATTCAACTGTCTCGAAGCACCTTTCCGTGCTTCACGATGCCGGACTAATCGCGCAATCGAAAGAAGGGAAATGGGTGAATTATCGGCTCAATTCGAAGTCGGACAATCAATTTATCGGTTCGCTCGTGAAGTTGCTTAAGGCATCGCTTCAAGAAGACGAGTCGGTTCGAAGAGATTCAGAGTTGGTGAGCCGCGTTGACAGAAATAAAATTTGTCAGGTCTAATTCCGCGACGTCATTTTGCCAACTCCGCAGCGGTGAAGCAAAATTGTCAATTTGAAAAACAAGGGGATGAAAAATGATCATCAAGATTCTTGGTTCCGGTTGTCCCAACTGCAAGACTCTGGAGCGTCGCGCGATTCAGGCGGCGGAGGAACTCAACATCTCAGCAGAGTTCAAGGAAGTCCGGGATTTTAAGGAAATCGCTTCATACGGTATTATGCGTACTCCGGGACTCGCGATAAACGAGAAAGTTGTGTCAGCCGGATACGTCCCGAAAGTTGATGAGATCAAGGCGCTTATTTTGGAACATGCCAGTCAGGAAGATACTTCTAACAAAGTCCAATGATGAAAATAAAATCTTACCAGCAGGCTTTTCTGTTTGTCGTCGCGTGGGTAATTGTCTATGCTTTTCTTGAGCCTTCGGTAAATTTTTTATTTTCGCATTTCCCGCTTGAGCGAGGGAAGCGCCTAACGGAAGCGATCTATTTTTTCGTCTATGAAGCGCCGAAAGTTCTTCTTCTGCTTACGATTGTTGTTTTTGCCATAGGAATTGTCCGCAGCTATTTCTCGCCGGAAAGGACGCGACGCATGCTCGGGAAGAGATCGCCGCTTATCGGGAATGTAATGGCAAGTACGCTCGGCATCGTAACACCTTTTTGTTCGTGCTCGGCTGTTCCACTCTTCATCGGCTTTGTCGAAGCAGGAATCCCGTTGGGCGCCACTTTTTCTTTTCTCATTGCCGCGCCGATGATAAATGAAGTCGCTGTTGTTCTGCTCTTCGGACTTTTCGGATGGGAAACTGCCTTCATCTATGTAGCCACCGGACTTGTCATTGCAATCTCTGCCGGATACGTTATAGGTAAATTGAAAGTCGAGCGGTTTGTTGAGGATTGGGTTTATGCGATTAAAGGTTCGGATGCTGCTTTTGAAAGCAAGGTAACTTTTGATGACAGAATTAGAGCCGGTTTTACCGCAGTGAAGGACATTGTCGGGAAAGTCTGGCTTTATGTTTTAATTGGGATCGCAGTAGGTGCTGGAATCCACGGTTATGTGCCGCAGAATTTCATGGCGAGCATCATGGGCAAATCTGCCTGGTGGGCTGTGCCGGTGTCGGTGCTGATCGGAGTTCCACTTTATTCCAATGCGGCTGGAATTATTCCGATAATGCATGCGCTTTTGGAGAAAGGCGCATCGCTTGGAACCGCTCTCGCATTCATGATGTCCGTCATCGGGCTTTCTTTTCCCGAAACGATAATTCTTCGAAAAGTCTTGAAGCCGCAGCTCATAGCAATCTTCGTCGGCGTCGTTGCTGTTGGAATTATTATCGTCGGTTATCTCTTTAATTTGATTTACTGACTTGATGAACGGCTGCGGGACGAAATCAAAGAATGCTTCTTTGAATTTTATAGAAACTATATTGCCGTAACCGAGAAATAGGGATTATCCCGAAAAACACATAATGTAATATAGCACACCGATGACACGGATTGTACAGATTCTCGCTGATTTTTTATTTCATTCTTTTTCATCTGTGGTGATCTGTGTGTTTCTCCCGTCAAAATGTTTTATATGTCGGGATGGCGCAAGTCGAAGATCCCGCTTGCGGGGGCGCTCATGCGTTTTCCGTGTGCTAATTCTGTCTTTGTCGATTCTAATGCAAGACTCGGGATTATGGTTCGGCGCGTATTTGCGTTTGAATGAAATCCGTGGCATTTCCCTTGAGCAGAAGGTGTTCAATTAACCTTGCTTTACTTTTGATATGGTATTAACTTTTTTACCAAAATGGAGGAAACATTGGCAGGAAATAAGTCCGAAGGATCCAGTGGAAAAGATTGGGCATTGATACTCGGTGCATCAAGCGGTTTCGGCGGAGCAACCTCAATTGAGCTTGCCAAGAACGGATTCAATATTTTCGGAGTTCATTTCGACCGCGCAGCCACCATGCCGCAGGTCAATGAGATAATCGAGAAAATAAAGTCAAGTGGTTCCAAGGCGGTTTTTTATAACATAAACGCGGTTGATGAAAAAGCGAGAGAAAAGTCACTTGATGAGATGAAACAAATCGTCTTGTCCGCAGGTCAACGACTTGTCCACGACCCTTCGGGTCGAGAGACCTCGACGAGTCGAGTCGTCGACCGTTGGGACTCGTCGAGATCCTTCGGACAGGACAAAGACGCTTCGATAAAAGTGATCATGCATTCTCTTGCCTTTGGAAGTTTAGGCCCGTATTTCGGGAAAACGCCTGAAGATTCGATGAACCGGAAACGCGTCGAGATGACGCTCGATGTGATGGCCAATTCGCTTGTCTACTGGACGCAGGGAGTTTTCTTCAGAGGGCTTCTTAAGAAAGGCGGCCGAATTTTTGCAATGACGAGTTCCGGCGGTCACACTGTTCTGCCCAATTACGGCGCGGTCTCTGCCGCCAAAGCGGCACTCGAATCTCACATTCGCCAGATTGCAATGGAACTTGGACCCTACGGCGTGACTGCAAATTCGATTATGGCAGGCGTTACAGATACACCGGCACTAAGAAAAATTCCAAACGCTGGGCCCATGTTAGAAATCGCCAGGAGAAAGAATCCAACCAGCAGAGTAACTACTCCTGAAGACGTCGCAAAAGCCATTGCGCTTCTTTGCGATGAGAGGGCTCATTTTATCAGCGGTAACTTAATCGGCGTCGACGGCGGCGAAGATATCGTGAGCTACATAGGTCAACGTTCACCGCAAGACTTAGGTGATGGAACCGTCTGATCGTAATTGACAGAAAGATTCCTCGAAGTGCAGTTTGATCCATTGACCGTGATTTTTGTTTTTATAAAAGAATTGTGATTATCTGGATGAGATCAAAAGAGAAATTTTCGGATGGTGAAAAACAGTCTTATATTTGCTAAATAAGATATATGAATAGAGTCAAAAGAATCATCGCTGGATCGTCGCTTCTGCTTTTCTTTGTTTTGTCGAGCGCTGATGCACAGCATCTGCGGGTCAATTTCGATTATGCCACTTTTCGCTATGACTCGACACAAACTTATGTCGAACTTTATTACGGTTTCAACAGAAACTCGGTGCATTTCAAAAAGGAAGATTCCCTGTACACCGCGACGGTACTATTTGCGCTCCGTGTCGAGCCGAATGGGAGGGATACTATAGCCTACCAACAGTTCTGGAAGGTTCCGATTAACGTTCCGGACACCTCCATTGGATATCTAAATCATAATTTGGTCGGACAGATTGCGATGGCGCTTGAGCCTGGCAAATATAAGCTGTTCGTAGATGTGTTCGACGAAAACGATACGACGAATGTCGACAGCCTAAGGGGGACTCTGGAAGTGCCGGATTATTTTTCCAAGAAGCTTGAAGCGAGCGATGTCGAGCTTTGTTCCATGATTAGTTCCGAGGAAGCCAATCCACAGAGCGTTTTCTATAAGAACACTCTCAACGTCGTTCCGAACCCAGCTGGGATTTACGGCGCAGGTTTGCCGATAGTTTATTACTACGTCGAAGTGTACAATCTTTTGAATAGCGGAAGTGACAGCACGTTCAAAGTTGAATACCAAATTCGCGACAGCTTTGGACAGGTTCACAAGAGTTCCGAGAAAACCAAGACAAAATTTGGTAATTCAAGCGTCGAAGTCGGAACAGTCAATGCATCGAATCTGAAGACGGGCGCTTACACTTTCATCTTCACCGTGAGCGACTCCGCTGCGAATTTGTACGCAACTTCCTCGAAGAGGTTCTTTGTCTACAATCCCAATCTCGGTTCTCCGGTCGGGGAAGGCACGAGTCTTGCGGGCGCTTCGATCCTTTCGAGCGTCTATGCGGCGATGGGCGAGGCGCAAATTGACAAAGAGTTCGCCGAAGCGCATTATATCGCGACAAACGCAGAGAAAAGCCAATACGAGAAGCTGAAAGGTGTCGACGCAAAGCGTCAGTTCATCTACGAATTCTGGAAAAGAAGAAATCCCGATCCCGTTTCGACAGTTAACGAGTACAGGCGCCAATACTTGCAGCGTGTCGCTTATGCCAACGACCATTTCAGGGCAGGAAACAGGGAAGGCTGGCAAACAGACCGCGGCAGAGTTTATATAATGTATGGACAGCCGGACGAGGTTGACAGGCATCCGAACGAAACAGATTCCAAGCCGTACGAAATCTGGTATTACAATTCGCTGCAAGGCGGAGTGAGTTTCGACTTCATCGACAAGACAGGCTTCGGGGACTACACCCTCGTCAACTCGACTATGCGGAACGAAATACAAGATCCTAATTGGCAGCAGTACCTTTCGCCCGGTAGATAGCTCGCCTTTTTTATTTCGTTGACTTTTGCAGAACTTTAGGTAGAACTGGCATCTATTCTGACAATGTTAGTGTCTTAGCCGGAAGAGATGAAAATGCCGAGTGAGAACATTAAAGGAAGAAGTTCGGGATTTAACCCGCTCAATGAGTTGAGTTGTCAACCTAACAGATTCGAAGAGATCTCGCTCGTCGCAGGGGATGACGACAGCCGTTTCTTTCCCGACGAGGATCCGACAGAACGGAAAGTTGAAACGAAATTTTATATTGACACTTCCAAAACAATTCTCGCAAAGAACGACAGCCCAGACATTCCATTCACTTACAGCTTGAATCCGTATCGCGGATGCGAACATGGATGCATTTATTGTTACGCCAGACCTTCACACGAGTATTTGGGATTCTCTTCGGGGCTTGACTTCGAAACCAAGATTATGGTAAAGGAGAATGCGCCCGAACTTCTTCACAAGACTTTCATGAAGAAGAGCTGGGTGCCGCAGATAATCGCATTGTCAGGCAATACGGATTGTTAGCTCCCTTGAAAATCCCTTTGGCATTTTCAAGGGAGAAAGAACATCAACACAAACCAGTGGGTGGCTTCTGACGGTGCTCATCTTCTATAACATTACTTAGGACAGGTCTGGTGCGAGGTAGAAAATGGAGAGTCGCCAGCGGTTAGCTGCTGCCAACAGGCCGTCTATTTTTGTAACACATCGTGAACCTTCTTTGCAAGAGCACGGGGGGTGAACGGCTTCTGAATGAATTCGATCCCTTCTTCAAGTATCCCACGATGCGCTATCACGTTCGCCGTGTAACCCGACATGAAAATCGTCTTGATGCCCGGCTTCAGCTTGTCGATCCGTTTCTTCAGTTCCTTACCGTTCATCACAGGCATTATCACGTCTGTAAGAAGAAGATCGATCTCTTCTGTGTATTCCCCACATAGAAGTATAGCCTCACCTGGCGTCCATGCAGTCAAAACCTTGTAACCGTATTCCTCTAAACTGTTCTTTGCCAGCTCCAACAAGTCCGCTTGATCTTCAACCACAAGAACGGTTTCCGTTCCGACTGTTGATTTATCCTCCTCTATTTCCTCTGCCTCTTCGGCCTCTCCATAGAATCTCGGCAGATATATTTTCACCGTCGTTCCCTTGCCAAGTTCGCTGTAGACGTTTATGTTGCCTCCGTTTTGCTTCACGATCCCGTAAACAGTTGCCAGTCCAAGACCCGTGCCTTGCCCTTTGGGTTTTGTTGTGAAAAACGGCTCGAATATTTTTTCCTGTGTCGCTCTATCCATTCCTTTTCCCGTGTCTGTAAATCCGAGCATCACATATTCACCGGGAAAGAATTCCGCATGACCATTTAAGTACGCCTCGTCAATCGCCACATTTGCAGTCTCAATCGTGATCGTTCCGATATCAGAGATCGCATCTCTCGCATTGGTTGCCAGATTGACAAGAATCTGGTCAAGTTGGGTCGGATCGATCTTTATGCTCCATAGACTTTTGCCAGGCATAAAAATCAATTTTATATTTTCACCGATGAGCCTTTGAAGCATTTTCTGGATAGAATCGATTGATGTATTTACATTGAGAACCTTTGGGGAGACGATCTCTTTTCGTGCAAATGCAAGAAGCTGTCTCGTCAGGTCTTTGCCGCGGTTTGCCGCAGCAACAATGGATTGAATCTGACGATGCAGGGGGTCTTCTTTCTTCAGCTTGTTCTGGATCAGTTCTCCGTATCCCAGGATCACGCCGAGTATATTGTTGTAATCATGCGCCACGCCGCCGGCTAATCTTCCAATGCCCTCCAACTTCTGCGATTGTATGAGCCGCTTTTCAAGGGATTTCCGTTCGGTCTCATCTATGAGATACGCCTTGATTTGGATAAGCTCACCGTGCTCGTCGAATACTCCGATGAAATTTGCTTTTGCATATAGCGGAGAATCGTCGCGCCGTCTCAACACGAGTTCGTGGTCAAAAAGTTTCCTCTGTTCCCGAATAAGGCCAAGAGTCTTTTCTCGCGATTCTTTGTCCAGGCAAAACTCGAAAATCTTTGTCGCAAGTGCTTCCTCGCGTGAATTGAGCCGAAACATCTTCACGTACGCCGGATTGCAATCCTCCACTCTTCCGTCGGGCTGAAAAAGAACGTCCGCCGTGGCGTCTTCTTCGAAGAAGGAGCGATACTGCTCCTCGCTCTTCTTCAATGCTTCTTCCATTCTCTTGCGGTCTGTGATGTCATAAGCGGAAGCTATGATTGCAGGCTTGTCATCAAATTCGATCAGAGTACCGCCAAAATCGATGTAGCGTTTTTCACCGTTCTTAGTGACGATAGCAAACTCGTAATGATCCGTAAATTTCAAACCTTTTAGCCGTGCAATGGCTCGCTGTTTGACGAAATCACGAAAATCGGGATGCACTAAGTCCATTACATTCATCTGATACAGTTCG
>JAMCQL010000045.1 GCA_023381615.1 Bacteroidota bacterium
AGCTGGGATTTTATTCAGACTGTCCTTCAGCTTATCGGCTTCCGCCATCGTCGCAAAAGGTCCCACCATGACCGAGAATAGTCTTGTAGACCGCCTGAATTGGACGAGCGGTTTTAGTCCAATGTCCCTCTGGACCTCATTCGCAAACTCCGCTGCTGCACTCAACGATTGGAAGGCGGCAAGCTGAATCGAGAAGAGATAATTTAAACGCCGCTCGTTTGTACGGACCACAAACGCGTCAGCATAACCATATCTATTTACGAAGACATCCAATTCGTTCAGTGCATCTTGCCTGTTGTCTATTGTGTCGGTTTGGACGACATAAAGTTTCGAAACAGGATTCAGAAGGACATTTAATTTATATCCCGTTCTTTCTTTAGCCTCAGCGGCAAAATTCACAGCACGGTCGCGCCCGGTAAAAGCACCGATTTGCACAACATATTTGTGAACTATTGTAACGACGGCGGCCGGCTTGGGCGGTAACGCGACAGTCTCTTTTGCCTTTTTATTTCGCAAGATTATTTGCAAGCCTTCGACATAATCGCCGTTCTTGGTCGGTTTGACTTTGAAATTCAAAACAGCGGGTTCGGAATAAACATCAAGCATTGAGAGCTGACTCGAATCAACATAGGCTTCATACTCGCCGGGAGGCAATCCCATGTAATAAAAACTGCCATCGTTGAAAACGGTCAACGTCTTCTCGAAATTCGAATTAAGAGATCTAATTTCTAAATTTAGTCCCGGTACCGCGCTCTCCGATCCATCTTGCACTCTGAGAACTGTGCCATCCACGATTCCACCGACATAGAACGGGATGTCAATTCTCTTATATGAGTTGGGATCCGTGATGAACGAGAAAGATTTTTCTTTCGGAATCCACAGAGGATTTCTAATTGAATTTATATCGATGTCTGCGCTGTACTGAGTGTACGGCAGGTGATTCCATTCTCTTATGATTCCACCTTGTGAGGTCTCGGAAGAAACCGCTTGTCGCAGTGTTATCACTCCGTCTTTAATGATTTCATCGCCCTTCTCATACTTGCCGCTGCCATTATTGTCAACGAACATCCGCATCGATGCAGCAGAATGTCCAACCCATCCAATATCGTTGAATAAAAAGCGGCCATAGTTGGCGTCGAAGCCCACGGAACCCGTCAAGTTTTCAGTGTACCATCCGCTTCCTTGTTGAACTTGTGCGCTGGTCGTCGAACGCGTGAAAGGAAAGTCGGCAATGATTTGCAGACTGAAAGTCGTAAGCTTATTTACGAAATCCCTTTCACCTGAAACGGTAACCCGAACGTAGCGTTGAACGTTTTGGGAAAGCTCCAACCTAATATCGTCAAGTGAAGTTTTCAAAACTCCGTATCTGAGTGTCGTATTGATCAGCGTGCCGTTCAGGAAACTAAGCGCCCCGGGCCCGAAAAAGAGCGAATATAGAATGGATGCTGTCAAGCCGTAATTCCGCTGAATCGAGCCATTTCCGTAGTCCAAAGCCGATCCGAGGTAGCCGATGGAGGTATTGAACTGTGCCACGCTCGAGCTTGTGTAGACGGAATAGCTGTAAGATTTTTGTCCGGATGTATATTGTTGCGCGTTCCCGGCGACTCTCAAGTTAAAGCCGCTGTTGAAAATCGAAAACGGCAAGTAAACATCTGCCCGTGCTTCCTGCTGTTTGCCGCTCGGATTATAGAGAAGATTCCGATAGTATCGCGCAAACATCAAATCGAAAGATGCCTGCGATGCGTAGAGCGCGTTGAAAGTCGATCTATAAAACGCCGAAGGAGCCGCATCGAGACTCAGCATATACTCCGGAGCGAAGCGGAGAAAAAGCGAGTTATAGAAAAGCGGCTTCGAGTAAAATGGACTGTTGACATAATCCATACCGATTCTGTCTGTCATCCAATCAGTAAGACCGGCGACAACATTTCCCTGAAGGAAATTGTAGTCGGTGTTGTTCAGTTTTCCGCCGCTGACCGTGTAGTTAATTTGCCCCGCAGGAAGAAACGTAAAAGGGATTTGAAGTCTGCGATCCGTTTCGCGAAATTCGCCGGTAGGACCATAATATTTCAATTGGATAAACGAAGTTCCATACACAAGCGGGATTGTGAAATGAGCGTTCCCCGAAGCGTCTGCTTTGGCATAGCCCACAAGCTGGCCGTTCAGATAAAGCTCGACATCCCAATTCGGTTCCGTCTTCGCATCAATTGCATAACGTCCGAAAATCGTTCTGATCGCAACAGGTTCATTTGATATTTGCGCCCCGCGAAAACCGTATTGCGTTAATCCGTTTGAATAAAGATTACCCAAACCCGCATAAGAGATATAACGCGTCGAATCGAAAACATATCTCCAACTCATGTTGCTCGAATAAAGACTGGATCCGCTTCTCGAGAAACTTCCCAGCACAGTTCCCTGCGCATCTCCGCCGAGTATTTCCGCTCCCCCGTCTAGACTGTAGTTGTACGCCGACTGTCCGAAGGATCCTCCGGACTGCCCTCCGTAAAATGCTGAGAGAGAATAATCAAGCACGCCACCGTTAAGTATCGCTCTTCTCCGGGGATACATAAGAGGCGCCTGAAGCAAACCGGCTTGAGGTTGTGTTACCGAGAAGTTCCTGCGGACTTCTCTCTGGTAATCTTCAACTATCGGAAGCTGCTGGTTCGTATTGAGTATTAAAGTGAGTGAATTGAAATCCACAGAAAAATCCAGATTGAAAATTTTCTTGAAGAGCGAAGGGAGGATATAAAAATCCAATTCCCTCACTATTGCCTGTGAGCTATCGAAGGTAATCTTAGTTTCCCCGATTGTCGCGATTCCCGTTTTGAAATTTATCTCATAACGGTCACCCGGCTTAATGTAAAAGCCCCTGACTGTCTCCGTGCGAGGATCAATCTCCCTGTTTACTTTTAGCTGCTTGAAAATTGCGCCAATCGGCAAATAGACGGAATCTTGGTAATATAGTGCTGTAACCACGTTATTGACCAAGCCGCTGAAATTGAAGGAAAGATAGATTTCCTGTGCTTCCGGTTTTTGGGAAAGGTTCTGCGCCGCGACCCTATCGGACGCAGACAATAAAGCAACTAAAAATGCAATCCAGTAATATTTTCTCGCGCAGATTTCGTGCTCCGTTCAGATTTTTCGCAATATCATTATCCAAGAATTGCCATTAGAGACTACGCAAAACAAAATAGGCCACGAGACGCCCTGTCGGGCGATATTATGAACATTTTATTTTCGGCTCTACTGGGAATTTTGTGGAAAGAATAATTATTTGGCGTTCTAAATCAGAGGTTGAATCGAAAATGCTCGTCCACAGGATCCTTCGGAAACCCCGAAGGGGTGTAATGATTATAGAAAAATCAAAAGGCAATTTAATTGAACCCCGAGGGGGTGACATTTCTCATCCAATCCATTCAAACAGATATTTCTCATTATATTCTATCTCAAATTGTTTTAGGAAATCGATGTATTCTTCGCGGAATGTTTTCTTCTTATGATGTTCTTCCTGATTCAAAATGTAATTGTAAACGGTTTCGATCTGCGAATGCGCATACGAGAATGCACCATATCCTTCCTGCCACGAAAATTTCCCCTTTACCAATTTCTTTTCGTTGATAAAATTGGATGAATTGTTTTTGACGTCGCGAACCAAATCTGAAACTGCCATCGATGGTCGTAAGCCGATGAATGCGTGAATATGATCAGGCATTCCGTTCACGATAATCGGCTTTTGTTCTTTACCTTTGATGATACCTGCAATGTATTTGTGCAATTCATCTTTCCATTGTTTGCCGATTAGGTTTTCCCTTCCTTTAACGGCAAATACGACCTGAATATAGATTTGTGAGAATGTTCCCGCCATAATGTCACCCTTTCAGGGTTTTGCTTTTATTTGATTTCACTCTCTCTATAATCATTTCATCCCTTCGGGATTTTTGTCTGCGCTCAATTTTAACGCTTATAATCATTACTGCCCCTCGGGCTTAAAAGCAATCTTGCTGATCTTTATGCTTCTATCTTCAGGGTTTTGCCTTTGTTTGATTTCATTTTCTATAATCCCAAATTTGTCATAGGATAATTTTCATAACCAACTTTGGGAACGATCAAACTTTTCACGTGCTAAACCCGAAGGGTTGAAATTATTATAACAAAAACATTCACTAAACGGACAAAATCCTGAAGGGATGACATATTTCCAGGAAATTCTATCACCCCTTTCCCGAACATACAGGACGTATTCATTTGTTCAACTCAGGGTTTCACACTATATGAAGACTAAGGAACAGAAAAAGTGACTGTCTTCTCGACCGGAACAGTTCTCAACATATTCTCTTCAGCAATGTCGGTTCTTTCTGATTCGAGTTTGACATTAGCGGTGTACGTTCCCTGCGGCAGCTTGGACAACGGCACGGAGAATCTTATAACCATATCGTCTTTATATACCGCTATGACTTCTTCTTCGCTGTAAACTTTATTTCCAACTTTATCATTAACGACGGCGGATATTTTTCCGAAGAAAGGCGAGTTGCCGCCGCGATGTATGTCTGCATACAAGTTCAATGACGCCGAATCTTGCGCCACGCGGATATCAGGCAAGCTAACACTCGTATTAACATTACCCTTCCTGTAAATAATCGTGGTAACTTGCTGAAGAACGAACGTGATGTTCGCCGTAATTCCCGTCTTGACGGTGTCGATGACTTTCGCTTGCGGAGTCGAGCTGGTTACAAGCCGTGTCCAGTATTCTCCGTCGGGAATATTTGGCGGTGGAACTACAAGCAAACGAACTACCTGCTGCTGACCGGGATTGACAATGAACTTCTGCGGAAAGCCTCTTACCCATGACTGACAGGAATACTTTTGCGCCATCAGGCTGTCATCGTACTGCATATATATGTTTCCCAAAGAGTCAGACTCGGGAAAACCGAACTTAAACGATATCGAGACTTCCTGAAGAGTGTTTGAACGGTTCATTACAATGAACGTTCCGAATCTCGATTGATCGCTCATAAATAAAATTGTGGGTGCGACAATCACCTGAGCCTGAGCAACCGAGACTGACAACGCAATAACCAAAACAGACAGTATCTTTTTCATAGCTGTAATTTACAGAATATGTGATTAGTTCTCAATTTTTCAATAATTTACCGTTAGAGTAAACGTGCCTGTGTAGTTTCCCGGAGGCTGGCCGGTTGGAATTGAATTCAACGAGCCGCCAAGCCAGAAATAGTAATAGCCCGTGCCCGAACTCGCCCCGCTCAAAGTAACGCTTGAGCCCGCTGCGACAGATTGTGACGTAGTCTGACCCAATGAGTTGCTCGAGCCGTAGAGGCTCGGTGAGAATGTCAATTTATTACCATATCCGTCATTCAAGAATATGGTTGTAGAATATGTCACAAAAATTTTTCGGTTGCGACTTCCGGCAGCCGTAAACATCGGTGCGTTGCCATTTGTTTGCGCACTCAGCGGAGCCGGAGTCATCCCAGCCAGAACCGTGCCGAAATCAAGTGACCCGGTGGCTATAAGCGAGAGGCCCTTAATTACGGTGGCACTGACAGGAATGTTCTGGTTAGCTTGGTAAGTAGGAAAGGGGAATGCGAAAACCCAAGCTAACGCGTTGACATTTATTGTGCCCGTGTAATCGCCTGTCGCTTGGCGATTGGTTGGACTGACCGTCCCTCCGATCCATACGTAAAGTGTAAGAGGAGTATTCGAGTTAATAACCTGGAAATAACCTAAGCTTGGATCGAACGTAGTGCTTCCGGATAAGCTGTTTGTAGTATTGTATGCAGCAGAATTTGTCCCGAAGGTAATCGATAGATTATTGGCGCCGGAAGTCAAATAAGTCGGCAGAGTGAAAGTAAGCCAAATGAAAGCGGAACCGTTATATGCAGGAAACTTAACCTCAATTTCTGCAGCGTTAGGGTCAGTTGGAGCGATAGTATTCGTAGTGTTTGTGATTACCATACCAAACGACAGCGGCCACCGGAGCAACGTTATCGTGGGATTCTGCGCACTCGCTTCATTCACGCCGAAAATTAGCGCAAAGATAAGAAGTGCCGTTTGACAGAATCTCTTCATTGATAACTACTTTCACCTCGTTCCCAATCTCCACGTGGGAACACAGTATGTGCGCTCTGCGCACCTAAAAGCTGAACGCAGAGCGTCCCGATATGCATTGCGACCCGGAGCGTCGGAACGAGAATCGAAATCCTCTCCAACGAAAATCTAAAACGTGGGGATGTTCGCGATCTCATTAACATATTGTAACCTTTTTGGCACTATAAATCAAAAATACGACACTGCTACCACATATGTCCCACTGTAATTTCCAGGAGGAACACTTACTACGTTAATCGACCCAAAAATGTAGACGAAAGCTTTCCCAGTCGAACCTGAACGGTTGGCGCGCAGCTTAAAACCGGCTTGCCGCCCGGTCGGTGAAGCCCAGACAGTCGCGGCAGACGGGTTGTCCGCAGTGTTATTGTATGCGGCGCCGGGCGTATAAGCTAAGCTATCGCTCCCGTTAACCAACGATGCCGGAGGTGTCAGCGTGACATAGACGGTTCTATTCCACTGCCCTGAGATTGTGACTTTCCCGGTGTTTGCATCGGTTACTGCAACCGAGTGAACTCCTGTGCCAGCGACAACAGTCCCAAAATTCAACGCCCGATTTACATAGATCGACAGCCCGACAGCAACACCGATTGAAATTGAACGAGACTGAGTGAATGACGACTGCGCATAAACGCTTGAGTTCAATAACAAAGAAAAAACGAGGACGGCAAACGCAGCCAGCCGACTCTTTGCCGAAATGTTGGTAGAATATTTTGAGAATTTAATTTTCATCTTCTCCACTTGAATATTAACCGGCTCTATGTTCTCTTTCCACTTCATCAGTAAGAAACCGTTAGATCAAAAGTGCCGGTGTAAGTGCCGCCTGCCTGACCGCTGGGAACAGAAACTGAACCGCCGAGCCATAGGTAATATGAACCGGTGCCACTCAATGTTATCGAAGCGCCGCTGCTTTTGCTCGACGCAGAGGATTGGGAACCGGAGGACTGAGAGCCGACAACCTGCGGCGTAAACGTCAATTGATTTCCAAGAGTGTCAGAGAGTGCGAGTGTGGGTGAACTATAGCTGACTGTCATCGCCATCCCTGCACCGGCGCCAATCGTGTACAGACTAGCCGACGAACTTGTATTGGGATGAATTGAAGCAGTGCTATTAACAATTACTAAACCGAAGTCGAGGTTACCTGCGCCGTCAGAGCCGCCGGAAGAAGTAATTGAAACAGCCGGAACCACCGAGACTGTAACCGTCGCATTTGCGCTGTTTGAAGTTTGAGCAGAAGCTCGCCGCGGCGAGCTCGTCATGAAAAAAAGAAGAAGGCTCAGCATTAACGCTGAGCCTTCTCTCTTTGATATCATATTTGTGACGCTGCGAACCACAGGAGGCTCGAGTCTCTCTAGTAACTTACGTTAAGGGTAAATGTACCACTGTAAGCACCCGGCATCTGGTTTGATGGAATTGCACTCAATGCTCCACCGAGCCAGAAGTAGTAATTTCCCGGGCTGCCTGTTGATCCACTCAGTGTTACGGGTGAACCGGAAGCAACCGACGTTGAAGTCGCTTGATTCGCAGATGAAGCATCACCATAAACACTTGGCGTGAAGGTGAGAGCCGTACCGGGTCCCGTCAACGATGCAGTCGCCAGATATGTTACCGTAAGCGCATGACCGCCGTCTCCAGTGGCAGTGAACATTGGAGCGCTGCCATTTGTCGGCGCGCTTAATGCCGCAGGCGTTGTGCCGGCAACAACTGTCCCAAAACCGAGTGTCCCAGTGGCAGTCAAGGTAAGACCTTGAATTACCGTTGCAGTTACGTTGACGCCTGTGTTCGCACTGGTTTGCGCGAATGACATTGCAGTGGTTCCAAGAACCATTGCCGCGACTAACATTAGCTTTTTCATTGTGTTAACCTCCTGTTGGTTTGTTTTGTTATTTAAAATGTTTTGGTCTCCCCTTTCGTGGGAGAAACCTTTTAAAAGCCTTTTTGAATTCATGTTTTTCATAGTCACACATATAGATGACAACCTACGTGCCGGAAAAAACACACGAATTTGAACCAGAAAAGCGGTTCCATAGAGGAGAATATTAGGTAGGTTACAAATACGTAACACTAATTCGGGTTAATGTAATTACTTGTTACTTGTTCCCACGGTCTCCGTGGGAACATACGCTTACGACGTTAAACACTTTTACTGTTCGACGACCAGTCTGGTCGTCGTACGCCGATCACAACTAATTGCTCCCCCATATTTACATTCACGATTTTATTATTTAAACTTCCTAATAAAAAAGTGAGGTGCTCGTAATGAATGCTATGCCGCTTATTCTCCTTACCCTGGCGGTCTTTGCAATTGCCTATAAATTCTACTACAGCTTCATCGCGGCAAAAGTCGCCGTGCTCGACGACTCGCGTGAGACGCCGGCACACAGACTTTACGACGGACACAATTATTATCCGATGAGCAAGTGGGTCCTTTTCGGTCACCACTTCGCAGCAATCGCCGGAGCGGGACCGCTCGTCGGGCCTGTTCTCGCAGCACAGTTCGGTTTTCTTCCCGGCTTTCTCTGGCTGCTTCTCGGCGTGGTAATAGCCGGCGCTGTACAGGACTTCATTATCTTCGCGGCTTCCGTGCGCCATGACGGCAAATCGCTCGCTGAGATTGCCCGCTCCGAGATAAGTCCGCTCAGCGGCGTTGTTGCATCTCTCGCGATCCTCGTCATTATCGTAGTTGCGCTCGCCGGACTCGGCATAGTGGTTGTCAACGCGCTGGCGGAGAGTTCGTGGGGAACATTCGCCATCGGCATGACAATTCCGATCGCTCTTTTCATGGGAATGTGGATGTTCAAATTCAGAAAAGGAAAAATTGTTGAAGCAACTGTCATCGGCGTTTTACTCCTCACTCTCGCCGTTGTCTTTGGGAAATACATTCCGGAATCTTCGCTCGCTCCATATTTTACTTTCGATCATAAAACTCTAACGATACTGATGGCGGCTTACGGCTTCTTCGCATCGGTGCTGCCTGTGTGGCTCCTCCTTTCCCCGCGCGATTATTTAAGTTCGTTCATGAAACTGGGCGTTGTCGCGTTCTTAGCGCTCGGCGTAATCATCGTCGCACCAACCTTAAAAATGCCGGCGTTCACTATATTTGACCATGGAGGCGGACCAATCATTCCCGGACCATTATATCCATATCTTTTCATAACGATTGCGTGCGGAGCGATCTCCGGTTTCCACGCGCTTGTAAGTTCCGGCACGTCTCCAAAAATGGTTTCTAAAGAATCTCACATTCGAACGATAGCCTTCACCGCGATGCTCGCGGAAGGCTTCGTCGGGATTCTCGCTTTGATCGCAGCGACGAGCTTATACCCGCACGATTTTTTCCAGATTAATGTCCCGGTCGAAAAGTTCGCCGCTCTGGCAGGTCAACTGAAGATCATGGGCTTTTCTGTTTCCAATCTTGCAGCGCTTTCAAAAGAAGTTGGGGAACAGCTTGCGGGCAGGACCGGCGGCGCTGTATCTCTCGCGGTTGGAATGGCGCAAATATTTTCTTCGATTCCCGGTTTGAAAGGACTGATGGCGTACTGGTATCATTTCGCGATAATGTTCGAAGCACTCTTCATCTTGACGACGATCGATGCCGGGACAAGAATTGGCAGATTCGTTCTCCAGGAGACGCTCGGAAAAGTTTACAAACCTTTCAGCAGGACTAACTGGATGCCGGGCACGATCTTGACCAGCGCTGTAATCGTTTTCGCTTGGGCATATTTCATTTACACGGGAACAATCTCGACAATCTGGCCAATGTTCGGAGCCGCGAACCAGCTTTTGGCAACTATCGCACTCGCCGTCGGTACGACTTATATCATAAACCGCGGGAGAGCCAAATACGCGTGGGTTACCTCGGTTCCGATGGTTTTTGTCGGGACGACAACTTTGACCGCGGGTTGGATGAACATGACTAACATTTATTATCCAATGACTTCAAAGCCCGGTTTGGAAGTCCCCGGATATATCAACTTCATTCTTACGGCTATAATAATGGCAAGCGTAGTAATTATATTGTTTGATGCAGTTCCAAAATGGTACCAGACCATCCGCGGCACAAGGCCGCTATTCGTTGAAGAACAGGTAACAAAATAATGGGAACCCATCGATGTCCGGACGAAAAGTGGCTTTAAGAAATGTTACACAGAGTTCCACCGATGCCGCGAAGTGGCACCCCGCATACCCATATAAAATAATTGAGCGGGGGAAGACACAGAGAGAGACACCGATGCCGCTTTTCGGCATCCCGCATTATCCTTTTTTGATAATTATGAGCGGGAGAATAAGTCTTCTCTCTGTGGAACTCTCCCGAAGGGATCCCTTTGGGAAAAGATTTTCTCTGTGTCGCTCTGTGCAATTTTTCTTCCTACCGGGTTTTCAGCCGCATCTCTATGGAGAGGTTTGCTGTGAGTCCCGAACCCCCACTTAATCTCCCCCTAAGCGGGGGAGAGACAAAAAGTGTCGGCAGTTCGAAGGATCCTTTGGACAAGTGAAAAAATAAAACCCAGATAAAATTATTCACATGAAACGCTTCTTTATTCACGTCTACGAGCTGACAGCTTTCTCTTTGAGATTCTTCAAAGAAGTCTTCTTGCCTCCTTATGAGTTCGGAGAGTTTGCAGGTCATCTCGAAAATTTCGGTTCGCGTTCTTTACCGCTTGTCAGCGTCATTGGATTGTTGATGGGCCTGATTCTTGCACTCCAAACCAAACCGACTCTCGCGAGGTTCGGCGCGGAGTCTTTTCTCCCCGCCATGGTAGCGATTTCAATTGTCCGCGAATTGGGCCCCGTCATCACAGCTCTCGTCGTTGCCGGAAGAGTCTCCAGCGGCATCGGCGCGGAAATCGGTTCCATGAAAGTCACCGAGCAGATCGATGCCCTCGAAGTCTCTTCAGTCGATCCGTATCGCTTTCTTGTTGTGCCGCGAATACTGGCAGGAATTATCTCGCTCCCGCTCCTCACAGCTTATGCAGACTTCCTCGGCATTATCGGAGCTTTTGCAATCATGTACATCTCCGCCGGGATGAACTGGCAGTTGTTCATGACATCCACGATCACTTCTCTGTCGATTGCGGATATTGTTCCGGGGATTGCAAAAACATTTTTCTTCGGTTTTATCATTTCAACTGTCGGCTCATATTTCGGATTCAAAGCTTCGGGCGGCACCGCAAGCGTAGGAAAAGCGGCAACCTCGGCGGTGGTCTTCGCTTCTTTCTTAATATTGATCACGGATTTTGTTCTCGTGAAAGTCGGGATATTGATTTTCGGATGAACGCACAGTAAATGATCGACATAATCAACCTTCATAAGTCCTTCGGCGATCTGAAAGTTCTTTCCGGGCTTAACCTCTCGGTCAAGAAAGGAGAAACATTTTCAATTCTAGGAAAGAGCGGCAGTGGGAAAAGTGTAACTTTGAAATGCATCGTCGGACTCCTCGTGCCGGACGCGGGCGATGTCGTGGTGGACTCCATGCGGGTCGATGTGAATGACCGCAAAACACTTTCCGAAATTCGCCGAATGATCGGCTTCCTTTTCCAAAGCGGCGCGCTCTACGATTCTATGAGCGTTCGGGAGAATTTGATTTTCAGTTTAACTAAGCATGATAAAGTGGAGCGCGGCGAAGCAAGTGGCAAAGCCGAGCATTATCTCACCCTCGTCGGATTGAAGGACGCCATCGACAAGATGCCATCGGAGTTGTCGGGAGGTATGAAAAAGCGTGCCGCTCTTGCCCGCGCACTTGTCATCGAACCGCAGATTCTTCTTTACGACGAACCGACGACGGGGCTCGATCCGATAACATCCGCGGAAATCAGTGAATTAATAAAGGAAATGCACGGACAGTTCAATATCACCTCAATAGTCGTGACGCATGATATTCTTTGCGCGGGCATTGTCAGCGACAGGGCTGGAGTTTTGAAGGAAGGCGTGTTAAAATATACAGGAAAACTCAATGAACTTGTCAAAATTGAAGACGAAGAAGTCGCGGGTTTCTTCAGAAATCCGCTTTAGCATGGACAGAAAGTCTCGAATATGAAAAAGCCTTACGCCGCGCTGCTTGGATTATTTGTCGCCGTCGGAGCGCTGATCGTAATCGCCGCCATTTTCCTTATTGGCGGACGGCAGGGAATATTTACTAAGTCAATAGAAATCTACGCCAGATTCAACTCTGTCGCGGGCTTGAAGAATGGCGCGGCGGTACGGCTTTTGGGAATCGACGTCGGGACAGTCTCTGAAATTCGTATATGGAACAACGTCGCGCTCGTTAATATGAATATTTTTTCCAACTCAAGAAAATTCATAAAGAAAGATTCGCGAGCTATACTTCAAACGGAGGGGCTCGTCGGCAACAAATTCGTTGTCCTTACTCCGGGTACGGCAGCGTCGCCCGCCGTTCAACCGCTTGACACCCTAAACTCAATTGAAGAGCCGAGTCTTTCGCAGATTATTTCCGAGACGCAATCTACAATCGCCAGCGTGAAAAGTATGGTGGACGAGTTGTCGGGAATCCTGAAAGCTGTCCGCGAAGGTCACGGCACCATCGGAAAATTAATTACCGACGAGGGCGCCTACAACGCTTTGAAGCGCGCCGTTTATCAGGCAGACTCGAGCCTCAAGCAAGTATCGGACAAATTTGCAGAAATGTCGAACGTGGCCGCCAGGTCATTCAACCAAATCACCGACAAGACTGATTCTGTATTGTCAAATGTAAATTTAGTCGTTAAGAACTTCGACACTACCGCTTCAAACATAAAATTCGTGGTCGCACAGCTTGATACCGGGCACGGCTTAGTCGCTTCTCTCTTGCATAATCGCAGTATTTATGATACCACCCTTCAAGTTGTTTCGACAACATTATCAGCCGTCAAGGAAGCTCAGGCAGGGCTGACAATGTTTGCGCAGAATATGGAAGCCTTGCGCTATAACTGGCTCTTCAGCAGTTATTTTGCCGGACAGGCGCAGAACCTATACACAAAGAAGGAAGCTGAGCTCAAACAGATCGAAGCCCAGATTAAAGAGCGTACCGATTTGCTCGATAAAATGAAAAAACAGCTCAAAGAGCTTCAGCAGAAATTAAACAAGGCCGGAGGCGGATAATCTCCCTTCCTCCTCCTAATCATTGCGCTGACTTTGCTGACCGAAACTTGTAGTTAGCGCGCACACTTTTCACACCTAAGATCATCAGCACAATTCCACCAGCGAGAAATGCTGAGAGGAAATCGACCTCTCCTGAGATGCCAACCTTAGATTGAGATACAATTTGACCTGCATGTTTGACGGCGTACAAGAATGTCCACACGCCGACTCCACCGATCTCAGCGAGGATTAATCCGATCACAATATTCGCGACTGACTCAAGCATCGGGAGTTTAGGTGGCTCCTTCGGCATCCTTTTTCCCAGTTTCTCATATTCAATCTGCAATTCCAATTTGTGACGTCTTTCCTGTTGGTCGAAAAAGGCGGAGATGATAACCGCCACGATGAAAATCGCAATAAACATAAATCACCCTTTCCTTAGTATCCTCGCGTCTCTCATTGCCATCATAAGTAGAAGGAAGGCGACAAACATCAACTCCATCAACCAGACAAACAAAGATTTTCCGTAGTGGAGACCAATTTTGTTCACGAAGATCATCCCTCCTACAATCACGATAAGAAGAAGAATCGACGTGATGACAGTCGTGGTTACCTTACTCCAACTTGGGGGATTGCCGGTCTTCACTTCGATGTTCTTCTGCAAATCGAGAAGAGCTTTCCTGTGCCGGATTTCGCGTTCACGGTATTCCCAAAACCCCCAGAGCGTGATTGCCACCGAGATTGCAATTCCTTCATAATTCATTTTGTCCTCTCATTTCACCTATTTAGACTTCGCCTCAGAATTTTTTCTTTCACTGAAAGAAATTTACCTTTCGAAAGGTCTAATAATGTGAATGCCAACTAAGATTGTCGGACGTCTTATCGGAATGAGAACGAAAGAAGGAGAACTCAGGAACAATTACGAGGATATTGTGTCACTCCATTCCGAACGTGTGTATAACCTTGCACTTAGAATGCTGGGCAACCGAGAAGATGCCGAGGAAGCAACTCAGGATGTTTTTGTGCGGGTGTTTCGGTCAATGGAGAGTTTCAGGGGCGATTCAAGTTTGTCAACCTGGATCTGGCGTATCACAACAAACGTCTGTATCACTCGTCGAAAGAAAAAGAAGATTGAATCGGTAAGCATGGAAAACGCAGAAATCGATCCCCCTGATGGCCAAATAGAAAATAGCTCGCGACAAGAAAAATCACTATATGATCACGAACGTTACAAGATGATTAACAGGTACATATCATTGCTGCCGCCAAATGAATCTGCAGCGATAACACTTTTCTACCTTGAATGCCTGTCTTACGAAGAAATCTCCGAAATTTTGAAGCTGCCAATCGGAACGGTTTCCATTGCTTTGCACAGAGGGCGGAGAAGACTGGGAGAAATGCTAAGGAAAAAGAGGGAAGAACTATGACCTGCGAAGTTTTCAGAGACAGCTTAGACAAAATGGCTGATTCGAGGCAATCGATAAACAAAGATGATCTGTCATCAGAAATGCGGTCTCATCTTCTCAGTTGCGCCTCCTGCACTGCGCATCTCGAATCTGTCAGTTACGTAGAAGATATTCTAATAAATATGCAGAGTGATAATATCCCAAGTGAACTTTATGAGAACCTTGTCGGCTTCGGAAAGGAATATCGCGTGAAAGCTGGGCTCGTGTCTAGCAAGCTATTGGTCTTTTACATTTTAAAAGTTCTCTTGCCTGCCTTATCTATCTGGACAATAGCCCTATTCATTCCATACACAGCGCGCACCATGGTTGAGATAGTCTTAACGATTTTCGCGATGGTTCTAGTATTCGAGAAAATTGGGAGAAGATTAGTGACTGATAGGGTCTAACGATGGAGTATCGGCATAATGGAACGTTGGATTGAACAAACCTTGTCAAGGTTTCTTTTAATCCTTGACAAGGTTAAACTCAGAAGTTCGTAGACAGAACTAACGAGTAATTCCTGATCGGCGCAATGTTGCCTATCATTTCAACGTAATAATATTCGAATGCGTTGTTGACTATGAAACTAACCTCAACCGGATAGCCGAGCGAAGTCAAGTCGACTCCCGCCCGTAAGTCCGTCACGTAGGCCGGCACCCGCTTGTTCCCGTTCTTCACGATCCCAAGCTGAACGAGGTCTCTGTCGTAATTTTCGAAGGCGCTGATGTATCTGAAGTCAACCGAAGCGCGGTAAATTGATTTCTCGAAATTTGCCGAGGCATAGAAGAGCTCTCGAGAACGGTATTTCAAAATACTATTCGTCGTCAGGTCGAGCGGATAGATATACGTGTAACTCGCCGTCAATGTAAGAAAATCTGTTCCAGCATCGCTGGCCGCGTCGATCTCATATCCCTGGACGCGCGCGCGAGTTACGTTCTGGAAAGTGATTTTTCCATCGGTTCTAAACTGCGGCTCTATCATGTCCCAGTAATTGTTCTGGAAAATCGCCGCATCAACGTAGCCCACAAATCCAATCGGAATTCTCGCTCCTATTTCCTCCGATAGACTTCTTTCGGGAAGCAGACCCGGATTCGCGACGATCAAAATGCCGCCGGTTTGAGTTGAAGCGTAAGTCTCGCCTAAACTCGGCGCGCGGAAACCGGTGCCAATCGAAGCTCTGACAGAAGCTTCCCCGCCGAGATCGTAAACAAGTCCAAGCTTGGGATTCAACTGATTGAACGCGGACTTTCCCTGAATTTTCTCGTAATCGTATCGCGCACCTGCTGTGGTATGAAGACGGCCGAACTTCCTTTCCACCTGAAAATACATCGCGCCGGAATTGCTCTGCTTCGTCGTGAATATATTCGAGTTGATGAAATCCAATTCGCCGTCCGCGCCGAAAGTCAGGATCGTGGACGGATCGAGGTTCAATGTCCCTTGAAATTCAAGATAACCAACATTAGAAGTCGAAGTGTCGCCGATTCCGCTTGAAGTCTGGCCGAAATTATCATACCAGTGGTTGAAATAATAACTTCCGCGAACGACGTAAATAAACTTGCTGTTGGCAACGTTCGTGTAAATTTCTGCGATGTTAGCCCTCGTCGAATTCACCCACTGCCCCAGTGTGCTGCTATCTGGCTGAAGTGCATGATTGAGATCCCGCCAGTAAAGAAAATTTCCGGAGTACTGGTTGAAAACATCCGCAAAAATTTTCAGACTCTGATTCTCTCCGACATTACCGACGGACTTCACGAAAAAGTTGAGTCTCCTGAAATAATCATTCTGGATGTAGCCGTCGTCCTTCTTGTAACTCAATGAAGCTGTTATCCCAAAATTTCCAAGACCGAGCGGCTGTGAATGAGTTACCGCAGCGCCCTGAAAAAATCTGTGTTTGCTCGACCATTGCCATTCACTATATCTCGGCTGCTCGTAAAATCCGCCGTAGAGTTTTACATCCGTCGAATTAACGAGGACATCGCTTTTTGTTATCACGTCTATGACGCCGCCGAGCGCGCTCGAACCGTAAAGCGCCGACCCCGCGCCTTTCACGATTTCAATGTGGTCGATGTCGGATACCGGAATGGATTCCCAAACTGCTTCGCCTGTGTCTCCGGCAAGAAGCGGTATCCCGTCGACGAGCAGGAGAACGCGGCTTCCGATTCCGCGCGCGTAACCGCTTGAGCCGCGGATATTCACCTGATCCTGAACAAAGTTGACGCCCGGCACGTATCGCAGCGCATCGTCAAGCGAAATAATATTCCTTCTTTGAATTGAACTTGAACTTACAAGACTGATGCTCACAGGAACTTCAGTCAGAAGCTGCCGGCGCTTGCTCGCAGTTACAACCACCTGCTGGGTCTCGAACGGCGACGGCTTAAGAAAAATTTCGATGCTCTTTTTCTCATTAAGAGACAGCGTCAAAGTTTCATCGAACTTTCTGTAACCCACCATCGAAACTGCCAGTCTGTAATTTCGGCGCGTGAGCCTTGTGAATGAAAAACTTCCATCGCTTTTTGTCAAAGCGCCGACCCGTTCGGGGTTCTGTCCGTCTTTCGACTGAACAATGACAGTTGCGCCGACGATTGCGCTCGAATCCTCGGCGGAACGGACTACGCCGTCCAATCTCGTCTGCGAATCGCTCTTACTTTGAAGTAAGAACAGCGAGAGTATCGTTAGGCGTAGGAGGGGTATTTTGAAAATCGACTTCAATATCAATTCCATTTACGTATGAATCCTCCGGGATAATGACCGGTTTCGGCGAGCCGACGCCGTGAGAATAGCCGTAAGCTCCGACAACCTTCCAATCGGAAAAAACATTCGGACCATATTGCAGTGCGACCACGAGGTACTGGAAAGTTGCGGGATCTGTATCGAATGTGTATTGGAGTGAATCCACGAAAGTTGGCAGAGGCGTGGAACCTATCGGCGGATAAACTTTCGCCTGTCCGGAGAGTACCTCACCAATAATATTTTTCGGCGGGTAGTCATAAAATGCCACCACGCGAATATCCCGGACGCTGTCATGTGGCGGCCAAGGCAATACAAACCTGATCGTGCCGCCAAATCCCGGCTGGACTTTGAAAGGCTCGAGACCGTGCGTGCAGCCGGAGAGGATTACGCCTAACGCGGCGCAGCCGCAACCAAAAAGGAAGAAAACCACTAAGACGCGACGACGCAAAATACGAATTTTAATTAATGAACTTTGCGCCTCTGTGACTTTGCGGTCAAAAATATTTTTGCCTTTATTGCATAATACACCTTTCATAATTTTTTCACATTTTCCAAAGGGAAGACACCGGCAGAGTTCGGAGATAGTACATTTTCGGCTTTACGACGCTCCAGGCCAACACTTTTCTAATCTCCGTGATAATAAAGTTTTCCAGCAATGGACCGAGCAGCATGCCCTCCGACAGAAGCCTCTCTTCGTTGATTCCCAACATGGCACAGGCAAGCGACGCTGTCTTATTATTCACTTTTTCGCCTCGAAGAGCGTCCACGGATACGATTTCATATCTCTCAAATACTTTCCCATCCATTTGTAGCGCGGATGTGCCTTCAGAAATTTCGATGCAATGAAATCTTCTCCGCACGGATGACCCATGTGCGCCCAGAACTCAAGCTTCTTTGCAAGGCCGGTGGTCGTTACTTTTCCCTGCACCGCTCCGCCGGGAAAATATGGAGTCCACCCCCATTGCGGAATGCCGCGCGGATCTTCGTCAACGTGGCCGCACAGCGAGCGGGCATCGGCAAAGTCTTTCTTAAGCACCGTGTCGTAATGATCCGCCATGAAAGATTCGGCCGTGTTCACATCTATTTTCCCTTTGTACTCTTTCATCAGCTCTCCCCATCTCACCTTGCGCGCGTTCATGGAGCTGTTCGGATCGTTCACTTTGAATGTGGTCTCATCTTTTATCACTTCCGGGTCGCTCGGGAAATTTGAGCCGAAGAAAACTCCGTCTTTCGATTTCCACACGCGATAATGCTTAAGCCCAAGCTCGAGGCGCGCGATCTCGTTCGTCTTAGTGTCGCCGACGAGCCAATCGTTTGCATAGCCGCCGTTGTTGCCCGTCGTCATGATGCGCACAAAATCATCAATGCTGTTGGCGTACTGTTCAGCTTCCCTTGCTCGCATGAATTCCGGTGTGCCATTTGGATCGAAACCTTTGAATTGTGTTATAGTCGTCTCAGTGATTAGAATTCCGGCGCTGTTCTCCACAAAATCATCTCCGCTGTGAATGAATCCGGGAAAACTATCCATCAAAATTCTATTCCCCTTTTCGGGGACGATGTCTTCAATAATATTCCATCTTTCGCCGACGAGATAATCGACCCAGGAGTTGTGTGCCATAACGATCTTCCCGTCGGAAGTATAGCTGCCGGTCGCTATGAAAGCACTGCAGTTCCCGGGCGCTTTGTCGTCTCCGGCGCCGGGTATGATTTTATCCCGGAGAGCCGGCAAATAGTACTGCGCAAGTTCCATCCAGCCGTTGAGCGCGGTTATATCGATGTCGTCGTACTTCTTCCCTTGCGCCCGAAGCCCTTCGGCGATTCCTTCGATCTCCTCCTGATACTCTTTCGTCAACTTCGGCCAGAACATCCTCTTTGCGGATTCGCGATACCAGCTCCAATCTTTTTTTGTGCCGATGCGGAGATAATATTTCATGGCTCTCAGCGCATCGTCAATTCCCGGCGCAAGCAAATAACCGTCTTGAAAACCGATCTCGTTCGGCGTTCCCTCAAGGTGAACGAATATCCATCCGGCCTTATCCTCGCGGTAAGCTTTCGCAAGTCTTGGATCTGTTTTTGCATAGACCGCGCTCGCAAAAAGAAGTAAAGCGATTACAGCATATTTAACCCTCATAATTCCTCCTCCTTGATATTTCTGGTAATTAAAACTCTATCTCTTCGAAAAAAGCTGCGGACTACTTCTTCCGCGCCGGGTTTTTGAACACATTGTCTGGAACAGACCATGCATCCGGAAAACCATGATCAGCTATATAACTCAACGCCCGATTCGCTTCGTATCTTGCGTGGAAGTCGCCAGCTCTGACCTTGTAGTAAGGTGAATCGTAAACGATATAAACGTTGTAACCGCTCAAGAGTGTGTCAGCCATTGCTTTTGCGCTGATTGCCTGAAGAAGATTTTGAGTAGACATAAGCTGCACGCGAAAACCGGGAACAGTGTTATAATTGGATTCGCTTGTAATGATGTCGAGAGTATCCTTGCGCACAGCCAAGGTGTCTTTCCTAACTGCTGATGTGTCCTGGCGGCTCAAAAGTGTGTCGCTGTGAATTGACAGCGAGTCATTTACAACTGTTGTTGTATCTTTGCGGTTTGAGAGCGTGTCTTTGATAATTGTCAGTGAGATCTTGACGGCTGAACCGTTCTTGGAGGTTGAATCCTTGCTTACGATTTGTCCCACCGCGAGGCTCGCCGAAATCGCAATTATCGCAAGAACATTCAAAAATATCTTACATTTCAACGAAAACATCGAATAGCTCTCTACATGAATGTCTTTAAGAAACCGCTGCTGACTTTTGTAGCGTCAAAAATTTACGGGCGTTCCACTTCCGAAGCAAGGCGAATTTAATTTTGATTGTAATCCGTCACTGACTCGGTTATGAACAAAACGGATAAACCACATAGGCACATAGGAAACATAGAAAAAATCTTAAGCTCTGAATCCAAAGCCTTGAAATCACAAGCAAGAGACTGGCCCGTTCAATCGGTTTCGTTTCGAATTCGGTGTTTGGTCTTTAGAGCTTTCTTCATCTATGTGCCCTAATGTGTCTATGTGGTTTTCTTACTTAATCTTTCTATTCTGGGATGATCTGTTTCTGTCCCTTCCTGATTCCCTGTGACCCGGTCAGAGGGTTACGCCAGTCTCGCCACGTAACCCCATCAGTAAGGCATTACTTTTGACTGCCATGATGCCTACTTCTTTTTTAATTATTTAAACAAAAAGAGGGCGGACGGATTTCTCCGCCCGCCCTCAGGGTAGAAGGGTCGATAGGGACGACCTTACTTCAGCAACAACATTTTCTTAACTGCCGTGAAATTCGGCGTGGATAATCTGTAGAAGTAAACGCCTGTCGGCAACATTTCACCATTCTGGTTGCGGGCATCCCACGTTATGACATGGACGCCTGCGCTGAGATTACCGTCGAGAAGCGTCGCAATTCTCTGTCCGAGAATATTGTATATCGTGACGGTAACATGCTCGTTCAGCGGGATGTTGAACGCAATCTGCGTTGTCGGATTGAACGGGTTCGGGTAATTCTGGTCAAGCGAATAGTTGGTAGGTTGAATTACCTTCTCGTGAACAGCCGTCGGTACATCCGGAGTTACCGTGAAGCTGGAAGTCGCTGGAGCAGCACTGCCAGTAGTTGAGTTGTAAGTTGGAGATGCTGACGAAGTAGTGGTGGAAGAGCTGTATCCAACTACATTGGTGAACACATTATATGTTCCCGGAGCGATTCCCGAGATCGTATAAGCACCGCTTGCGCCTGTCACGCCGTAGCCGACAATATTGCCATTAGCAGCGTCAGCCGCATAAACCATTGCACCGCTCACTCCTGTCGCAGAAGCTGAACTCGTAACCGAACCATTGATCGATGTATAACCGGCAGCCGATGACGGCAGCGGCATCACGTAGATGTTCACGCCGCTCGTGGAATTACCACTTACTGACACTGCAGTCGCATCTTTCCATCTGACCGTTGGACCGGTCAGGCTGTAGAACGACGGTGCATAAGCGCCGAGTGGAACGGCAAGTATCTTGTAGTAACCCGGAGGCAGATCGCTAAGAGTGTATGCACCCGTGCTGTCTGCATCGGCGAAGTACGCCCCGGCAACGTGCATCTTCAAAGTGTCACGATAATTCCAAACATCTCTGAAGGCTATTATTCTTCCCGCAACTCCGGCGCCGCTTGTCGAATCGAGAACCGTTCCGCTGATCTGACCGAGAACGACCGGAGGAAGCGGACTCAAAGTAAAGTTGATGTTGGATGAATCGCTGCTTAGAGCAATAATATTAGCGGACAAGAAGTCAGCCTCATTATTGAAGAATACCCTGTGGTATCCAACAGCTTTAGCAAATGCAATGTAGTAACCTTGCGGCAGTGTATCCTGATAAGCGCCAGTGGTGCTATCGACATAAGTTTTGAAAATAAACGGTGAGTCACCATCAAGCCGGAAGTCGCGATCACTATGTTTTTCCTGATACATGTTCTGGAAGAAATCGCGATAGTTGTCGCCTTCCGACCACTCATTCTGGTCTTCCTTGCTTGAGTTAAAACTGAACTCTGCACGTGCGAATACTACCCAGGCTCCCTTGACCGGATTGCCCAACGTGTCGGTTACAGTTCCAGAAACAACATACCTGGGCAGAAAATGGAAACGGTTCTGCAGCTCGAAGTTAGCTACCTGAGTTGTCGTATCGATTACAACAACCGGCGTAGCGTTTTCCATGTTGTATACACCGTTGTACCACTGCGGCACGTAATTCGGGTTAAGCGGTATTGCTCTAACGAGGTACTTGCCTGCATCTACATGGTGAATGGCATAGTTTCCATTTGAATCTGTTACTGCATGATAATCGAAGTGCTGCTCCATTTCGCGCTGGTAGAGACGAATCAAGACGTGCGATAGCGGCTTTCCAATAGAATCTGTTACGGTTCCTGCGATAGTTCCGTTTACTGTAGCGACCCTGATTGCATATTCTTGCTTTGCGCGTCCACCTTTGCTCGAGGTAACTACAATGTCGACATCATGCCAACCTCTTGATTGCGGTATCCAAGTTATTAGACCGGTTGAATCCATTGTCATCAGCATCGGGTGATCTTCACCAAGTCGATAAGTTAACACAGCAGTTGAATCCGAAGATACCGCCTGAACCTGATAGGTATACAAAGAATCAAGTGTCGCACTCAGCGGCGGCGTTGAAGTAATTGTTACCTTGTCTCTTCCATAAAGGCCGGAGCCGACGTAGACTTTTGCAAAATTGCTGACCTTAGCGCCGCCTAAGCTATCAAGCGCCTTCACCAAGTAGACAACGACTGTGTTTGCCGAAAACGTTGTGGTGTCTTGATAGCTTGTGCCAGTCGTTGAATCTATTTCGGTGAAACTGAAATTCATACCAGTGTCACTTGAGACATTTACTTGGGTTCTGTAAACCAAGTAGTATGACGCATTGAAATTCTCCGGCTTTTCCCACGAGAGGTTTACTTTTCCCCCATCGAGTTCAGCCTCAAGCGAGAAGTTTCCCCCCATCATCTGTGCCCTTGCTGATGTAAACATCAGCATAGTGCCGACGATCGCGAGGAACGAAAGTGTATAAATTTTTCGAAACATATTTCCTCCTTTTTTTAATTACACTAAGTTCAATGGACGTGCCGCAAAAAGCTCACACAAAATCAACTGAAAAATATGTTTCGGAAGTTCCAATGAAATGCTCCGTGCAAAAATTGCATTTGCACGTGCAATGATTGCAGGTTGAAGATGAGGCAGGTTTAATTAGAAGTGAAGCTGGAGACCGACACTTCCTGTGTTGGTTTGAGGTGAGTAGTCAATTTTGAAATACGGAGGAAGATTCAGGAAATCATCCAATTCTGAATAGACATAAACAAGCACAAAAGCCGAAACAGAATAAAATTCTGACTGGTAATAGAAATTGTACGTTTTGTATCTGCTTGAAGCCAATGCCGGCGTCGCAGCTGCAAGGTATTGCGACCGTGCATCCCGCCTCAGGAAATCGGAAGCAATTGCAGAAATAGCGGTTACTGCCCCAGCGCCCAGGAGAATGTATCCTTTTGTTGTCCGTCCCCGATGAATCTGATCCCAGCCTGGGAACAAGATCGCCCTGTAAGTAGGACCCTGCTCGGGTTCAGTCGTTAAATTCCTCTTTAGAAACTGGTTCTCGCTGGCTTGAGACTGCTCTTTTTGCGCCTGCGAATTGAATTGTCTCTTTGCAGTTTCGAATACGCTCAAGATTTTCGGGGAAGTCAAAACAGGATCAAGAGTCAATGTCGAGTCAATTTTTAAAGCATTTATGAAATGCTCGATCGCCGACTCGTTTTTCCCCTGTGCAACGAGCGAAAAACCGACGTACTTTTCGAGTTGCACCCTCGCGGAATCACTTACGGTTTTATCTTCCAACATGCGGCGTGCCTGTAATTCAGCGGAAATATAAGAACCGTTATCAAATAAAGACTTTATTGACAGCAAAGTTGAATCAACTTGACTGGTAGTTTGAGCGAAGGTAACCGTCGAAAAAGTGGAAAGAAATGCAAAGAATAGCCAAACAGCTGTCTGGCGCCCTGCGCCATGGCGCATATCCATTACGGATAACTGAGCGCCATTTATCATTTAATCAGAACCATTTTCCTATATGTGCTCCCATTTTCAGTCTGCAACCTATAAATATAAGTACCGCTCGGCATATTCCTACCATCGAATGATGCCACATGTCTTCCGCCCTGCAAGTATCCGTTAACCAATGTCTTAACGTTCTCCCCTAATATATTGTAAACGTCAAGACTTATTTTCGCGCCGGGAAGCGGGACGTTGAATTCTATGGTTGTAGTTGGATTGAATGGATTTGGATAATTTTGGGATAGTTTAAAGTTTGTCGGAGTCGTGTTCGGAGTTTCTTTCACCGCTGTTAAGACCGAGATTGTCCCAACTGAAGATATTGGGAACTGACCAGCCTTGTAATCGGGTGAAACACCGCCAAAGAGATAAATCTTGCCATCCTCACCTTCGGCAGCAACAAAACCAACCCTTGGCGTGTCTAGCACTGTGGAGGTCAATTCCGTATCTCTTTCTGCACCGTCCTGATGAAAATCCAACATTTCAATTGGCAAATTTGGATTGCTTTGTGGTCCAGCACCTGAAACAACAAAAACTGAATCTCCCCTCGCCGCGATTCCGAATAACATTCTAGGCCTTCGCAGAGCAACCGAAATTTGCACCGGTCCGATGCTTGGAACATATTTTTCTATGAAGCTTAGTAGTCCTAAACTCCCGCCATTTCCTCCAAAAATATAAATTGCATTCCTAACGCGAAAAACTTTGTGATAAGCACGGCCAAAAACCATGGGAATCGTCACTGTCCAACTGCCGTTATCGAGCGAATAAGCTTCAACTTCACGGTATGGGCCAGTCGATGAACCACCACCGCCAAACACCATTATATAATCGCCAAATGCCGTAGCAGCTGCGCCTTTACGCGCCATCTGCATACTGCTCGTGTAATGCCAGCCATTCTTATTCGGATCGTAAACTTCCACAGAACTAAGGACATTACCTTGGTCATCTACTCCTCCCATGACGTATATTGAGTCATCAAGTGCCACCGCGGTAGCAAAAGCTCTTGGCGTATTGAGTGGAGCAATGGATTCATCCCAACTCATATTCTCGAAATCAAAAGCATCAACTGTAGTAGTTCCCATACCCTGCATACCTTGCATGCGCATAGTCGCGCCACCAATCAAGTAAAGTTTGTCACCGAGTCGTGCAGAGCACATTCCAAAACGCGGATGCGGCATATCAGGCGGCTGCATATTCTGCGAAAACGCGGAATTTGGCAGTAAAATTACTGCCATCAGCGCGCCGAACAATAATATTTTCGGACTTCTATTCTTAGACCTAAACATTTTCACCTGTGTAATAACCTGCAACGAGCGTGCCATTACTTTTGCACATCTGTCAAAAAGCTAAAATTCAATCTCACGGTGTCTCCCGGATCTACCGTCAAATTCCGCACTATGTCTTTGTAAGCAGGATTGTGAAGTCTAAGTCTACGTGTTCCAGCTGATACGACAATCGGCTTGCTGAGCGGTGTCGTGTCGCGATATTGATCGTCCACATAAATCTCTGCCCAGGGCTCGACACTTACAAAAATGTATCCCGACGTTTTTAAAAAATTGACTTCAACCGTCGAGAGAAGTTTCGACTGCACCTCCAACTCTTTCACGATCGGTGCAAAATTCGGGTTGCTGAACATTATCGCATGCCTACCCTTTGGTACTTTTATTGACCCTGCGATTGGAGTTGTGCCGGCATATTCGTTATCGATATAAATCTTAGCCCAAGGCGTGCATGCAATGGAAATGTAGCCCGAGTCATTCGCATCGACTGTTGCGCTGCCGTTCGACGGCTGGTTTTTTGACGAAGCAATTTGCTGCGGCGAAGATGTCGACATCATCTTATCCGATGCCGGCAACTTCTTTTTCTCCGCATCTACGATAGGCTGTGTAGTCCTAAGTTCTCCGCTTTGCGCTTCAGCTTTCTTTTCAGTCGGAACCGGTGAAGAAGTATCTGCAATGGAATTTGTCAGAGGAGAATTCACTTCCTTGATGGCGGGATGTCTCAAAATGAATGAAAAGACGACGACAAGAATTACAATCGCACTTACTCCGCCAACCAGAAAAACACCTTTTTTCTTTTTCTTTTCGACTTCCAAAGCTTTTTCAACACTTTTCTTCTCCGCGGTCGAAGTCAGGAATTCCAAAGCTTCGTTTGCCGATGCGAACCTGTCATTTTTGTCAGGGGCAAGAAGTCGTTTCAAAAACTCAAAAGTGTGCGGCGAACATTTCGAAGCAAAAACATCAAGAGAGTTTAACTCAAAATTTTGGATTTTGTTTATACATTCCGCATAAGATCTGCCGACAAGTATTTTCTCTCCAGTCAGGACTTCGATCAAAGTTATTCCTAACGAGAAGAGGTCGGTTCTGTTATCCACGGATTCGCCTCTCGCCTGTTCCGGAGACATGTATGCCGGAGTTCCGATCAGGCTCCCTTCCATCGTCAGAGACGGCGCATCTGAAACAGCCGCGAGTCCAAAGTCGGTCACTTTGAATATCCCATTTTCAGAAACGAGTATATTGCCGGGTTTTATATCGCGATGAACGACGCCTCTTTCGTGCGCGTACGAAAGGGCTTTTAAAACAGAGACTGCGACTTTGAGAAGCAGGTCCTCCGAGTAAACGCTTTTGTCGAGCAGCAAATCCTCGAGAGATCTTCCTTCAACATATTCCATCACAATCGCGGGAGCGCCGTCTACTTCAGTCAGGTCGTAAACCTGGACAATATTTTCGGAGCGAAGGATCGCGCAGGCTTTTGCTTCACGCGAAAATCGAGCGACGAGTCCTCTGTCCCTGAGCAAATGCTTATGCAAAACTTTCAGCAGAACCGTTCTGTCGAGTGCATTCTGGTGCGCTTTGTAAACGGTAGTTGTCGAACTCTGGCTTATCTGCTCCAGAATTGTAAAGCTATCTTGCGTCACCGCCCCATTCCTTCAAGCGGTATTGAAGCCAACGCAGCGACACTCCAAGCTTTTCCGCGGTGCGGGTCCGGTTACCGCTTGATTCAGCCAATGTCTTTTCCACAAGCTTGCGTTCGAATTCGTCCAGAGTCAAACCGCTGCGGATAAGTTCCTCTTCGGTATATTTCTGCAATCTCAAATCTTCTTCCGTCAATTCCTCGCCGCGCGACAGGACGACGGCACGCTCGATCACGTTTTGAAGTTCGCGGACGTTCCCGTACCACGGATGCTTGAGAAGCACAAACATGGCATTTGAATCAATGGCTTTCACATTCCTGCCGTGAGTTTCACATGCCTTCTTCATGAAGTAGTTTATCAGCACTGGTATGTCTTCCGCCCTATTGCGAAGCGGCGGCAAGTGTATTTCAACAATATTCAGCCTGAAATAGAGATCTTCCCTGAAATTTCCGCTTTGGGTCTCTTCGCGCAAATCCTTGTTTGTCGCAGCGATAACTCTCACATCCACTTTTCTGCTTTCCACATCGCCGAGCCGCCTGATTTCCTTTTCCTGCAGCACCCGCAGCATTTTTGCCTGAAGCGAAGCCGACAGATCGCCGACCTCATCGAGCAAAAGCGTGCCGCCATCCGCGTGTTCGATGAGGCCTTTCTTGTCCACGTTGGCGCCTGTGAACGCTCCTCTCTTATATCCGAACAACTCGCTCTCAAGAAGCTGCTCTGGAATGGCTGAACAATTTATCGCCATGAATGCTTTGTCTCTTCGTCTTCCCTGACCGTGTATTGCGCGCGCGATCAGCTCTTTTCCTGTTCCGCTTTCGCCGGTAATTAAGATAGAAACATCGGTGTCAATGACACGCTGAACCAAATCGAGCGCTGCTTTCCATGCTTTGCTTTTCCCGATTATGCCCGGAAATAAATTCACGCTGCTGACTTCATTTTTCAAGCGTGCGTTCTCAGTCTTCAAATTGTCATAGCGCTGGGCGTTCTCAACTGCGACAGCGGCGAGGTTTCCGAAAACAGCCAGGAACTTCATTGTCTCGGCGTTAAATTTGCCGCGGGACTTTGTGCTGTCGAGATAAATTGCTCCGGTCGTTTTATCCTGTAAGCGGAGCGGCACGCAGGTTATCGAAAGTATTTGCTGTGCCACAATGCTTCTCGACGCTTCGAACCTTTCGTCGCTCAGCGCATCGAACGTCAGCACCGGCTCACCGCTCGTCAGGACTTTCTTGATCACGGAAGACGAGGCGGCGGACTCCCTTGCGTCTTTTTCGCTGCTGAAGTTCTTTGCCACAACCACATTAAATCCATGCACTGCCGAGTCATCGACCATAACAATGAAGCCCCGCTCCGCATCAAGATGGGACATTGCTATTTCGAGCACTTTATCCAACAGCTCCTGCTGGTCGAGAATCGAGTTTATCTTCTGCGCGATTTCGTACAAAACCGTGAAATTGTCTTTTATCTGTTCAGGCATAGCAGTTTCCCTACGGCACCACGAATGATGCTTCTTTTGAACGAGAGGCGTTGCCATAAGCATCGATGATCGCCGCTGTCCAGAAGTAAGTTCCGGTTGGAAGAACGCCGGGATAATTATATGACACGTATGATGAATTTAGTCCCGGCTGTGACCAAACTACCGTCTGCGTGCCGGCATCGATTCTCACCACTTGAAGTTGATAAGTATAATTGAAAGATACAGGAGGCGGGTTCCAATCGAATCGAGGCGATGCTGTGGTCGTGTCGAGGCTTGTCGGATAAGTCGGGACAGGCTCGCTCTCAATTATTCTCGAGACATAAAAATTCGGACTCTCTCCAATTCCTTTCGATCTGTCAATTGCAAAAACATTCAACTGTCTTCCGACAAGCCACTGAAGGTCTTGGTTAGGCAACTGCGTCGCATCAATGGTCACCTGATAATTCTTGTTTGCAGCGGAGGGGTTCATCCCGAAGGTAAGCGAATCCACTTGCACATATACGGTGTCAACATCTAAAAAGCCGTCAGGATCAGTAACGTTGGCGGTAACCAGCGCTGAGTAGACTGGACCAGGCCACCATTGATCTATTTTGCTTGTTACAACCTGCGCGTTGCTAATCTGCGGAAGCGCATCAATATGAATCTCTGCATCGTAGCTTCCTCCCAACGGCACCGTTACCTGAATAGTATCGTTCAAGTAAGAAGCTTTCGTCACGAGAATGGTAATCAAGCCGGCAGGCGCGTTCGCAAAACTGAAACTGCCATCAGATGCAGTCAGCTCCGCGGAACCGTTTTGCTGAATCACCACGAGGGCATTCTGAATTCCGCTGTAAGGCGTGCCCAAAGTCAAGACCCTTCCCGTTAAAGCACCTGTTGTTTTGTAATTCGGCGACATCGGGTCAAGAGAATTGTCGTGTGGAGCATTGGGAGCACAGCCAGCCAAAATCACGGCAAGAAAACTCAGTATCAAAATTGTGCTTTTTCGGATGCTCATTCGCTCATCTTTGTTGAAGTAGTTTATCAAGGAAAGCACGCAAAATCAAGTAGACTTGAGTGAATGGATAGGATAAACTCGACGACGGTGAACTACCACCGCCGAAGGCGGTGGCTTCGTAGAAAACGATGAGCTGGATTTCCTTCATGTAGTCCTGCATCCTAACTCACCCCCGTTTCCCTCTCTTTCGCAAAGAGAGGGGGAGTGAAGGGGTGAGTTCGACCGGCAAAGCCATTTGTCCATTACCGCTGCCTTAGGCAGTGGGTTTCTACGCCGAACTAAATTTGAAAAGTCCGGGGTTGATTGAAGTTCAGCGCGGCATTACCAACCGTCGCCTCACTTAAGAAAGGGGGGAGAATTTCGGATTGCAGAGAGACGACAACCTAATTGTTACGAATGACTTTTACGAGCGCACCTGCAACCGAATTAAGAACTTCATCAGAACCGTAGAATCCGCTCTCAATTTTCCCGCGTATTTCGGAAAGCTTATTTTGGATCTGCGATTCATGAAGTTTCTTTGCTTCAGGCGAAAGTTCCACTTTGTCGCTTACGCTCTGCGCGGGTTTTTCTTCCGGCGGATTCACTTTCTTTCTGATTTCCTTAGTATTTTCCAGGTTGAAGCTCGGGTCAATCGGATTAATAGCCATGACAGTCTCCTTGTATCTTGTAAGCAGCGATGTTCTTCGCGCCTCTCATCTTTGCCAATTCCTTCAACAACGCCGAAGTATTGGTGCTTATATTGCCAATAGCTTCAGAAACGTCGTTTTCCATATTTTGTACGAGTGAAGACATCTCGTTCTTTATATCGGAATTTGCAAAGGAAACTTTAGCGTCCCAGAGTTCTCTAAGGGCTTCTACCAAAGCTACGCGTTCGCCCACAAGTTTTGCGGAATCCTGAAGATTACCCTCCTTTATGCCGGCTTTAATCTGCGCGGCATTGGAAGCTAAATTACGAATGACCTTCTGCGCCTGTTCTAATTTAGTCATGCTAAATCTAATTCGTCTGATTCACCGTCCGGAGGTCTCCGCGGACGACTCGCCCTGGCAAGATCCTGTGGATAAGACAAATGATGTATTTGAATTTTTCTGTCATTGAATTCTCAGACCGCCATTCCGCTTGAAGCCATGCCTTGCCAGATATTATTCATAGTACTCTGGGTTTGTGTCAATTGGATAAGCATAGACTGGTAAGCAGTAAATTGCTGGCGCATCGCCTCAGCTTGAAGGTTTATACTTGCTTGCATTGAACTGATCTGGTCGTTCATCATGCTAATCTGGTCTTGGGCGCCGTTTATTTTCTGATCCATCACACCGCCGGGATTCGAAAACGAGCTTACGAGTGTGTTAAGCTGAACCGCAACTCCATTAGATGAGCTAAACAGATCGCTGACGGCAGTCGGATTGGAATTAAGTGTGCTTGTCAAAGTCGACTGGTTACTAATCGTTAATGTGCCATCTTTGTTCAATGTGATCCCGATGGCGCTCAATGTATTCGGATTACCGCTCTTCGCAGAACTCACCTGCCCCATCAAAATATTTTGCAGCGACAACTGCAAATTCATGAACGACACATCACCGGCAAGCGGACCACGAACTTGTGTCTGTGAATTTGTGGTGATATCACTATTTAAAGTCGTGATTACAGTGTTGTATGTATTTATGAAATTTTGGATGGTTGATTGGATCGACGTGGTGTCGGCGGAAACAGTGAGTGTAACAGGATTGTCTGTAGGCAGCTGTGTTCCGGCAAGGTTCAATGTAACTCCGGTGAGCACATCTGTAACAGTGTTCGACCCGCGCACGATTGAAATTCCATCCAGTGTGAAATTCGCGTCTAACGAATTTACTGAGCTATTAACAAATCCTGCCCCGGTCGAAGTCGAAGCGGTTCTTCCACTTATAACGCTGCTTGTCCAACCTACACTCGCAGCCAGATTTCCTGTTACATCTGCAACGCTGACCGCATTCGTCGAACCGCTGCTCTTGCTTGTGAAAACCAATCTCGCCGTGGAACTCGTGTCATTGACCACCGAAGCTGTAACGCCGATATTTGCAGCGTTGACCGCTGACGCCATGTTTGCCATGACGGTCGAATTCGTATCACCGGCGTTTACTGTAACATTTACATTTGTCGCAGTCCCGTTTACAGTAACAGAAAAAGTAAACGCCCCTGCGCCGGTGGCAGTCGAAATATCTGTTCCTGTCTGAGTAAGCTGACTCGATACAAGTGTATCATATTTCGCAAGCTGCGTTACAAGCAGGCTGTGGGTTCCGGACGTCGCAGTAGATTGGGCTGTTGCTGTAACGATCGCAGAATTAGATGACGAAGCCGTCTTTGCCGCAAGCGGTGAAAGAGAGCCGACGGCTGAAAGACTATTAGCCTGCGTTTGAAGATTCGCTAATTTCGTCTTAACATCTTGATAAGTCGAGATCGAGGAGCTTATCTGGGATTGCTGCATCTGCAACTGGTAAACCGGTTGACTTATTGAAGCTGTGTATTGTGCCACAAGCTGATCGATCGCGCTTGATTGTCCCCCATTCAACGACGAAATTGATGACGACATTTTTTACTCCAATTCTATTGCAATTTAAAAGCTTGCGCCCATGCCGTGCGAAGCTCAATGATTACGTTCATAACCTCTTCGAAATTCCCTTTCCTCGACTGATCCTGACAATATCTGTACAACCGGAAAAAACCAAGGGCGACTTGCTTATGATCGAAATTGAGGGCGGCTATCAACTGAGTCAGACCAGCGTTCACTTTATCTGCCTCGCCTTTCTTCGAGTTCACGATAACATAGTCGTAAAGCTTGAGAATAATCTGAACGGGCTTCAAGCCCATTATCTCATTATTCTTATATCCTTCAAAAGCATTTTTCGGTTTATATGCGAGAGCTTCCATGTTTTACCTCAAGTTAAAGCGGAGAAGCACCCCGCTTTTTGGGAGGGGTGCTTCTCTCAGACTGGTTACTGAAACAGCCTTAGAATTCCGCCAGGGGTGGAATTTGCCTGTGCCAACTGCACGGTTGCTGTTTGCTGCAGAATTTGAAGCTTAGTCGCTTGGACTTGCTGCGCCGCGATGTCAGCATCCATTATTCTGCTTTGTGCAGCGTCAACATTCGTGATCGAAGTGTTGAGGACCTGCGCCTTGAAGCTCAAACGAGAATCAAGCGAGCCAACATACTGCAACACGCCGGAGACTGTGTTGATAGCAGAGTCCACGCTCGACAGAGCCGAAGCGATGTTGGTTGTGGTGATGGCGTTCAACGATAACGATGCAGAATCAACTGCCGTAGAGATTCCGACAGAAAGAGTATCTCCGCTATCGGCGCCAACCTGGAAGTTCTTCCCGGTGAATGTGGTGTCGATCAAAGCCTGACCGTTGAACTTGGTCTGGCTTATGATCTGCCCGACCTCAGCCATGTAATCGTTGACCTGAGTGACGAGAGCTTGAAGTTCAGATGAAGCCAAACCGGCGTTACCAGCCTGGGTGACCAACGTCTTAACACTGATAAGTATGTTGTTGATCGCCTGTAAGCCGCCTTCTGCCGTGGAAAGAACGCTCTGTGCATCGCCAACGTTCGTGAGAGCCTGACTCAAGCCGGCTGAACGAGCTTGCAGCTTTGTCCCGATCGTGTATCCAGCCGGATCGTCGCCCGCGCTGTTGATACGCTTACCGGTTGCAAGTTGGAGTTGAGCTACTTGAAGCTGATGGTTGATTGTGGTCAACGCGTTGTACGCGTTCATAGCGCCGATGTTGGTCGCTATACGGAACCCATCTTGATAGGTTGCCATGGTGTGTTACCTCCATGTTATTTTTTGCGCGGCGTCCATGCCGCAAGAGGAGTTATTAAAATCCGGCTCCCGGCGGCGCTCCTCTCACCACCGTGCCTTAAATATTGTATCGGAAATCATTTGAAGAACTTTAGGAAAAACTCGACGGGATTTCTTGAGAAAAGACTTTAAATTTCAGAGTATCCGACTTTAGTGTGGGTTTAAGATATAATCACCTAACCTTGTCAAGGTTACAAACCTTGACAAGGTTTAGTTATCCTATTTGAAGATTGCCTAAAAAGTAAACTCTTCTCCGCGTCTTAGCGCCTCTGCGGTGATTTTTTTGCTTTGTTTTGATGCCTTTTACCGCAGAGATGCCATCCGAAAGGTCGCCAAAAGAGTTGTCCGAAGGACCCCCTCGGGGAAATCTTTTTCACAGCGATAAATTAAGTCTGTCTTCATACACTTAGCAGTAAAACCAATAATTTTAAACATTCAGCGCCTTCTCGCAGGCATTAATCAGATCTTTAAGCTGTTTTCCCAATTTTAGATTGCTGTTTTGATTTTCACGGATTCTCAGAAGCAAGCGGTAACCATCCATGATTTGATTCCGTGACAAGTACGCAATCGCTGCCACGTATTGTGAAATCACGTTGCGAGGGTTCTGCTGCAGACTTTTCTCTGCGAACTCAATGGCTTGTCCGTAGTCGTTCCGTTCAAGAGCAAGTTGGGAAATTTTCATGAAGAGTTTATCCAGTGTCGCACCGCTGAGCTTGGCGTAATCCAGAGCAAGCGTTTTTTTTAACTCATCGTAAGCTTCATCCCGCTTTCCAATACTCATCAAAGTTGCACCGATCTGATAATGGAGATATGGATCGTCAGGTGAGATCGATAAAGCATTGTACAACATTTTCAGATTCCGATCGGCTCTATTTTCTTTTCCTTGAACATTGCCGCGCGAATAACCGTGGTGACTTATTACTAAATCGGAAGCGAATATTTTTCCACCGCCCTTTTCAATTGATGGTCTGATCTGTTCATGGATCGGCATGACATAGCGGTACTCTTTCTTGCTGCGGAACAACCGGACTATTTTGGTCTCGTCGTAAATCGCGGCATCGCCATCCGGCAGTTCGCTCCTGACCAATACTTCAATTCCATCCGCGCCCAAAGTACCTATTACTTCCGCAATCTTATTTCTTGTCTCCTGCGGGAGTTCTTCGTCCGCGTCGAGGACGAGTATCCATTCTCCGGAAGCGAACTCGAGCGAGACATTTCTTGCCTCGGCAAAATCGCTGCGCCATTTATGATCTACGACCTTTGCGCCAAATCGTTTTGCAATTTCGATCGTGGAATCCGTCGAGCCGGTATCCACGACAATAATTTCGTCGGCTATGCCGCGGACGCTCTGGAGGCACTTCGGAAGATATTCTTCCTCGTTCTTCACGATCATACATAAAGAAAGTTTAGTCTTCATTGATGTGTGTATTCAAAAGGTTTGATTACCTACAAATGCCTTCGCAATTTATTTGCGAATGTAATTCCTGATCGTATCTTCGTCGAGCGGCCGCAGCATGATGTAGTCCACCCCTTCCGACTTCTCTTCGCCCTCGCGATTTACAAGAAGAATAGTGACGCAATCGGGCTGCGATTTCTTTATTTGCTGACAGAGTTCTCTTCCGTTGATCGACGGCAAACTCAAGTCAACTAATGCGGCATTGAATTTTTCCGCCTCAAATATTTTTGTTGCATCGACGGCATCGCTTGCGACTTTTAAACGCGAGAATATTGCGAGCAGATTCCGCGATTCTTCCTCGGCAAGCATTCTATCGTCTTCAACCAATATGGCGCTCGAAGCTCCATCTACTGCTGCCTCGCCCGGTTTTACCTCGCAGATATCCATCGTCAACTCATTACCAAGCGCCCTTGTATCCACGCGATAGCCCATCTTCTCGAGTTTATCCGCTAAAGTTTGAATGCTCCCGCTGTCCTTTATGACGTCTTCATGCAAAATTTCCCCTTCATTTGCTGTCAGCCTTATGTTTATGTGCTTTCCTTTTCCTTCCGCTGCTTCGTTTGGACTCGGTTGAGCCGTCATCATCAACACTTCACATTCTGGAACTTGCGACGTGATAACAAAATTTGCGAACAAATCCTTGATCAAATCGAACGTCGCGGGGTCAACTCTAAATTCCGTCAGCACAGAAATATCAAAATTCCGTATCCTTGGCGCCGAGGCTTCCTGCTGCATTATCGAGACTCTGACAGCTTCGAAAATTTCATCCTGATTTCTGGAAGAGTTATCTAAGTCTATCGAAATCTCTTTCGCGGCAGATGCGAGATGAAGTTTGATCTCCTGCATGACGCTGTCATCACCCTGCACGAATGAAAGGCGGGAAAGTGCGCCGTCTATTTCAATTCGCGCGTTCCTGAGCGAAGCCGGGATCTTGTCGACTGACTCGCGCAGATTGGAATAATCGTTTTTCGTTCTTTCAAGCTGCAAACGCAGGCCGGATGCTTCGTTCTGAACCGCCGGCAGCTTTAGCGCAAGGAGGCTTCTGATTTTATCTATCGAAAGTTCCACCATCGTGCGTGATAATCCATCGCGCGAACATCTTACCGTGATGATTCCGACGCCAAAGTTGAGCAAGTTCGCTTCGTAAGTTGTAAACTCTCCGTCTTCCTTCTCGACTATCTCCAAAGGCTTTGCGAATCCGTTCACGCCTTCGTCGGTCCCCACGGTGACCGTTGCTTCCTTGCTCTTCCGCAACAGCGAGTCTTCTAAAACTTTAAGGACTTCCTGAGATGTTGCCGATTCTGCGAGACCTGTCATAAACTCGTTCATAAGTTTTGACTCGTCAACAAGCCGCGCCGCAACTTTAGACTGATTCTCGGCTCCTCTCTTCGACTCAAGCAAGTCGAGTGCGATTGATGCGATCGCACTCAATTCGGAGGGAGCCGGGGGAATTCCGACGAACCTAAAGATCAAAGCCAGCTTCTGGGGCCTCGATTTGACAGCGAAATAGAAGCCCTCCGCAGTTTTCATCTGGCTTCCTTCGAGTTGGACCGCGGGCATAAGCACGCCAAACTTCAAACTCGGAATGGAAACAACGTTCGGCAGATTTCCATTGACTGCTAACGCTGTCAGAGCGGCGCCTTCAGCGGAATAAATGCCTACCGAATCGGACGAAAAAACCTGCCTCAGCAAGTCAATCGTCTTCCGTGAAACTTCCTCAAAACTTCCCTCACCGATTCCAGTTAACCCGACAAGAGCACGAGTTACTTTGCCGCTGTCTTCGAATTTACGCTCGACGGACAAACGAGTGCTTATGCCGACCGCAACGGAAGAAACGGTTTTCAAAACATTGATAAGCTCTTCTGTGTTTTGTTCGGAAATATTTCCATCTTGCAGCGCGACCGAAGCAAAACCGCAAACGTCGCCGATAGTTGTGCTTGCAAGCAGAAGCTTTGAATCTCCTGCCGAAACCACGTTGATAAACGTCGTGTCGGGAACTTCGGTTTTCGAGAAAACTCCGCCGCGCTCCACGAGCGAGATATCTTCAGGAGTCAAACTCAGTGACAGTGAAGGTTCAACTTTCTCAGTAGAAACGGTCAACAAGTAGATTTCGGCAATTTCCTTCGCAGTCTGTATGGTTCCTATGCCAACAACCTTAGCGACGTCAACTCCGTCATTCTTCAAAATTTCATAAAGATTCTGCAAAACATTTTCGTAACGCTCGGCTGCAGCAAGGTCTCTCAAAATTTCCTGCCGCCGCTTCAGGCGGTTAATCTCGGAACGCTGTGCGATTTCTCCGCCAATTTCCCTGAAGTGATACACTGAGGAGCCTCCGAGAGCCGCCATCTCAATTCGATAGAATTTTCCGCTCAGCTCGACGGTATCGTCATTCTGGGCAGCGCCAATTCTCGCAAGAAAATCGTCAGCTGTAAATGTTTCATCCAGTCTGATATCAAGTTTATTTCGCGCGGCAAGATTTGAAGCCGATATGACTCCGTTTTCAACAACAAAAATTGGTTCGTCCGAAAACGATTCAAGAGAACTTGCTAGCAGATTTTGTGTACCGCGAAGCCGCTGCTTGACGTTTTCCTGTTCGGTCATATCTTCGATGAAAACAAAAATCGAGCCCTCTGCAACCGCGGCGCTAAAGTTCAGGAACTTCCGGTCGGTAGTTCGGCACATTCGCATGAGGATAGCATTCGAGCGGAGTTCCGATTCGCACGCTTCCGGAGATTCGCCGAGGTAACGCAAAAATCCGTCAAAGCTCCCATCTGAGGAAAGAAAATCCTTGAACAGACTCTCAAACATGTCATTCCATTCTGCGAATCTATTTTCTTTCACGAGCGCGGTCGGCAAAAGGCTGCCGAAGAGTCTCTCGGACTCTATTGATAACCTATGAAGCTCAACCTCTGCTGACTTGAGTTCCGTTATCTCACGAAATGAGAAGAAAAAATACTTGCTGGTATTCCACCGATTTACAGAAAATGTCCTTCCCCTTGAATCGTTCGTTTCAAATGTCGACTCCGATGTCGAAAAGGTTGACATTCTATTCTTAGCAATAAATTCTTCAAGCAGTTCTCCATCATAAAGAATGAATAATTGCCTTGCGCTTTCACTGGCAAACTCGATATTCCCACCGGCAACCGCCAGCATCGGCACGGCGGCGTTTCGCACGATTTCCTCCGAGTGTTTTCTTTCCTCCAAAGCAAGTTTATCCGCCAACTGATTTTCCGCACGGAGCGTATCGATCGTGCGCCCAAGCTCGCGCTGTAGATTGACTCCCGTGGTCTCATCGACAAGATACACCGCAAAACCCACACGCTGTCCTTCCCGGCTCTTCTGCGATACCATGTAAGCTCTAAAACTTCTTCCGGAAATCTCCACGTTTATTTCTGAATTATTTTCCGGAGAGAGGTTCATAAGAAATTCTATAAAATCGCGCCGGCCCCGTTCGTCAATAATTGCGGAGAACGGCTGACCTACCGCATTTATGCTGTCGCCAAAGAGGCGCTTCAACGCTTCGTTGGCTTCCGTAATGACACCGCGTTCGTCGAGCGCCGCCGCAGCAATTGTCATCTCGTTGAACAACGACAGGTGCGCACTCTCCTTTTCGCGAAGTTCGTTCTTTGCATAAATGAATTGCTCGTCGAAACGATGCTCGAATTCCCGGAGTCTGATCTTCAAGTTCGACAGGTAAAATGCCGACCTGAGCAGGAGCGCAAACTGGTTCAGGTCTCGTTTAGCGTCCTGAAATCTTTCCGGCAGAAGAACAAGAATTACATAATCGCCGGAATCGGTTTTCGCGGAAGCGGATACAAGGGAGTTGAACTCGAGATCACGCTGAATTTTTCTGCACGCTGCCGACGTTGTCATATCGCCGATCAGCGGGAAGGGATCGGCGAATTCACTAAATGACGAATCGAAAATCTTCTTGCGTTCCTCGGACAGTGGTATCTTATGGACGTCCAGTTTAAGGCCGGCTTTGATGAGCAAATTTGCGATTTTCTCCGGGTTCTTCGCAGAAACACCGACCAAACCGGCGTGCTCGTCTATGCGCTCGAAGATAAAAGTATCCGCATCGAACGCGCGGCTTATTCCTGCCGCAACGGAAGAAATTGATTTCCCGAGTTCATTCGCAAAGACAACTTCGGAAAGGGTTGAGAAGAAACCTTCTCTGAATTTTTCCGAATGAGATTCATGCGCCCTGACGCTCGCAGCTGTCTTGCGTTTGAAATTTGAGAATCGTCTGAAGCTGAAAACGACAACCGAGACGAGAACCAATATAAGCAGGAAGAGCAGAGTCAGGAGTTCGTTCATTGCTTGGGAAGAGTGAAGTAGAAAGTTGCGCCTTTCCCTTTACCGGCAGATTCAACCCACACCGTGCCGCCGCTCAGCTCGACAATTTTCTTTACGAATGAAAGCCCCAGTCCGCTTCCTTCGACCTTCTCGGTCTCATTAGTCTTGACTCTCTGGAAAATCGCGAAGACCCTTTCATGAAATTCCTGCGGTATGCCGATGCCGTTGTCTCTGACAAAAAAGAGGAAATGATCGCCTTTATCCTGCGCGCCGATTACAAGCTGAGGGCTTGGCTGATCGCCCATATACTTGATTGCGTTGTCGATGAGGTTCGTGAAAACTCTTTCGATGTACCGTATCACGATGTAGAGTTTCGGGAAATTCCCTTCGAGTGCAACTTTTATTTTTTTCTCTGAAAGTCTGATTGACAGATCGCCCAACACCCGATTAACAAGTTCACCCATGTCTGCTTCTTCCAGGACAACTTCAACGCTGCCGACGCGCGCAAGATCGAGAAGGTCGTTCACTAAAGAATGGAGACGCGCGGAGGAACCCAGGATCGCCTCGATCAAAACTTCCTGTTCGACTTCAAGATGAGCGCTTCGTTTCAGCTCGCGTGCAAAACCTTCGATTACCAGAATTGGAGATTTCAAGTCGTGGGTGATTGCGTAGGTAAACTGCTGAAGTTCGTGATTCTTACTCTCGAGAAGCCGAGTCTTCTGAATCGTCTCCTCGTGCAGACGGGAGTTTTCTATTGCGGCGCCGATGACTGTGCCGATGCCTTCCATAATTTCCCGCTGGGAGTCCTCGAGCACGCGCTCGACTTCGCTGAACAGCGCGCCGACGCCGACAGCCTTGCCTTTTGCTTTGAGCGGAAATACGACAACCGAATCGAACGGAGATTTCCTCAGCGAACGCGGCATGCCTTCTCCGAAGGATCCTGTGGAGAAGTTTTCGCTGCGATTCACAGATTCAACCGTATCCGATTTTAACACCCTGCCGAAGATCGTAGAAGTAAGTTCCGAGCCGTGGACTTCCGAAAGAAAATCTTCGTTAAGATTCGCGCTTGCCGCCACAAAAATTTTTCGTTCGCTTTTATCCGGCAGGAGTATCGCTCCTGCATCACCGGTAAAAATGTCCATCGTCTGCCGCACCGAATATTCCAGTACTTCCCGAAAGTCGATCGTGCGATTGAGAAGCATTGCGATCCGGTTTATTGCGCTCAACTGAAGATTTCTTTGTGTGAGAGTCTCCTCAAGTTTCCGGCGCTCGGTAACATCGATCAAAATCCCAAGTGTTCCGGTCAGCGAATTGTCCTCGCCAAAAATGGGACAAGTTGAAATTTGAACGTAGAAATCTTTGCCATCGGGATGTTTCAACAAAAACTCCTGTGAAGCAACCGGACGTTCCGTGGCAATCGCTTGATTGAACAGAAGATTGGTCGCAAGAATCTGTTTTTTTGTTTCTGGATCGTAGAGCCCGCTAAGGAGGATCGAAGAATTCTTGTGGAGATTGATGTCCTTGCCGACACCAAAGATTCTTTCCGACGCTCTGTTCATCACCACAATTTCCCCGAATCGGTTCGTAACGACTATTCCTTCGTCAAACCCTTCAAAAAGCCGCAACAAATCTTGGGGAACGACCAGAGCGCTATTTTTCACATCTAAACTCACTGCGCAGAAATATCCTCCAACTGTTTGAAGTTAAAAACCGACAGCCTCAGTTACAAACGGAAGGTATGGAAATAAAAGCAGGCAAACTGCATTGAGCGTGTCATCTTGAATTTGTGTAACAAATGCAATACATTGATAAAAACGAAAGAAGGTGAATGTATGCCAAAGACAGCAATGATTAACGCACGTATTGAGCCAAAGTTGAAGCGAGAAGTCGAAGAAATATTCCGACAGATAGGTTTGAACACAGCGCAGGCCATAACGCTCTTCTTCCAGAATGTGAAGAACCACGGTGGAATACCGTTTGATGTAAAGATACCGAACGAGACGACACGCAAGGTGATAGACGATAGTCGCAGGGGGAAAAACCTTGTGAAAGCAAAGAATGCCGATGAGATGTTCAAGAAGCTGGGCCTCTGATGCTGGGGCCGGTATTCACCAAACAGTTCCGAAATGAAGTGAAGCTTGCCGTGAAACGGGGGAAAAGATGTTGAGATTTTGAAGAAAGTGGTAACTCTTCTTCTTGAGGAAAGACTGTTGGAGCCGAAATATCAGAACCACAAATTGAGCGGCGAATTTGGCGATTGCCGCGAATGCCACTTGCAGCCCGGTTGGTTGTTGATATATCGTGTTGAAGGAAATGAGTTACATTTTCTTCGTACAGGAACACATGCGGATTTGTTTGAGTAGTACAAAGGAGCTATTGGGGCACAGCAACGTAAAGACGACGATGGTTTACAGCCACGTCCGACGTGAGGACTTGGTGAATGCTGCCAAGATGCTAAACAAGGAAAATGTCTCGACAGGTGCAATCTAAAATCAATTCTTCGCTATCAGGAAGCCCTGTGGTGAAATCTTCTCTTGTCAGCAAAATTCTGTGCTGTACCATGATGCGTAGTTTGTGCTGTTTGCCTCTCTCGACTTCACGGGGGCACGTGAACTAAAATTATAGATGATGAAACTCGAATCTACATCGAGACAAATTGACCTTGAGAGAGCCGTTGAAGCCTTTGGCAACGCAGAGCCGGAGTTTCGCTTCAATGGCTTTTCTCATTTTACACCCGCCGAAAAATTGTTCAGTGATTGTTCAGTCTTTTCAGGAAATTCTTCGGCGAACGGACTTGAGCATAATAAGGAAATGTTTTATCTTGCTTTGTAATAAAGGGTCTTTTACAATTTGGGGCTGTAGCTCAGTTGGGAGAGCGCGTGAATGGCATTCACGAGGTCAGGGGTTCGATCCCCCTCAGCTCCACTATCGACAAACTTTCCAAAATTCTGATGACCCGAAGAGTATCCCGACTTATCGGGAAGGTCGAGGGTTCTCAGCCGCAGGATTGAGCCTGAGGCTCATCAGCCTGTGGTTGAGGTCCGCCTCACACAATACCAATCCAAATCTTATCAAATTAGCAACTTTGTCAAGGTTTCAAACCTTGACAAGGTTGGATTACAGAGATCCACTTCAACTTAACGAAGAGTGACCGAACTCATAGAAACTCAGCCCTTCTTTTCTCTGTAAAACACAATCAAATCCGTATTAGCCGGCTGGTAACCAAGCTGTCTCTGCATAGCCACAATCTGTCCGCGGTGATAAGTGAAATGGCTGACCAACTGATGAAGCAGTTGAATCCGCGGCTGAGCATACTTGTTGCCTTTTCGGTCTTGATACTCAAACGAAGCCTGAACCTGTTCCTCGCTTAGACCATTTACTAACTCCGACAACCTTTTGTCGAGCTGATCCCATTCCTGCTTGAAGTCATTCAAGTTCTTCAGTTTTGCCTCGTCGAGAGATACGACAGGTTCTCCTGTCAACCGCCTCAACCAGAAATTCTCTGCATTCAAAATATGAAATAATGTCCCGCGCACTCCGCCGTGGCTTGAATGCAAATCCTTCTCGAAATCTTCTTGCTTCATAGGTTCGAGTGAATTTAAAAGTCTTGATTTCGCCCACTGGCTGTACTCTAAAAGTTCAACAATGTCTCTCTTGTTCATCGAAATCTCCTTTTACTTTGTAAAGCATGAATAAGTTCTGAAAACAGAACAAGATCACCGTGGGATAAGTTGCGGTGGTTCTTGAAACTCCTCTTGTAATTGCAATCCGTTACACCGTGGACGGGGGCATGGAAGCCCCCGGACTGTGTACAAAAAACTATGCCGCCTGAGTCGGGGGGGTGCTCAGTTTGTTGACATGTTTTGTCAACTTAGATTTTTGGTTCGCGGCTTTGTTCTTGTGAATGACTCCCTTTGACGCAAGCTTATCGAGACTCGAAACAGCTTCCTTCAATGCGGTTGCCGCTTTCTCTTTATCTTTCTCGGTATGGACTTTCTTCAGGAGAGTTTTCATTTCGGACTTTGCCTTCTTGTTAACGGCGCGGCGCTTCGGGCTTTGACGAGCTCTCTTTTTTGCCGACTTATGTTGTGCCATTATGTTTCCTTTCTATCATTTTAAATAATATTTCAATGGATTCGGCTGCAGCTTACATTCTTCTGCAATCCTGAGAAACTCAATTTTCTTTTCGTCTCTTAATTTGTAGAGAATGGGAACAATCCTGTCCCGGAGTTCAACCGGCGTCATCGGATTAATGTAAATGCTCGTGCCACCTTCAAACCCTGCGGGAACATTTATTCGCCACTTCACAAGAATTCTCCAGGGCATTTTGTAAACTGAATCGATCGGCGTGTAATACCATTCTTCGTTGCACGAAATCTGCGACCCAGTTACGGCGTGGACAGCGTGGACCAGATTGCTCATCCCACGAATTTCTTCTTCGCTGTGCTCCTGAGGACGCGAGGCATGCGACTTCGAATAAATTTCCATTGTCGGAAAACGATGACCGATGCCGACCATCGCTATTGCAAACTCGTTTTCGGCGAACACAAGATTTTGGTGACCACCGAAATTCGGACCGTATTCGTTGAAAATGTTGGGATCCTGCCTGACCATTTTTGTCTGTTCGCTTATCGATGATCCCCACTCGTCGAGCGCCACGAGCTGCTTGTGAAGATGATCGACCGATGCGCCAGCCGGACTCAGCCAGTTCTGGAAAATGCTGATGTAGCGCGCATATCGGTTCTGCTCGAAAATGTCCACCATTGAATCTATGGTGAAACGCAGATAATGATAATGCTCATCCGACGTCATATCCCCGGAAGAGAATAACTGGTTATCGTACTTTGCGTCGTGTACAAAATGCTTGTGCGCAATTATTATCTCGTGACTGCCGCCAAAAAACGAATCGGCAAAGTGGAGCTTTTCTTCAAGCGGCGCTTTCTCAATGTCGTCAAAAGATTTGCCAAGCCGGTTCAATTTGAAATTTATTATGTCGATGATGTGCTTTAGTCCGACCGGGTTGCTGAGATAGCTTTCACGCCACTGCAATTGTTTTTGCGTCAGCTTGTAACCGTAATTCTTTCTCCAGTAATCGAGAGTAACAATCTCGAAAAGATTTGGGACGCCTCTGAATTCCGCTGTTGTATCGAAGTACTTGTCGGGCGCGAGAAATTCCACCTTCGTGTAGCTGTTTCCCTGTTTCACGAGGCGCACTTTTTCAGGCGGGGTCTCAAAAAATCTTGTCTCGCAGAAACTGCAGTAGTCTTCCTTCTCTTTCGGCTCGATCTTCTTCGGATGCACGGCATGACTGGTCGAAACCGGCTTACTGCTCCTTCCCGGCACAGCCCACACTTCAGTCCCGGTGAAAGGACTCACCTGTTTCGTTGTGCCGTCAGGCATTATGTGATAGTAATTCTCGTAATCCAATTGGGAATCCGTCCATGGTTTTTGTAGACAAATACTGCAAAATTTAACGAGTATTGGGAGAAATTGCAAAGATAGGGAAACGACGCTGAACAACTCACAATCATAGCTGCAGCCATTATCAACGGATTTAACTGCAACGGACACAAATAAAGAGATTCCCCGAAGTTCGTCAAGCGTGAAACTTTTTCATTCCATGTATTAGGATTTAAGTGAACTACCACCGCCTTCGGCGGTGGCTTCGTAGAAAACGATGAGCTGGATTTCCTTCAATGTAGTCCTGCATCCTAACTCACCCCCCGTCCCCCTCTCTTTCGCAAAGAGAGGGGAGTGAAGGGGTGAGTTCCACCGGCAAAGCCATTCGCCCATTACCACTGCCTTAGGCAGTGGGTTTCTACGCCGAACTAAACACAGAGCAATTCCGCGTCACCAGCGCCATTTTAATGCTCTTATCGATTCGCTCGCATCGAGATATGTTAGGCCCAAAAATTTATGACGAGTTTCTGAAACTTTTATCAGCAAAAAAATATAATGCTGTGCTCGGAGCTCAAGCATCCACAAATCGTAGGTTTGATTTTCAGACAATGGCGTTATATTTTTTTATACAAATTCAACAGGAGAACATGCCCTACACAATTACTCTCATCCGGGGGGATGGAATCGGACCGGAAATAAGCCGCGCGGCAACTCGAGTCATCGAGGCAGCAGGCGTAAAGATCGAATGGGACGTTCAGGAAGCCGGCTTCAATGCGATTGAAAAGCATAAAGACCCGCTGCCGCAGGCGGTCATTGATTCAATTGCAAAGAACAAAGTCGCTTTGAAAGGTCCGCTGACAACTCCGATTGGAACCGGGTTTCGCAGTGTCAACGTCGCGTTGAGAAAAGAATTCGACCTCTACTCAAATTTGCGCCCGGCAAAATCGTTTGCGGGAGTCAAGTCCCGCTATGAGAACATTGACCTCGTTATAGTTCGGGAAAACACAGAGGAGTTTTACAGCGGAATCGAGCATTACATCGATGCTTCGAAGAGCGCCGCCGAGACAATCGGAATTGTAACGCGCGCCAGCTCCGAAAGAATAATCCGCTTCGCGTTCGAGTACGCGAAAACCCATGGCCGCAAGAAAGTAACAGCCGTCCACAAAGCAAATATTCTAAAATATACCAGCGGACTTTTTCTAGATGTAGCGAGAAACATGGCGAAGGAATATCCTCAGATAGAAATGAACGATAAAATAATCGACAACATGGCAATGCAGATGGTGATAAACCCGTATCAGTTTGATGTTATCGTGACCACAAATTTGTTCGGAGATATTCTGTCAGATCTCGCATCCGGACTTGTCGGCGGACTCGGAGTTGCGCCGGGAGCGAACATCGGGTATGACACGGCAATATTCGAAGCTGTCCACGGCAGCGCGCCCGACATCGCAGGTAAAAACATCGCCAACCCATGTGCTATCATTCTCGCTTCGGCAATGATGCTCGATCATATCGGCGAACCTGAAGCCGCGCGGAAAATCGAGAAGGCGGTAGCGGAGGTTATCCGAGAAGGCAAGAATGTAACCAGAGATCTCAACCCGGCAAATTCCATTACGACAGATCAAATGGCAGACGCCATTATCGAAAAGCTCTAAAGACCAAAATTTGTAGGGAGGATGAAATGAAAACCAACGGAACAAAAACTCGCAAATTCAAAAACGGATTACAAATCCAGTGGCTCGGGCACGCCGCATTCAAGATCGTTTCCCCGGGAGGAAAAGTCATCTTCATCGATCCGTGGCTCGACAATCCCAACGCGCCGCCTAACGCAAAGCCCGTGGACAGAGCCGATATCATTATCTTGACTCACGGCCATTTCGATCACATCGGCAACACGGTCGAGATTGCGCTGAAGACAAATGCAAAAGTCGTCTCAAATTTTGAGATATCATTGTTCCTGAAAGGCAAGGGCTTGCAAGAGTCGAATCTCATTGGAATGAATAAATCCGGGACGGTTGAGATCGACGGCATAAAAATGACAATGGTAAATGCCGAACACAGCAGCGGCATTACTGACGGCGACCGCGTCGTGGACGGCGGTTCCCCCGCCGGCTTCATCATGAAATTCGAGGATGGCTACACGATCTACAACACCGGCGACACCGGACTTTTCGGCGACATGAAAATAATCGCGCAGCTTTACAAGCCGCAAGTTGTCATGATGTGCATCGGCGGACACTTCACCATGAGTCCTGTCGAAGCCGCAGAAGCTGTGAAACTTATGAAACCAAAATTTGTTATCCCGATGCACTTTGGGACGTTCCCGCTTTTGAGCGGCACACCGGAGATGCTGAAAAAACTAATTCCAAAATCAATTAAGACAAAAGTCGAAGCACTAAAACCCGGAGAAGTAATAGAATAATAATGAAACGCACACCTGTTTATCTCGTGTTAATGACGGTCTTTATCGACCTTCTGGGATTCGGTATAATTATACCGCTTTTGCCGTTTTACGCCGAACACTACGGCGCGACGCCGACCGTAATCGGTTTACTTAGTTCTTCTTATTCGCTCATGCAGTTTCTTTTTGTGCCGTTCTGGGGAAGACTCTCCGACCGGATCGGGCGCCGGCCAATTATTCTCATGAGCGTTTTCGGCTCGTTCATTTCATATCTCATCTTCGGATTTGCAAATTCTCTCGCCGTACTTTTCATTTCACGGCTGCTGGCCGGATTTATGGGAGCTAACATCTCGACGGCGCAAGCCTACATCGCAGACACGACAACTTTTGAAGAGAGAGCGAAATTTATGGGACTGATCGGCGCATCGTTCGGCGTCGGTTTCATGTTAGGACCGATGGTTGGCGGAATGATGAGCAGGATCAGCGCCGGCGCGCCGGGATTTCTTGCTTCCGGACTTTCTTTGGTAAACGTCGTTCTCGCTTACTTCATGCTTCCGGAATCACTCAAGGATAAATCGAAACCTGTCCGCAAACTAAGATTATTGAACATCAAAGCAATGCGAGAGGCATTTCACAGACCCGCAATAGGAAATCTTGTTCTCGTGTTTTTCTTTTACACGGTTGCGTTCTCGAATCTTTATGTCGCATTCCCGCTCTTCACCGGTTACGTATTCAAATACAATGCGGCCGATAACGGTTACCTGTTCGCATATATCGGACTGATCGGCATCCTGGTACAGGGCGGCGCGATAGGAAGGCTCGTGAAGAGATTCGGCGAGAGGGCTTTGATGGTTAGCGGAGTTGTGCTGCTGCTTGCAGGTCTGAGCTTCGTTCCAAATGCTCACACGCTTTCGATGCTTGTAATCCTGATTACACTTTTAGCAATCGGCAGCGCGTTAGTTTCACCGTCGCTGACAAGTCTCATCTCGAAACATGCCGGTTCAAGTGAACAAGGAAGTGTCCTTGGTGTTTCGCAATCTTTCTCGAGTCTCGCCAGAGTCATCGGACCCTTCTGGGGCGGATTCATCATCGGCACTGCCGGAATCGCGTGGCCATTTTACACGGGAAGCATCATGCTCCTCGCTGCGCTCTTCCTTGCGTGGCGTGTTCCAAGAATCCAACTCAAGCAAGTCAGTGACCTTGCCGCCTCGAAGTAGATTGCTTTTTGTTAATTTTTTTTGAAGTTTTAGTCGTATGAAGCAAAACAAGAAACATTCGCCCAAGCAAAGCGGGGAAAGACATTCGCAGCATGTTCCGCAAAAACATTCTCAGGAAGGGAAAAGCCATAAGGCTATCGACAAGCAGCAGCTCTACTTTGAAATAGAGGTCGGCATTTACGAAGTCGACAAAATTTTCGAAGGACAGGGAGACAAACTTAACGATGGATACGTGGTCGACTCTCTTACCAGCTTCATGAAAGTGATCAAAGAGGTTACGTACGCGCTGTATGCGGATGAACTGAAAGAAGGATCGGACGACGAATCTGATATGATGCATATCAACATTATCAATCGTTTAAGCACCGCGATTGATGAACTCGAGCTTCAAGTAAGCGACAACGATTTGATAGAGATAGCGAAGCAAGTACTTGCACAAGTCAAAAAAGCGAAATCGGCTAAGTCGCCGCGTGCTTACCTCGATCTGCTTGCGAAGCGCGTGAAAGAGATGGGGTTCAAGTCGGAGTTCCTCACTGAGACCGACGTCGAAGACGAAACGATCAGTCTCGAAGACATCGACAATATCGACGAACTCGGTTCAGACGAAGACGACGAATTTGACTTAGGCGATTTTCGCCCGAAATAGTGAGATCGCTGCATTTCTTCGGGCAACCTCTTCATAATACTTCACCTTTGTGATTCTTGCTTAAAAATATCAAATTACCTCCACAAAAATATTTAATGGTGAAATAGAAAATGGGTTTTAACTGCGGAATTATCGGATTACCAAACGTAGGAAAGTCAACAATTTTCAACGCGCTGACAGCGGCCGGCATTGCAGCTGAGAATTATCCTTTTTGTACAATCGAGCCGAACGTCGGCATCGTGCCGGTTCCAGATGAGAGAATAGACAAATTGGCGGCGCTTTACAAAACTCAAAAGATCATTCCAACGACGATTGAGTTTGTCGACATTGCGGGACTTGTCCGCGGCGCAAGCAAAGGCGAAGGACTCGGCAATCAGTTCTTAGGACACATTAGAGAAGTCGATGCAGTCGCACACGTCGTAAGATGCTTCGACGACACGAACGTCGTTCACGTTGACGGCTCGGTGGATCCGAAGAGAGATATAGAAGTGGTTGAGACAGAGTTGATAATCAAAGACCTCGACACGCTTCAGCGCAAGATGAAAGAGACGGAAGGCAGAGCGCGCTCCGGTGACAAGAAGATCAAAGAAGAATACGACATTTACGTGCGACTGTCAGAGCACTTCAATTCCGGCAGACTTGCGAAATACATGAGCTACGAAGACGAACTGCATCGTGAATACGTCCGCTCGCTTCATCTCTTGACGGATAAACCTGTCATGTATATCGCAAACGTTGATGAGGCGAATGTAAAAACCGGGAACAAATATGTTGATGCTGTCCGTGAGATCGCTTCACGCGAAGGCGCAAGGGTTGTCATGGTGTCGGGCAAGATTGAAGCCGAACTTTCACAGCTTGCGAATGACGAGAAGGCTGCATTTCTTTCCGACCTTGGGTTGAAAGAATCCGGACTTGAGCGCGTGATTCGGGAAGGATATTCGCTTTTGAATCTGATTACCTTTTTCACGGCAGGTCCGAAAGAAGTCCACGCATGGACTGTCGAAGCAAACACAGCGGCACCGAAAGCATCGGGGAAAATTCATTCCGACTTTGAGAAGGGTTTCATTCGGATGGAAGTAATAAAATATGATGACTTGATGCGGCTCGGCTCGGAACAGGGAGTGAAAGATGCTGGGCTTCTGCACGTCGAAGGAAAAGATTACACCGTGCAGGACGGAGATATTGTGGTTGTGAGATTCAGCGTGTGACTGCAATTTGTCCTTTGCGAGTAAAAAACCGTTTCTCGCAAACCGCGCCAAGGAGACGCTAAGCACGCAAAGTTCATTAATTTATCAATCTAAATTCCCGAGCAACCTTGTCAAGGTTAAAAACCTTGACAAGGTTATTCACTTCGATTTTCTGTTTTCATTTGAATCAAGCTTCAAATAAATTTGGGGAGTCATTCAATTGTCTCAAGGAGTCTTCGCATGAAAAAGCTTCACAGAATGCTTCTTTGTCTGCTTTTTCTCACAGCAACATCTTTTGCAGAATCGAGAATCCAAACGGGTAGTTTTTATTCTCCGAGTGTGCACGACTCGATGCACGTGGTTATACTTCTTCCCCTGCACTATGACCATTCTAGAAGATATCCGGTGCTTTTCCTTTTGCACGGCTACGGCGGGAATCAAAACGATTGGACAAACCTGACACACCTTGAAGTTTATACGGAACGACTAGCTCTCATGGTTGTAATGCCCGAGGCAAACAATTCATGGTACATTAATTCCCAAACCGACCGAAATGCCAGATATGAAGATTACATAATTCATGATCTTCCGAAATTTGTCGATTCGCACTTCCCGATCGACACGACTAGGGAGGCAATTGCCGGGCTATCAATGGGCGGTTACGGCGCACTCGTTTTAGCATTGAGGCATCCTGACAAATTCCTGTTCGCAGGCGACCTCAGCGGCGCGATAACAATTCCGGCTGTCATCGATTCCGTCCTCGCGCATCCGCACTCGCCGATCCCAGGAGATCAAGGTCCGATCTATCCAAGCATAGTGAAAGCATTCGGTGACAAGAACAGGAAGTTCCGGGATGATCACAACGTTTTCGTGCTTCTTCAGCGCGAACGTGCTGACAGCCTTCCATATATTTTCTGCGCCGTGGGAATTCAAGATGGCTACAAAGATTTTCTGCCGGCACATCGAATATTTACAAACTTGCTTCGTGAATTTGGAAAACTGTATGAGTATCACGAAGTGCCCGGCGTACACAATTGGAAATTTTGGGACGAGGAAATACAGCCATTGCTCATGAGGATGAAGATTGTAATGAAGTTGGACTTGAGTTGTGATTCTTGGGGTTGTCCGACTCATTAATAGAGAAAAATACGCGCGGGATGCCGCGCGAGGCGGCGTTTGGAGCCTCTCATGAATTCGGCATTGAATACTGAATGGATTTGGACTCGATGGATAATTCACTTTCTCATCTGAACGTAGAAATTATTTCTTGTCGCAAGTGTCCCCGGCTGGTTGAATGGCGTGAGAAAGTTGCACGAGAAAAAGTTGCGAGGTTTTCAGACTGGGACTATTGGGGAAAACCAGTAGCTGGTTTCGGCGATCCGAACGCGCGAGTTCTGATCGTCGGACTTGCGCCCGCAGCTCACGGCGCCAATCGAACCGGAAGATTGTTCACCGGCGACAAAAGCGGTGAATGGCTCTACGGCACACTGTACAAATTCAAATTCGCAAACAAGCCGGTCTCGATTTCCGCGGATGACGATCTGAGACTCAACGATTGTTACATCTCCGCAGTGATTCGATGCGCTCCTCCAGCAAACAAGCCGCTCAGAGAAGAAATGGAGAACTGCCAGCCGTACTTGTTGAGCGAACTCTCAATCCTGAAAAACATCCAAGTGGTAGTTGCACTTGGCAAAATTGCGCTTGATTGGACGATAGCCTCATTTGAAAAATTTGGCATGGCAAGTTTCGAGAAGAAACCCAAATTTGGGCACGGTGTGCAGTTCAAGATCAACGAAAAGATTACGCTCATTTCTTCGTATCACCCGAGCCAGCAAAACACATTCACAGGCAAACTCACCCAACCGATGTTCGACTCGGTCTTCAGAACTGTGAGAAAACTGCTAAAATAGACTATTACGAAAAAGCTCAAAAGTCAAATTTCAAATGTACACGTCAAATATCAAAACTAACAAAAGAGCGGTGCTGCTCACTTTTGACTTTTGCGTTTTGATTCTTGACTTTTGGATTTCTTCAGGCTTATGCAGCCAGTTAAGTCCAATCAACTTTATTCCGATAAAATCTATTAGAACGCTCAGGAAGAGTGTAAATAGTTCGACCACTAAACGAAAGAATGTCATGGAAGACAATTTAGATAGTGTGCCTTCTCGTCGGCTCACGCGCAAGGAAGAGGAAGAATTGTTCTCCGCAATAATAGCAGGATACCTGAAGGATAAGATAGACCTTGAGATATATCCGAAGGGAATTTCCATCAAGGAGAAAAGCAATCCGCGTGCCCGCGAAATATTTTTCCCGTTCGAGGAAGAAGATGAGAAACCCGACGGTTATCCGGAAGAATGATCAGCGTTTGAAAGGCTCTACACGATCTGTGAAATCAGGCTTGTAGTAATCCCGACTCTCAAAATCCTGCATCCACCCGTTTTCCAATCCAAACTTATCAAGCAACTCACTAACTTTGTCGTACTCCGATTCGCGGATGTACCTGCTCAGCAGGGTTATCGAGTCCGCTTTGTTCGTCGGATAATACTGCGACATTATCGACAGCGCCGCATCTTTTCCGAGTTCTTCAGCAACCCACTTGAGCGTTTCCCTGCTTCCGGCGGTGTCGTTCGGCAAAACCAAGTGCCTTATCAATAAGCCTCGTTTCAGCAAACCATCGTCGTCGATGACGAGTTCACTTCCGACTTGTCTGTGCATCTCCTTGACCGCGAGCCGCGCGTACATGGGATATTTTTTTACTTTCGAATAAGCGTATCCCATCGCTTCTTCACTGTATTTCAGATCGGGAAGATAAATGTCCACGACGCCATCCAAAAGACGAAGCACATTTACTGAGTCGTAGGCGTTCGTGTTGTAGATCAGCGGAAGATTGAGTCCCTTCTCTACCGCGATGTACAAGGCTTTCACGATCTGCGGGACAAAATGCGTCGGCGAAACCAAACCGATATTGTGGCAGCCTTTGTTCTGCAGCTCGAGCATTATTTCAGCGAGCCGCTCGAAGCTGATCTCGTTCTTCAGTTCGACCTTGTAGTTCTGACTGATCTGGTAGTTTTGGCAGTAAACGCAGCGGAGATTACAGTTGCCGAAGAAAATATTTCCAGCGCCGTTGGTTCCGACGAGCGGCGGCTCCTCGCCAAAGTGCGGACAATAAGAACCGACGATCGGCAGGTAGCGCGAATAACACCGCGCGATCTCGCCCTCCTTTCGATTTATCCGGCAATCGAGCGGACAAATGTTGCACGAAGCCAACATCTCATCGAGAAATTTGACTCGCTGTTTCAGTTCCCCGGTCTCGTAAAGCTTCATGTAAGATGGTACAAACACTAACAAACTCAAGTGTCAAAATTCAGAAATGAAAAGTATGGCAACGATCCAAGAATCATCGTAGAAATGTATGACGGGACGGCGTCCCGTCCCGCAGTGGTCGGGCCAGCGACCCGACCTACATGTCCCGTTGAAAATACCATATGCACGTGGTTCGGCATAATACAGTAGGCAAATAAATCGTATACCTTGCCGTCGCGATGGCGGATTGCTTCCTGAACGCTCTCAGCGACTTCCCGTTCCTTGAGCCATGTCGGCCCGGCTTCACAACCTTCCAACAAAGCGCCAAAGCGTTCGAAATAAGAAAGGCGGATCTGCATCAGTTGCTTTTGCTCCATAGAAGCGCAGCCGAAAAGTGCCTTGCTAAGAAGATGGGACACAGAGAGTTCCACAGAGAAGACACTGAGTTCCACTGAGAAGCCTCTGATTCACCAGAAAGCAGGTCCTTTCTCTGTGTCTCTCTGTGCCTCCTCTGTGGAACTCCGTGTAACAGCTTTTCATAGGACTTTTCGGCCGCGTCTCTAGTCGCGTCGTTCAGTTTCCTTGCTTCGCGTTCCCGTTCAAGCCGCATTTCTTCGATGACCTCTCGCGGCAGTGAACCCGCCAGCCTAAATACAATATGGTACACTGCTCCTGGAGGATGCCAGTGCGGCAAGTGACGGCGATAATATGTCTTCTGTTCAATCATATTAGTGCATCAAAATACTTTCTGGACAGTTGCCAAAAAGACCGGCTCAGCCCGACCAACACCATCCCCTTTTAACATCTGCCAACTCACCGAATGGTGGATGAAGCTTAACTCCTTTGGGTCTTTTCGTTTACCCGGCGATCATTGCGGATTCATTCTTGAAGTTGTCTTGTCTGGCCTAAGGATTCGTTGCCCAGAGTTCTACTTCCCGAACGAGCGCGCGCGGCGGAAGTTTTATTGCGCCAACCACGATCTCCGCAACATCCTCCGCACGGAGCCTTGCGCCTTTTCCGCCCTCCAAAATCTGGCGGGATTCCCTTTCGCTGGAATCGACCGAGCTTGGCGTGACGACAATGACGCGGACGTTGTAGTCCCTCACTTCCCTCAGCAGCGCCTCGGAAAATCCTTCGATCCCAAATTTCGAAGCCGCGTATGCAGCCGAATTCGCCGTCGCGCGTTTCCCGGAAGTGGAAGAAATCATAACAATGGTTCCATCCATCTTCTCGATCATTTCCGGAAGGACTGCGCGCGAAAGGAGAAACGGTCCCGTTAAATTAGTCCCCACAATATTGTTCCATTCTTCAACCGACATGTCGGTGACGGCCTTCTCAATATATTGTCCGGCATTGTTAATGAGAATATCTATCGTGCCGAACTCAGTCAGCGTTTTGGTGAGAAGCCTATGCACACTTTTTTCGCTCGACACATCTGTCTGCACGGCGATGACTTTGCCGCCGGTGCTCGCGATTTCCTCGGCAGTCACTCTCAAGTTGGAGAGTGTCCGTCCGGCAATAACAACAGAGACTCCTTCATCACCCAACCGCTTGGCGATGTATTTCCCGATGCCCCTCGATCCGCCGGTTACGATCGCGACCTTGCCGCTCAAACTCCCAGAGGCTTGGGCGATTGTATTTGTTCGTTTTCCTGATTTACCTGAATTAGTTTTCTTCATCTTACTCAAAGTCCCTTTCGAAGTACCTGCTGGCACCCGTACTTTCTTTTTTCTTTTTCCGAATTGCTTCCTGAATTTTCTGGTTAAAAACTTCCGCCGCATCGTAATTATAAGAACGAAGCAGCTGATTCAACGCGATGACTTCCGCTATGACTGTAATATTCTTGCCGGGCAAAATGGGAAGTTTAATAAGCGGGACCTCGACGCTGAGAATCGAAATATAATCGTGGTCAAGTCCCGTGCGCGTGTACTCCTCCTGAGAATCCCATTCCTCAAGTTCGACCACCACCTCAATTTTCTTTTGCTTTCTTACAGCGCGAATCCCAAAAATATTTCGAACATCGATGACACCGAGGCCGCGCACTTCCATAAAATGCTGCGCTATTCGCGAGCTTTTCCCGATCAAGATATCTTCACCCTGGCGATAGACTCCGACGGCATCGTCCGCAACCAACCTGTGTCCGCGTTCAACAAGGTCAAGAGCAATTTCGCTTTTTCCGATTCCGCTTTTACCAACAAGCAACACTCCGATACCGTAAACATCGACGAGCGATCCGTGTATTACGGTGTTTGGCGCAAAAGTTTCGTCGAGAAATTCTCCGAGGAAGTAGATAAGCCGCGTCGTCTCGAGCGCGCTCCGGAAGACGGAGACGCCGTGGGCGGTAATCATATCGATGAGTTCCTGCTCGATCTCGTTTCTGTTAGCAAAGATGATACATGGAATATCGAATTGAAGAATTGTCTCCAGCGCGCGGCGCCTGTCTTCAAACTTCAACGAACTTAGGTAGCGTACCTCCGTGTTCCCGAATATCTGAACGCGGTTATAAGTAAAAAGGTCGACGTAACCAGCAAGCGCGAGGCCGGGACGGTGTACATTCTTATCGGTGATGAGTTTTGCAAAACCTATATCGCCGTTGACTGCCTGCAATTTGGTCTTTTCGTGGACCACTTTGTAAAGCTCGCCTACGCTGACGTCTTTTCGCCTTATTTCCTTCGTATCCCAAACGCGTGATGCCATAACGCTAAAAATATATAAACAAAACCGCCCAAATGCACACCTAAAAAGGATAATTCCTTCATTTGCGTCTATCCGCAGAATTTTCGCATGACCACCATGGAACTCCAAAACCCTAAGCACCAAACCTAAATAAATCTCAATGTTCTACCGAAGGCATCCTTCCGGGAAAAATCCAAATGTCAAACAGACCGTAACCGCGCCACAACATCGTGCGTTCCTGTTATGAGCATTAGTAGAAATTCAGGAATTTGAATTTGTCCTGCTTTTGCCGCTCTGCGGCATGCCGTAAGCGGCATCGGGATCGCGCTTTACGAAATTTAGGATTTCGAAATTGTGACTTAGGATTTGCGGTTCCTCATTCGTGCTTCATTTTTTGTTTGAACTTGACCAACTGGGTCTCGAGCTTATCTATCGCTTTATCAACGGCTTTGAAATAATCGTCCGTTGTTTCTTCAGCATTTAAGATTTTATTATGCACTGAAAGCTTTATCTCAACCATCTTGTCAGTACCATTTGGTTTCGAGTGCTCGCTCAAAAAAACCACGTCGCAATGTACAACGCCATCGAAGAATCTGTTCAGTTTTGAGATTTTGTCTTCAGCGTAAGCTTTCAAAGCGGGGTCCGCTTTGAAATGTCTGGATGTGATGCTGATGTCCATAAGATTCCTCCTTTTTTGATTTGTAGGATCATCCGGCGATTTCCTCCATAAAACAGGAGAATTATTTTCCCGAACACGAAGTTCGGGAAGCCGAATAGTTCAGGATGAATGTTTTGTTCGGCTCGCACGAGGATGAGCATGCTTGTAAATTTTTTTTAACTGCTCAACTGATAAATGAGTATAAACTTGCGTGGTGGAAAGACTCTCGTGACCGAGCAGCTGACGGACCGCCTCGAGGTCTGCACCGTGATTCATCAAATGTGTTGCGAATGAATGACGAAGCGTATGCGGACCTTTTCGCTCGACGTTCGAAACCGCACCCACCCTTTTCGCGACGACACGATAAACGGAAGCAGGAATTATTCGCTTTCCGTCTGTTGAAACAAAAAGCGCGCTTTCGTCAGTCTTCCCGCTTGATATACTCTCTCTGACTTTCAAATAATCGCGGACAGCATCGACGGCTCTGTTGATTACAGGAATAATTCTTTCTTTCCTTCTCTTTCCGAGCACGGTTACAAGACGACTGTCAAAATCAATGTCGGTCGAATCAAGATTGCACAACTCGCTCACACGCATCCCTGTGCCGTAAAGAAGTTCGAGCATTGCCTTGTCGCGGTAGTCGACCGGCTCTTTCAGCGAAACGTCGAGAATCTTTTCGATCCCTTCCTCCTCGATGAAAACCGGAATTGGTTTCGCCGCTTTCGGTGTGCTGATGAAACTCGTGAAGTCGCGCCCGATGTGTTCGAACTTGACCAGATACTTTGCGAACGATCTGATGCTTGAGAGTTTCTTGCGGACGGTTCTTCTGTCGTTGCCGCGTTTATCAAGCTCGACAAGGAACGCGCGCACGCCTTCTTCCGGCAGATTGTCAAGGGAGAGCTCTTTGCCGCCTGAATATTCAAACAAAAAATTATTAAACTCCCGAAGCGACTGTTCATAAGTCGAGAGAGTTTTTTCCGAAGCTCCTTTTTCCTTTCTCAAATAATCGAGAAAGGAATCTGCAAATTCACGTCCCGACTTGTCGGGATCACTTTGCTGCAACTTCGACCTCTCCGCCGGATCCTACCGACGCATCCGACTTATTCTTTTCGGCCTGAGACTGATCCGCCTCCGGCGGAGCGGATACTTCTTCAGGCGCAAATTCGCTTTCGCACTTCGGACACTTGAAATAATTCCCTTTTGCCTTAGTGTACTTCTCCAATAAAAACGGCGAATCACCTAAGGGACACGGAATATTCACGGGTTTGTCCCATGTTGCATGGTGGCATTTCGGATAATTTGTGCAGCCGTAAAAAATTCTTTTCTTCTTTGTGAAACGTTGAGCAAGTTCTCCTATACCACATTCGGGACATTTCACGCCCGTGGTAATGCTCTTGGTGTACTTGCAATTCGGATAATTTGAACAGCCGATGAACTTTCCGAATCTGCTGTTCTTGTAGATCAGATCGCCGCCGCATTCCGGACATTTGTCGCCTGTGGGGCGGTTGTTGTCATCGTGCGCATCGATCGGCTTTGTGTTTTTGCACTCCGGATACCTGCTGCAAGCGAGGAATCTGCCGCGGCGGCTCCACTTTATTACCATCGGCGCGCCGCAAACATCGCACGCGACCTGCTGGCCATCGACCGTCGATTTTATCTCTTCGATTCTTCCTTCGACTTTCTTCACGGCAATGTCGAACGGCTTGTAGAATTCGTTCATCACATCCAAATATTTCTTATCACCGTTTGCAATTTCGTCGAGCTCAGATTCCATTTCCGCGGTAAACTTCACGTTGAAAAATTCGGGCAGGTTCGCGCTCAAAATCTTGTTCACGTTCATTCCCAAATCTGTCGCAAACAGCTTCCGCTCTTTCAGCTCGACGTAGCCCCTGTCTTCAATTGTCGAGACGATCGAAGAATAAGTGCTCGGTCTGCCGATTCCCAGCGATTCAAGTTCCTTGACAAGACTGCTTTCTGTGTAACGCGCGGGCGGTTTCGTGAAATGCTGGCGCGTCAGAATATCCTCAAGGTTGACGGACTCGCCTTCCTTCAAAGTCGCGGGGAGCTTGAACTTCTGCAGTTCGTCGCCGTCTTCATCAGCCTTGGACACGTCCGCATCTTCGGCGGTGATATCGTAAACTTGCAGAAAGCCGGCAAACTTTACGTGCGAGTCTGAAGCTCTGAAGACGAACTTTCCCGCCAGAGTCGGATCAACCTTAGTCCGACCGCCTTCGATTGAAACTGTGATCTGGTCGTAAACTGCCGGGTTCATTTGAGACGCCACGAATCTCTTCCAGATCAGATCGTAAAGCAGGAACATTTCGCGCGGCAGGTGCTTCTTGACTTCCTGCGGCAAATACTTCATGTAAGTCGGACGGATCGCTTCATGCGCATCCTGCGAGGCTTTTGCTTTCTTGAAATGACGCGCCTCCTTGGGAAGAAACTCTTTTCCAAACTCGTTTTTGATGTAATCACGAGCCGCCTCAAGAGCTTCATTGCTAATACGTGTCGAATCGGTACGCATATAAGTGATCAAACCGACTCTCCCTTCCGGACCGAGATCGACTCCTTCATAAAGCTGCTGGGCGAGCATCATCGTCCGCTTCGGAGAGAAACCGAGCCGTGTCGATGCCGCCTGCTGGAGGGTGCTCGTGATGAATGGAGGCGCCGGATTTCTTTTCTGCTCTTTCCGAGAAATCGAGGTTATCGCATACTTTGCCGTGCGGATTTTTTCGGCAAGTTTCGCGGCATGCTCCTGACTTTCGATGTAAAATTCTTTCTTACCACGTTCCTTTACAGTGGCACTCCCTTGCGGATCTCTCAAATCCTTCCCGTCAATAGAATATAGTTTTGCCTCGAATTCTTCAGAGCGCTCAGTCTGGAATTTTCCTAAAACCGACCAATATTCAATTGCCGAAAAACCTTTAATTCCAATTTCCCGCTCGCAGACGAGTTTCAGTGCGACAGACTGGACTCTTCCAGCCGACAGGCCGGGATAAACCGCTTTCCAAATAAGCGGACTGACTTTGTATCCGACCAGTCTGTCCATAACCCGGCGCGCCTGCTGAGCGTAAACAAGGTGCGAATCGATCTTGAGGGGTTTCTCCATTGCGCGCGAAATACCTGAAGGTGTTATCTCGGTGAAAAGCACGCGGTAAACTTTATTGGAATTCTGCTTGAGCTCCTCCGCAATGTGCTGAGCTATCGCCTCGCCTTCACGGTCAGGGTCAGTCGCGATATAAACCTGCGGTGCTTTTTCCGAGAGATCTTTGAGCTTCTTGATGACCTCGCTTTTTCCACGGATGATTTTGTATTCCGGCTCGAAGCCTTTTTCTACATCGACTCCCAATTTGCTCTTTGGCAAATCTTTTATATGTCCGACCGAAGCTTCAACCACAAAGTCGTTTCCGAGGTATCTATTAATTGTTTTCGCTTTTGCAGGCGATTCGACGATTACGAGTTTTTTTGCCATTTCAGAATTCAACCAATTTTAAGAATGTTCAAATTTGTCTCAGCCTCTGGCGGAAAAGGTGCTGCTGATTGTTCAGTTGATCGTGTCAGAGCTGTTAAGCATTATGCGGCTTCCGGGTTTGCCGGGCGAATTATATTCAAAGAGCACGCTTGCGACGATTGACTTTACTTCATTTCTATCGACCATGTTTGAACCGGACATCAGCGACCGCTCGATGATGTTTTCGAGATCGAGCTGGTCAATCAGTCCGAGTTCGTACATTTCAACCAAGAACCCGCGGGCATCTTTCGTGATTATCTCCCGCTCGGCCTCGTGAAAAATTCTATATGACCTTGCGCGCGAACCCCTGACGCGTTTCAGCGGCTCGCGGAGATTCATTTTGTCATAAATCCAGCTCAGCGCAGTCGAGATCTCCGTCTGGCTGTAGCCGCTCTCAGTCAATTTCGAGACGTCAACTTTGGAGATGTCGCGTCTCTGCCGAATTTCGCGCATCAGAAAAACTATCAATTCTACGATTTTTTCCTGCATTTACTTTTTATCCTCGAAACTAATATAGATTGAAAAATTCCAAAGTCAAGTTACGCTCGATTCCGCTTGCCATATAATCGCTCTCGGCCTGAGGCTGATCCGCCTCTGGCGGAGATGAACACGTTTTCACGTTTTCTCATCAGCAGTTTTTGTGAACGGGTTTTGTCGTCCCATCCTGCGAGATGCAAAACACCGTGGACTATCAACCTCAGAACCTCCCTTTCGAGCGAAACCTTGTATCGCCTCGCCTGAACTTTCGCGCGATCGACGCTAATGTAAATTTCACCGTCGATTCTTTTATTCTCGCTCAGGTCAAAAGATATAACATCTGTTTTGTAATCGTGGTTCAAAAATTTTCGGTTCACATCGAGAAGGTAATCATCGTCCACGAGCACAACATTTATACTATCGGCTTCTCTTCTTTCTTCTCTAATAATTTGACGGATAAGAACGGCAAGCGTTCTCCGCCTGAATTTAGGAGCGCGGTCGTAATTGACGAGCAATTGGATTTTCACTTCAGGTTTGTCTCCGCGAGAGAGAGCGCAATACTGCTCAACATAACTTCAGGTCCGAACCGGGTGAAATCACCTGAAAGGACACTTTTGTCAACGTTGGCGTATAACGAGCAGCCCGCTTCGCGTTCGACGATCAATCCGCTGATTTTTCCATCTGCTTCAGAATAAAACGTCACCTCGCCGAGCAGTTCAGAGGCGAGGTAACCGGTGCACTGGTGCAGCTGAAGATGAGAATTGATCGTGTAAACCGAAATTAAATTTCCTTTTCCCTTGCCCGTTTTGAGAGACGGGTAAATTTCGAGAGCAAGTTTTCGCTTCGACTTTTTATCGTACAATTCAAAGCGGTAAAAGTTTCCACGCTTTACCGGCTTCACCTTCAAGACTTCGCTGATACTCTCAATGTCTTTTGTTTTAAATTCAAAACTCATCTTCATTCCTTATTATGAGCCAGAGGCTCATCAGCCTTCGGCTGATATGAACTCATTTCCGCCAGAGGCGGATCAGCCTCAGGCCGACGCCGAAGCCATCTAACCTGCCTACGCTAAAGCTTCGCGACGGGTTCGCCTCCCCATCAATCCTCGGGGCAAGCCTCTGAACCTTCTGGCGAAGGCGAACATAAAAAACCCAATGCCATAAAATAGTGCGACATCGGGTTTTCAAAGAACTCAGGCTGTGAACCTATTTTACGGTAACATTGACGGCTTTGATACCTCTCGCGCCTTCTACAATTTCAAACTCGACTTCAACTCCCTTGTCGAGAGTTTTATATTGCTTGTCGGTTTTGATATCGCTGTAGTGCACGAACACATCTTCGCCATTGTCTTGCTCAATGAAACCGAAGCCTTTCTTGCCGTCAAACCACTTCACTTTGCCATTCGGCATTGAATACCTCCTCCTAAAAAAAATAGCAACTCCGGCGACTGCAAGCCAGACGGACCGGTGATTAGATCGAATTGCAGGTCGCCTTTGCCGCTCAAGGCCCGTCTGACATTTAACCTAAATTCGTTATAAAGAATTCCTTTCAGCCGAAAGCTGATGTCCTCCAGAGGCGGGTGAGCCTCATGCTCAAGCCTCTGGCTCATTGTTTCCCGCTGGGCAATAATGGAGCGAAATTGACTGTGCGCCGGTATTTTGCCGCCCCGCGATGATATGTAAGTGCAATTAGTCAACAAATTTTGAATTAATTTAGTCCGACATCGAGTGAATGTCAAGTTTCGCAAACAAGACAAGTGCAAGATGTCACGAAATGGACCTAACGCGCCGTGGTGTTCCCTGCGATTGTTAGCGATAAAATATCTGCGGCAATGATTTGAGATGCATGTTATACAGTCGTAACATATTTTAACACCTCATTTTTCGGTATCGTTTCTCTTTGAAACGCCAAAAATGTGTAATTCAAAATCTTTTAGAAGTTCTTTGGCTTCTTCTAATTGACCATCGGCCACATAGAATCTTGCTGGTTGAACTAACGGCCTGACGGTGAGGAACTCCCCATCCAATACATAATAATCTATATTTGAATTCACTACTGTCCGGTTATAAGTCAAACAAATTCAGTTGGTTATCAGGGCGATTCAGTTGAGAAGATGTCTGCGGATTTGTAAGTGCCTGATAAACGGGGACTTTCTCAAACAGACTGACACTTAGAAT
>JAMCQL010000003.1 GCA_023381615.1 Bacteroidota bacterium
GTCTCCTTTCGTTTTGTGAATTGTCAATTTTCTCCCCCGCCTTGCGGGGGACTACATTACATTACGAATGTCCGCAGGATCACTTCGTGATGAGACCTTCTTTTCCAATTTACCGAAAGTTTGGAAACCTTCGCAAGGTTACAACCCACCGAGGGATTACAGGCGGAGTAACTACTGATTTCTTTTTTTCTGTGCCTCCCCGTCTCGCCGAAAGCGCGAGCCAAGGCGGATGTGCCTCTACTGGTTGAACTAAAACACGGACACCTGAGCCAGAGGCTCATCCGCCTCTGGAGGACATCAGCCTCTGGCTGAGAGACACGGAGGAGAAAAAGCCAAATCTTGGCGGATCAGAGTGGTTGTGCTCAAAGAGATGTGGTGCGCTCATATTTTGGTATTGAATATTTGAAGTTCCTCACGGCTCGTATTAAATTAACCTTCGCAATTCACCTTCATTGGAGTCAGATAATGAGTTTACTCGTTGTTGGGTCGATTGCGCTCGATACGATCGAGACGCCATTCGGCCGCGCGGATCAAGTTGCTGGCGGAAGTGCGGTCTATATTTCTGCCGCAGCATCATATTTCACTGCGCCGATCAGACTTGTCGGCGTCGTCGGAAGCGATTTTCCGAAATCGGAGATAGAGTTTCTCGAATCCCGGGGAATCGATCTGGACGGACTTCAAGTCATAGAAGGCGGAAAGACCTTCCATTGGAGCGGTCGTTATCATTACGACTTGAATAAGCGCGACACATTGGACACACAGCTTAACGTCTTTGAAACATTTAATCCTGTTTTGCCTGACTCGTATAGGAAAAGCAGATACGTGGTTTTAGGAAATATCGATCCGGTTTTGCAGAGACGAGTAATCGAATCGCTAGATCAGAAACCCGAGCTGGTAATTTGCGATACGATGAACTTTTGGATCGAAAGAAAGCGCAATGAGCTTCTTAAAACACTGAAGAAGGTCGATGTCTTGATTGTGAACGATTCCGAAGCGCGTCTGCTCGTCTCAGAACCGAATCTTGTGAAGGCGGCGAAGAAAATTATGGGGCTCGGTCCTCGAATCGTGATAATCAAGAAAGGCGAACACGGCGCCCTTTTGTTCACGACCAATATTGTTTTCTCGGCTCCTGCTTTTCCGCTCGAGTTTATCTACGATCCGACCGGTGCGGGCGATGCTTTTGCCGGCGGGTTTATCGGGCATCTCGCGCGCACGGAAAACCTTTCCGACGATAACCTGAGGCGCGCAGTGGTTTACGGAAGTGTGCTGGCGTCCTTTTGTGTTGGCAAGTTTGGAATAGAGGCATTGAAAAATCTGTCTGACATAGAAATTCTTGGACGCTATCGTGACTTCATCGAATTATCAAAGTTCGAAGACTGATTCCCGATTAAGTCCTTCGAGAATGACATTACTCCCAGATCCCATCAGGTGGGATGGGGGGAAAGTTGTAATCATCGATCAAACTCAGCTTCCTCACTCCGAGAAATTTCTCTCATCCGATAATTACCGCGATGTCTGTGAGTGGATTCAATCGCTGAGAATTCGCGGCGCACCAGCGATCGGCATTGCCGCAGCTTATGCTGCCGCGCTCGCGGCATTTGAATTCGCTTCGAAGGACGAAATTGATGACAAGTTGGACGCGGCGTTGACGGATATTCACAAGACGAGGCCGACCGCCGTCAATATAAAAAATGTTCTCGCTCGGCTGAGAAAGCTGAACCTGCAGGGAAAAAATGTGGGGGAAGTTTTCCTGAACGAAGCGCACAGAATTCTTGCCGAAGAAATCAACGCGTGCGAGAAGATAGGACGATTCGGACTTGAACTCGTCCCGGACAAAGCGGTTATACTCACTCATTGTCACACCGGCGGACTCGCGACAGGCGGTTACGGAACCGCGCTTGGAATCATTCGCGCGGCAAATGAAGCAGGAAAAGATATCATGGTCATTGCCGACGAGACGCGGCCGCTGCTTCAAGGAGCGAGACTGACCGCTTACGAACTTCAGAAACTCCGAATAAATTTCAAACTTATTGTGGATAGCGCGTCGGGAATTGCCATGAAGAAATTCAAGGTGGACCTCGTGGTAGTCGGCGCCGACAGGATTGCGGCGAACGGCGACACGGCGAACAAGATCGGAACTTACAATCTTTCTATTCTCTGCAAAGAGCACAAAATTCCTTTTTACATCGCGGCGCCAATTTCAAGTTTCGACATTTCGGCAAAGTCAGGCGAAGACATTCCGATTGAAGAGAGAAGTCCGGACGAAGTTACTCATTTTCAGAGCTGCCGTTCGGCGCCGGAAAATATTTCGGTTTACGCGCCGGCGTTCGACGTTTCTCCGGCGGACAACATAGCGGCGTTCGTCACGGAGCGCGGAATTATCAGACGGCCGTTCCGGGAAAACATTGCGAAGATGATCGGATGAATAAATCCAAAGGTCCCCGCCAAGGCGGGGTAAACTCCGGTCAAAATTCAAAAAGTTGACGGGGGGATCAAGAGCATTGGGAGCAGGTTAAGCTTTTTGACTTTTGCCCTTTGAATTTTGACCTTTATACTTCCTTTGTCCGCTCTTTAGCGCTAAGTTAAATTAAACCATGTCAATTGAGAAAACAGAGGCGGTCGTACTGAGGGCGATCAATTATCGCGACACGAGCAAGATCGTGACGTTTTACACGAAGCGTTATGGGAAGATGAGCGCAATTGCGAAAGGCGCGCGGAATCCGAAAAGCAAATTCGGTTCACTCTTCCAGCCGCTTAATTACTTGCAGATAGTCTTCTACCGACGCGAAAACCGCGAACTGCAATATGTCTCATCAAGCGACTTTGTAAAATATTTCAAGTCGCTCACTTCGAACATGGACAAATTTGCGATTGCCATGTCGCTTATTGAAATCGTAAATCGCGTGATGCATGACGAGGAGGAAAACGAACGGGTCTTCGGGCTTTTAGTCGACTCATTGAGTGTTCTCGACAAAGTTGATGTTTTGCCGCAAAATGTTTTTGTGCACTTCGGACTTCACCTCGCGATTGATCTTGGATTCACCCCAAACTTTAAGGACTGTCTGATCTGCCGGAAGCTGATTGACCTTGAGAAGGAGCGAAAAGTTTGCTATGTTATCGAAAAGGGCGGTCCGTTGTGCGAGAAGTGTTCGGCAAATGTGAACGAGAGTTTTCTTTTTTCAAATTCAGCCCTTTTGGTCTTGCAGAGTTTTGTTCGCTTGAGTTCTGAGGCGGCGGCAAAGGCGAAAATGGAACCGGCGCTTCAGAATGAACTTTCGAACTTCGTTTTTGTTTATCTAAAGAAGCATTCGGACACTTTGAAAGAGATAAGATCTCTAAAATTTTTGGCAGCTTCAAAATAAATTGGAGGAAATAAGCATGCGCAAGAGAACATTAGTCGGTGCGGCGCTGTTGGTGGCGATCGGAGTCGTATTCGGGGCATTGCTCGTGATGAGTTTTAACGGCGTCGGCACGAGCTTCGGGTTTTCGGGCGAAAAGGTAAAGTTGGGCGGATCTGCGCCGATTTCCAGAGGCGATATAAATTTAATGGCGACACAGGAGGCATTCATAGAAGTTTCAAAAGCGGTTACGCCGACTGTTGTCAGCGTTATGGTTACTTCGACGCCGAAGACGAGAATGCCGGACATTCCTTTCTTTCACGATTTTCAGTTCAAGCTTCCCGAGCCTCAGCCTGAAAAGGGAATGGGATCGGGAGTCATCGTAACTTCCGACGGTTATATCCTGACGAACAACCACGTCGTGGACGGAGCGGACAAGAACGGAATCAAAGTCAAGCTTTTCGACAAGCGGGAATTTTCGGCAAAACTTGTCGGCACAGATCCTACGACGGATGTTGCGGTGATAAAGATCGACGCGAAGAACCTTCCTGTTGCAGCGCTCGGCAATTCGGACAGCGTCGAGGTCGGACAGTGGGTGCTCGCAATCGGGAATCCGCTCGGCTTAACCTCGACGGTAACGGCAGGGATCGTGAGCGCACAAGGAAGAGACATCGATGTCTCTGCCGACAAGTGGGGAATCAGAAACTTCATCCAGACCGACGCGGCGATCAACCCCGGGAACAGCGGAGGAGCGCTCGTCAACATTCGCGGTGAAGTCATCGGGATCAACTCCGCGATTGCAACTCGAACCGGTTACTATCAGGGTTACGGTTTTGCAATTCCTATAGATCTTGTGAAGAAAACCGCGGAAGATCTTATTTCGTTCGGCAGAATCCGCAGGCCGATGCTTGGCGTCCAGTTGAGTCCGGCAATCGATGAGACATCTGCGCGCGCTCTCGGGCTGCCAAAACCCGAAGGCGTTCTTGTACAGGATGTGATTGCGGGGAGCCCGGCTGAATCTGCAGGCATCAAGGCGGGCGATGTGATCCTTGCGGTTAATGGAAAGGATGTCAACGCGGCGAATGAAATTCAAATGCTTATTGCCGAACACAAACCCGGCGATGTAGTTACCCTGAAGATTTTCAGGGATGGGAAGACAATTTCTAAGAATGTCACTTTGACAGAGCTATCACAAGAGAACCTGGCAAGCACTAATCAGGGCAGCGATCAAGGCAACAAACAGCCCGACGAGAATGGACAGACCAACGTCGCGAAGCTTGGAATAACAGTGCAGCAACTCGACCAGGATACTAAGAAGCAGGCCAATATTGACTCCGGAGTCCTTGTGGCAAGTGTGTCGCCAAATGGACCGGCTGCGGACAGGACCCTTCTGCAGAACGATATCATCACCGAAATCGATCACCAGAAAGTTAGATCACCAAAAGATTTGTTGGAGGCTTTGAAAGATAAAAAGCAAGGCGATGCGGTGATGCTGAGAGTCTTGACGAAGCAGGGAGGTTCGTACATTTCGAGGTTTGTTGCCGTGGGGATCGGCGAATGAAGTTCGATTTAATTTTTCACTTCGAATAAATTCAGAGCGCGGCCAAAGAGCCGCGCTTTTTGTTCAACGATCCTGAGAATGCACTCCAATCCATTTTGTCTTATATTAACCTCGTTATGTTGAGACTACTTACAGCAGGTGAATCACACGGCAGGGCGCTCGTCGGAATAATCGAAGGTGTGCCGTCGAATCTTGAATTGAACGCAGAATACATGAATCATCAGCTTTACCGCCGACAACAAGGCTACGGCCGCGGCGGCAGAATGAAAATAGAAACGGACAAAGTTGAGATACTCACCGGAGTCAGACACGGAAAGACTATAGGGTCACCCATCTCGCTCGTGATCTGGAATCGCGATTTCGAGAATTGGGGGGAGAAGATGGCGGTCGGACCGGTCAAGACAGAGATCGAGAAAGTTCTGATTCCGCGACCGGGACACGCTGACCTTGTTGGAAAGTATAAATATCAATATGACGACATCAGGAACGTGATCGAGCGTGCCAGCGCGCGCGAGACGGCGATGCGCGTCGCATTGAGTTCGGTAGCACGAAGACTGCTCGCCGAACTCGGAATAAGGATCGGCAGTCACGTTTTTTCAATCGGCAGTGCGGGCTACAAGGACAGGGAAGCTCTTGATGCTTCCTTGATGAAAATGATTAAGCTGGAGCACGGCGCGGAGGAGATCGCTATCGAAGCGGACGAGTCGGAGGTCAGGTGTCTCGACAAGGACATCACCGAGAAGATGGTTCAGCAGATAAAGCGCGCGAAGAAGTTGGGCGATACGCTTGGCGGAATTTTCGAAGTCTACGTTTCCGGTGTTCCGATGGGGCTTGGAAGTTATGTCGAGTTCGACAGAAAATTAGACGGGCAGCTCGCGCAAGCGGTGATGTCCATTCACGCTATAAAAGGAGTGGAAATCGGCGAAGGCTTCAGGAACGCAACGAAGTTTGGCTCCGAGGTCCACGATGAGATATTGTTGTCCAAAGGATCCTACGGAAAGGGAAAGAAGATTGTCAGACCTACAAACCGTGCGGGCGGACTCGAAGGTGGTGTCACAAACGGGCAGCCGCTCGTGATCCGCGCGGCGATGAAGCCGATCTCAACTTTGATGAAGCCGTTGAGAAGCATCGACCTTTCGAAAATGCAAAATGTTGAGGCACGCAGGGAGCGTTCGGATTTTTGTGCTGTGCCTGCCGGCTCCGTCATTGCCGAAAATGTGGTTGCTCCGGTCATTGCAAATGCCGTTCTTGAAAAATTCGGCGGCGACAGCCTGGATGAATTGAGGTCGCGTTACACCAACGAGGCATTTTTCGGTTAACCATGTCGTTGCGACGGCTGGGCTATATCGATCAGTTCAGGGGACTTGCGGCGATCTTCATGATCGAGACGCACGTTCTTAATGCGCTTCTTGCGACTTCACTGCGCGATGCTTTCACTTTCAAGGTTGTCGATTTCATAAATGGGATTGTTGCGCCGTCGTTTCTATTTGTCGCAGGCTTTTCGTTCACGCTTGCGCTCAACCGGAAAGGCGATGTTTACCGGCGATTTTCACCCGAACTTGTGAAACATCTCAAACGCCTCGCTTTTATCTGGATAACCGGCTACTTTTTGCACATCCCTTATTTCTCTCTCCGCAAGTCTGTTTATGAAAGCACTTACGCAAATATTCTTTCTTTCACTGCTGTGGACATATTGCAGTGTATTGCCGCGACGTTAGTTCTTCTGCACATTCTTCGGGTAATCATAAAGGATGATAAGAAATTTAATTACCTTCTTTATTCGCTGTTCGGATTTTTTATCGTCGTGGCTCCGATTGCCGGAGCGTTTGACTTTGCGCATTACTTGCCGATCGCTTTCGCGCAGTACTTCAATAGGATCAACGGCTCACTGTTTCCGCTTTTTCCATGGGCAAGTTTTCTGATCGGCGGGACGATCGCATCGCAGTTTATGACTCAGCATTCGGAAATTTCCGGCTCCGAATATGTGCAGGTCACTGCATTGAAAAAAGTTTTGTGGACCGGAATTGGCGCGGCCGTCGTCGGAGTCGTCTTCTCAGTTTATCAGACTCAAGTCTTGCATACCCCGCATTTCACGGAATACTCGCCGGCGTGGTTCCTTCTGAGATTCGGAATACTCCTTTTGATCCTCTATGGCATCACGCTCTATGAAGAATCTCGCAAGTTGTCGTTTTCGCCGACGAAACTTTTCGGGAGAGAATCATTTCTTGTTTACACCGCGCACCTTGTCATAGTCTACGGCTCAACTGCTCGGAATGCGTCGCTCGTCGAGAGGATAGGACCGACGTTAAATTACCTGCAGTGCTTTGGGATATTTGTTCTGCTTGCGCTTGCGATGTACGCCGCAGCCTATGTCTGGAATAATCTGAAGCAGAGAGACTACAACCTCTCGCGGTTAGTGCAGTATACCTTTGTTGCGGGCTTCTTCTATCTCTTTATCAGCAATCCTTATTGATAGGAAATTCGAAACTTCTTTTTGGGGGTCAAAATGTCAACACAAGAGACACTTGAGCCTGAGGCTCATCAGCCTGTGGCTGAGAGGCACGGAGAAATGAAATCCCCCTCAATCCCCCTTTTGCAAAGGGGGTCGAAGGGGGATTTCTATGCGTTCTCCATGTCTCTTGTGGTTCAATCTGAAACGTGGAATGTCGAGTCATCATTTTTCAATCTGATGCTGAATATCATAGGCTATTCTGTTTGAGAAAGTCGAGTAGGGCAGAATTAAACTCTTTGCTGTTTTCCAAGTTGGATAGATGTCCCGCTCCATGAATCAAAACGAGCTTTGAGTTCTCTATTTTCAAATGTATCGTCTCCGCTTCGGATGGCGGTGTTACCTTGTCTTTGTCGCCGACCATGATTAAAGTCGGGACAGAAATCTTCTCTAAACTTTCCGTCATATCCATTCTTGAGGCCAGAGCGATCAACGCGCCGACAAGCCCCGTCTCTTTTGTGGATTTTATTATCGCGGTTATTTTGTCGACGGCATTCTTGTTTTGCTCAAAGCTTTCCGGAGCGAAAAGCGCCTTCGTCTGATCTTCCGCGAATTGGGATTTCTTTCCTGAAAGGATCGCCTTGATCTGATTTGCGCGGTTCAGTTTTGCCGCATTTGTGTCGGCTGGACTTTTCGTGTCGCAGAGGATCAGTCCGGAAAATCTCGAAGACTCTCTGTCGATTCCGCGGAGCGCAATGTAGCCGCCCATCGAGAGTCCGCAAACTACCGCCTTCTTCAATCCAACATGATCCATCACCGCAAACAAATCATCGACTAGGAATTCTATCAAATATTGACCATTTCCGACCTCGCTTTCACCGTGGCCTCTAATGTCATAAGTAACGGCAAAATGATTGCTTGAAAGAAGCTTGCCCTGCTCGTCCCACATCGACTTGTCGAACGGGAAACCGTGAATGAAAACGATTCCTTTATTGCGATTTTCCCCAAAAGTCTGGTAGGCAATCCGTCCGGATGGAGTTTCCAAAAACATATTTCCTCCTTTTAAAGTGTCGTTAAGTTTCCAACAAAATGAATTTAAAAGATTAGCTACTTTCGAAAAAGCGTTGTATTTTTAGGCGAAGGTAAGAATGGCTGGCAATGTAGCAACATCTGTAAGGCTGGAAAATTATGATTCGCGGAGCACTCGTGGCTAATCCCATCGTTAGGTTCTGGCAAAATAGTTTGAGGAAGATTCCCGCGGATGAAAGATTTCCATTTCTACAGGAAGTCTACTTTACAAACCTCTATCGTGCAAGGATTTTTTCCGTTGTTTTGATACTGTCCCATCTTATCCTCATCGCAATAGACTTCAGACTCAAGGCAAGCGGCCTCTGGATCACGATGCCGGGATACAAATACCTGTTCTACATGCACGTGGTCCTCGAAATCGGATTGCTGACATTCCTCATCCTCTTCTTGATAACCAAACGTGCCTCTGCGGATGAAGTGAAGAAGTCCGACATGGCACTCCTCCTCATATTTTTGCTCTTCATGCTCGTGTGGGGCGCGGGGCTTTCCACTGTTGACCAAATGATCAACGGGCAGATTACCGTTTATCTCATAATAATTCTTGCAACCGCCGTCGCATTCTACGTGAGCGGCACGTATAGTCTTTTCCTCTATTTAGCTGCACAGGCGGCATTTATCATCGGCATTTCCGCGACACAGCCAAATCCTCACATGCTGTTGTCGAATTACATAAACGGTTCCGCTCTGACCGTGTTCGCGTGGGTCCTGTCGCGCATGATCTTCGCCGCCCGAGTGCGGCAATTCCTCAACGCCAAGACGATCGAGAGGCAGAAAGTCGAAATTGAAAACGCTAAGGAAAAGATTGAATCGATCCTTAAGAATATTTTGCCTGAAACTATCGTAAAGCAAATAAACGGAGCCGGTTATCCACCGCCGGATTATAATCCTTCGACGACAATAGTGTTTGCGGACTTTGTCTCGTTCTACAAAATCGCCGAGAGCTCCGATGCACGGGAGGTGCTCAAAATTCTGGAGGATATGTTCAATGCGTTTGACGAGACTGTCAGAAGACATAAACTTGAGAAGCTGAAAACCATCGGCGATTGCTACATGTTCGCCGGCGGACTCTTTATGGAAGATAATCAGCTCGTCGAAACAGTTGAAGCCTCCATAGAAATAAGGGAGATCGTGAAGAGATTCTCCGCCGAGCTGAGAACGAGGACTGGACATGATTGGGCGTTGAGGATTGGAATTCACACCGGTCCGGCGATCACGGGAATAATCGGAACGTGGAGATTTATTTACGATGTCTGGGGTCCGACGGTGAATATAGCTTCGCGCCTCGAAGCTGCTTCACTGCCGAATAAGATAAATGTCTCTCAGCAGGTTTATGATGAGCTTAAGAAAACGGATGGGTATTTACTCGAACCGCGCGGAGCACTCGCAATAAAAAACATGGAAGCGGTCGAGATGTATTTTGTGGAAAGAAAGAACTAGAAACTTGGTCGAAAACACCGTCGAAAAAATATCACCACGATGAACCATAGGCTTGAACTTTTCGGCCGTGCTTATAGGTTCGTTTTCAGCTCGCAGAGTAAAACCTCTGCGGCTACCTTCCGTCTGTTTGTCTTTTCTTTTCGAAAAACTCACGCAGAAGAATTTTGGAGTCTTCATCAAGCACACCGGCGATCACTTCCACGCGGTGATTCAGCCGTTCGTCCTGTACCACGTTATAAAGGGTTGAACACGCACCCATTTTCGGATCGTAAGCGCCGAACACAACTCTGTCTAATCGCGAAAGAACAATCGCGCCCGCGCACATCGGGCACGGCTCAAGTGTAACGTAAAGAGTGCAGCCCTTCAGTCTCCAGCTTCCGAGATGATTTGCCGCGGCGCCGATCGCAATTATTTCCGCATGTGCCGTCGGATCCTGAAGCATCTCAACCTGATTATGCGCCCGGGCTATGACGACGCCATCCCGCACGATGACCGCGCCGACAGGGACTTCGTTTTTCTTAAAAGCCTCTTCGGCTTCTTTTAAAGCGGACGCCATGAATCGTTGGTGTTCACTCATGACATCAACCTGCGATTGACACGTGGACGTCCACGCCTGCTTCGTTCGTGGTGGTGCCGGGAACGAGTGAGCCCGGTATCGAGGGAACGATGCGTGTGTTTCTGTAGTAGACCGATGCTGTAACTCTCTGACTTACGACGTACTTGAAGCGCAGTTCGAGAGACGTCTGCGTCACTCCATCGAGTGGCGTGCCGCCGGAACTTATGTTATCCGAGTTGAAGGAAACCCTGCTTGTCTGTGAACTTGAGAAACTGGCGCTTACGTCAACGTCGTTCTTAAGGTTCAGTCCGAAGAACGGAATTGAGAATCCACGTTTCGCGTAGTTCGCCGAGACGGTAAGTTGTCCTGTGTAAGCCTGTGCAATTGTCCTTGCAGACGGGCTTAAACTATATTCGGTGTTTGTGTTATAAAGCACCGAACCCGAAATTGTCGCATCACCGATGTTCTTGAAGGCTATGTTTATTCCGACAAGCGGCTGAAAGCCGTATGAGACTTCCTGGGCATCCGTGATCGTGCTGCCGCCGTTTGTGCTGTGCCACGACTGCGAGTAATTCGACTGGTAAGAATGATCGAGGCTGACGTGCTGGGCAAAGTTCTTGAAAAGCGGAAGCTGTTCGAGTCCATCCCAGTGGAATGAATAATTCAGTCTCGGTATGTATTGGCCGAAAATTTTATCGAGAAGCGGCAGAGTCTCAAAACCTTGCACGAATGCCTGCGAAAGTTTTTGATCGTCGGTGCGCGTGTCGGTTGGATCGCTCTTCAGGTTTTGGTAATCGATCGCAACCTGGCTTATTCCGCTTTTGAACATTGCGAAAACGAATACCGGCGGCAAGGTGAAGAAGCTGCGGTTAATTTGTCCTGTTACCAAAACTGACTCTGTGTTCGGCCTCGGGTTGCCAAGCGAGTCTGTCGAGAATGTCGTGTTGCGGTTATAGCTCCATCCGATATGCCAGCTCAAATCTATTCTCGCTCCCTGCCACAAGTTTCGTGATGTCTTTATGTCCAGTGAGTTGTTGTTTGCAAAGTTGTCGGTTATGTTTGCGTTCGGAATTCTGCTGCTCTGCGTCGTCTCGAATCCGAAGAATGGGAATCCATTCTTCTTTATGAAAGTCAGTCTGCCGTAAGGATCAGAAACAAGTCCGAGCTGGTACAATTGCGACGGTCCGAGTTCCGGGTTGCTTGCCTGTATGAAGGGAACCCTGAAGAAGTTGCCCATGCCGGGACGAAAGGTTGGAAGTCCGCCGTTCTGGGAGGAATTTGTAGATGAAAAATTGAACGAGACGTTGTCGAAATCAAGGAAGGGAACTTTGATCAAAACTTTTAGGAGATTGCCAAGCGAGTTTCCTTTCTTCCCGGTTTGCGTGGTGTCCGGCGCTGCAAACTCTTCTCTCCCATGTCCGCGAGTGTTTGTTTGTTGCTGCTGCTGCTCCGGTGCGGATGCAAACCAAGGATCCGTCAGCATCTTCACTCGGACGGTGGAACCCAACTGCAGTGAAGCATTAAAACCGGCGCCTCTGCCGAAAGCGCCCTGCTGTATTGAATTACTCCATCGGTAAGCTGAATTGTAACTGCCTTGGAGGTCGATGTATTGCTGCAAGTTGAACGGCAGTTTTGGCTGCGTCGTTAGGGAGAACTGCTCGGAGAAATCGTAGTCCCGTCCGAAGTTTACCAAGCCGTTGTTCACGAATATCTGTCTGAAGACGTATGAGTCGGGCAGGGGATTTCCATTTTGGTCGGTCTCGAGATAAAGCAATGAACTGCTCACGTTGAATCGGTAATCGATCGTCGGATTCAAAAATCCATTGTTTGTCAACCGCCAGTTAATTGCGCCCGATCGCTGCGCCATGAAATTAGGAGTCGTTCTCAGTGTCGATTGCGTCCAGAGTTTTTCAATCGTGAGGCTTCTTCCGGCGTTCATCGAGAAGCTGAGTGAATTGGGCAGGTATCTGATCTGGAAATCCTGTCCCGACTCAGGTCGGGATCCTGCGGACGGGTTTCCGAGCTGAGTCGTCTTTTTCGAAGGGAACGGCGTGAAGTACGCCATTGGGTCGAATTGAATCGAATATCCGCTTGAGAAATTCCATGCCCACTGATTGCCGGATTTGATCTGGGTGTCGTGGTATCTTGATCCGGTCCAGTTAAATCCCATTGTGATGTTGTCAAGGATGTCGCGGACGTACCACTTTGTCGATGGAATAACGATGCGCATGTTCGGGACTGCCCACGAGTCGGCGACTCTGAGAACTTGCGAGCTGACGAGCAGACTGTCTGCCGCAGCCGCAGCGGAATTCGGAGACATCCCTTTGGAGATAAGATAGCTCTGCCGATTCCTCACTGCTTCCGCAACGACGATGTCACTGTTTGGGAGGTACAGCGGATTCGAGAAACCTTCGCTGTGCGTGTATGTGAACGGGATCGTTGTGCCCTGCCATTCGCGCGGCAGAAGCTTGTCGAGACTGAATGAGCCGCTGATTCCCCAGTTCTGCGACGCGCTTTGTGATCCGAATTGAGTTGTCAGACCGTGAAAATACGGATCGACTCGCGAAAAGTTGAATGTTAGCGATCCAATATCGGCAAGCTGTATGTTCGTGTCGAATCTGTAGGCAAAACCTGGAGTGTTGTCGACATCGGCGAGACGCAGTTCATCTATCCAGACCGTTCCGGAGAGCGGCAGGGAAGTACCGATGTTCGCAGGATTTTTTATTCCAATTTGGAAATACGACACGGATTGCAGCGACGGGTTTCCCAGAATCCAGTAAGTAGCTCCCGGCACTCCATTGTCTGCAGGCCTGCGTGGTATGATCGCCGTTACGGAGTCGCGCGCCTGTTTGATTGCCGTGAGCTTCGCAAAATCCACGGTGATATCCTGCCAGCCAACTTTCAGCGGCTGCCTGTATTCGTAGAAGTCCAGTGAGTCGCTGCCGAACCGGATGAAAACGTCTGCGTCGTAGTTGGTTGAGTCCACATAATTAAATCTTGAATCGCCGTGTGCAAAAAATTTCATGGTGTGGTAGTGGAACACGTTGAGCGGCTGCGGAAAAGTCTTGAACACATATCTCGAATCTCCGTCTTTCAGTCCGTTCAGGATCAGCGAGAGCGACTGCTCGTTGAGCAGTATGGGTCCGTTCGGATTTGAATTGTCGACGGGACGAAGTCCCGGAGCGGGGGGCGTGTAATCGGGATTGTCTTCCACGTTTACAACTGAGACCTGCATGGTGGTATCGTTTTGATTCGGCGTTCTCCAGTAATTTCCGATGAGATTCATCTCGGCGATTCGTACAAGCATTGGCCCCGTCATCCCATTGAACCAAACGCGGACGTACTGGACGACCGACAAACTCGGGTTTCCAACAGCGCGCTTATAATCATTCAGAGGAATTATAAACTGGTACCAGCCTTTGGAACCTCCACCGGTGATGTATGGATTATTTGTCGTATCAAGTTTGACTGAATATTCAAAATAGTTATTCGACAGATCGAGCACGCCGTTGTGGTTCAAGTCTTCGGTGTCGGGAAGCCTGCCTGCTTCTGTTACGCTGTTTCCTTCTGTGCCGTTAACGTGCGTGTAGTCGGAGCTTCCGAGATTGTAATAGTAGTCGTCTCCGTCAGGGTCTATGTTTCCGTTCGGAAGGGGGGGTCTGTCTTTGATCCACGGATACTTAGCCTGCTCCTGAGCATCGTTGATTCCGTCAAGTCCGAGATCATTCTGCGGCTGTAGAGTCCCTAAACCCGACGGGTCTTCTGTGTGAAGTACTCTATCCCCAAAGATATCCTCGCTGACCTGTCCGAGGTCTATGTGCATCGTTCCGTTTCCCGGAGCCTGATAGATCTGCATCCAGATTTCTATATAATTAATATTTTGAGTCGTAAGGTCGCTGGCATTCGAGGAGAGGACTTTCATCATGCCTCCCCACGCCAACTTTGGATCGCTTTTCAAAGTTGAATCAATATTATGCGACCTGTTATACTGTCCGCGCACCGTCGGTTCGAACGCGACGTTCATGACGGTCTGGAACTGTTGATCCTGCGGAACGTTCTTCTGCGGCCAGATGTCCTTTACGGAAACATCGCTCGGAATAATATTGTACCAGTATGTCCATCCCTTGAAATCGGTTTTTGATGAGTCCTGAATACCGTTATAGACCGAATCTAAAGCCGAGACAGCCGGGGGACTTGCCAGCGTCCAGCCGGAATAGTTCACTCCGATAGAAATTGTTCGTTTCGCGCCTTCAAAGTCATCTATATAAGCAATTCCTTGTCCGTGATCGTCGGGAATAGGGCTTGTTCTCGTGTTCGGGTTCGGCAGCATGTATGCCGCTTCGCCGTGAATCGAAATGCTCGATGGCGCCGCGGTTTGGATGAGAGGAAGAGCGTCAAGTGCCCTCGTTAGAAACGGAAGATTTACAGTTGTTCCTCCATCCACTCCGAGGATCAAGTTGCTTATCGGTTCTTCTCCGAGCCGGACTTTGTTGTTCGGCGACTGCTGTGAGAAGTTCATTAAGGTAAAACCGAAATTCGTCTGGTCGTTAACTTTCAAGTCTGCTCTGGTGCCGACAAGCGACTTCGATGCGATTTGGAAAATGTCGTTCGTCTCGTACTGGATCTGGACGTTCGCGCCCGGCACAAGAGCGGCTTGGTTTCTGATGTTCACTTCGCCGGAAAGATAGTCGACACTATAGTCCACATCCGGAGTCATAGGATTTCCGTTCAGGAGGACCTTGACGCTTCCCTGGACGAGGTTGAATCCGAGATTGTAGTGAGAACTGACGGAACTCGTGTAAGAACCGGTGATCAAGAACCTGTCGTGAATTGCATCGTTCATCGCCGCTTCCATCGTAGTGTCGTAAACAGATCTGTATGCGAAAGAATCAGGACTTGCGATTTGCTGTCCGGTTGAACTCTTATATTGCTTAAATGCTTCATCGAACGGCCGCAGGAACGGGAAAATTATTTCACCGGTCATGGGATTTATATCTACACCGGGGTTCCAGTCGAAAACACCGTCAGGGGGGCCGCTGCCGCCGGCACCGGTCTTGTCAACGCCGAACACCTGCAAGAGGCTGTATCCTTGAATATTGTCTTGAGCGGTCTGTCCGGGAAGCTGGTACATTATCTTGACGTCTTTGAGGGAATTCAGGTCTAAATTCAATCCGCCGGTCGGGTAAATATTTCTGAGTTGAAGCTGCCATGCTTCCGTGTAAGAAGGGATTAAATTTGGCGGCTTGACAAGCTTGAGAACGAGCCTCGACTTTGATGTGTCGGCGTAAGAGAACGTGCCAAATGTCGAATCGTCTTGCGTTTTGTAAGCAACAGCAATGATCTGTTCGGGAAGAATCTGATTATTGAGAGTCAGAACTCCCGTCTTTGGATCCAGCGTGAACTGATCGTTCGCAAGCTTCTTGAATCTGCCTGCATCAATGAGTCCCGGGTTCGGGGTGTTGATTCCGGTCTGTGCTCTGAGAGAGTCGTAGAAACTCCGATTGGCTTCGCGCGGGGGAAGTTCCATGACTGCCACACCGTCGCGGATAGTTGGGTCCTGCGTAGCCGTGGGAACCGAGACGTACACTTCGTAGTCCGTTATAAGCAAATCACTGTTGTACGGTTGTCCGGGCTGCTGGTAATACTGTTCATATCCCGGAAGGTATTTTGAATCGATAAAGAAATGGTTCGTCGCAAAGTCGTAAGCGTGAAGTTTAAAAGTTTGGCTTTGTGATCCACCGCTGACAGTTAATGTTTTGCCCTGTGCTTTCTGCTGACTTGCGAGAGCCGTTAGAGTCAGAGGGCCGAGCTGCATCTGCGATTTAATTCCGAACAGCGCCTGACTGCTTCCGATGAAAGACGACGGCGTGCTTAGCGAAACGTTTCCGGCTTCCACGCTCTTGACGATTTCATCGTCGTAGCCGGTGTACTTTATTTTAAGCTGGTTCTCGTATTCAAATTGGTTCTGCGTGTCCCAGTTTGCTCCGATGTTCAACTTGTCGCCGACGGTTCCGTTAACGTTTATTTGTACATCCTGCTGAAAGTCAGGCTGGTTCGTCACGTTTCCAAGCTGCGAAAGCGTCTGAGCATTTATTTTTTGGTTTCGCCACGCGCCGCGTATGTCCACCGCGCCGGAAATCTTTAGGTTGATTCGAGGAGGACCAAAAATACTGAGCACCGGATTCGGCGGAATAGGGATGTCGATGTTCGTGACTCCCTGCATAAGTGAGCCGAGCTGGTCTTGTTGATTGTTCAAAGTGTAGGCATGTGCCAGATCTTCCCATGTCTTTTGTACAGAATACCTTTCTTCAAGTTTAATGTATTCCTTCAGCGGAACTTCGAGAGGTACCTTTACGTCATTTCCCCACAAGGTTTCCCGGATGTCCACGTAGTCGCCGGTGGAATCTATCGTCGCGGAACGCTGGATGATATTTGAATAAAGAAAGAGTGGGTAATGATATTCGGGGAAAATCTGCGCCTCTGCATGATCCTTTCTCACTCCCTGAAGCCACGCGGAAAGCTTTAACGAATCCTGAGCGGTAGTGTCCGATTTGGCTGACGTCGTG
>JAMCQL010000012.1 GCA_023381615.1 Bacteroidota bacterium
GTCTCCTTTCGTTTTGTGAATTGTCAATTTTCTCCCCCGCCTTGCGGGGGACTACATTACATTACGAATGTCCGCAGGATCACTTCGTGATGAGACCTTCTTTTCCAATTTACCGAAAGTTTGGAAAGCAACGAGCCTGAAAGATTTTCGGAAGATGGCAACCTTCGCAAAGTTAAAAATCACCCCATGACTGGTCGGTTACTTCATGATTCAGTTTGCTCCTTGGACTTACACGCACCGTTTCTTAAATTTTCAAAAAGGAAACTCTCATGTCTCAACTCTTCCTTGACGGTAACTCTCTCACGGTTGAAAATGCCTACCTTGCCGAGAAAAATAGGTCGAAAGTTTCTTTGTCTGAATCCGCCATTAAGAAAATGGGACGTTCCCGTGATCAAGTAGAAAAGTGGCTTGCGAGCGATGAGGTTATTTACGGTGTTACTACCGGTTTCGGTGAGTTTGCAACCGTTAGAATTCCTCATGAAAAGATCAAAGAGCTGCAAATCAATTTGATAAGAAGCCATTCTGCCGGTACGGGCGATCCGCTTCCCCCGGAAATCGTGCGGCTGATAATTCTTCTTCGCGCAAACGCGCTTGCGAAAGGTTACAGCGGAATTCGCCCGCAGGTGGTGCAGCAATTTCTGAAAGTATTCAATTTAAATTTGGTGCCGTTCATTCCCGCAAAAGGTTCCGTAGGAAGCAGCGGAGATCTTGTCCAGCTCGCTCATCTTGTGCTTGCGCTGATGGGCGAAGGGAAGTTTTTTGTTGAAGGCAAATTAGTTTCGGCAAAGAAAATTCTTCGAGAGCACAGATTAACTCCGCTGAATCTTACGGCGAAGGAAGGGCTTGCGCTGGTGAACGGTACTCAAATGATGGGAGCGTTTGCGGTTCATTGCACATTCGAAGCCGTTCAGCTCGCGAAAATTTTTGACATTACAGGCGCGTTGAGCGTCGAAGCGCTTCGCGGAACGGATGTCGCATTTGATGAACGGATCCACAAGTTGAGACCGTATAAAGGCCAGCAGACATCGGCTCGAAATGTCAGGCGACTTTTGAGCAAAAGCGAGATCCGAAAATCTCATCTGCACAACGACCCGCGTGTTCAGGATGCTTACTCGCTGAGATGTATGCCTCAAGTTCACGGAGCCGTGCGGGACACGATCGAGTTCTGCCAAAGACAAGTGAGCGTTGAGATCAACTCCGCCACGGACAATCCTCTTATTTTTGCGGAGGATGGAGTCCATCTCGAAGGCGGAAATTTTCATGGAGAACCGCTCGCACTTGCTTGCGATTATCTTGCGATTGGACTTAGCGAGTTCGCAAACATCTCCGAACGCCGCATCGAGCGCATGGTAAACGGACAATTGAGCGGCTTGCCGAAGTTCTTGAGCGAAGATGGCGGTTTGAATTCCGGAATGATGATCGCGCAATACACCGCGGCTTCGCTTGTCAGCGAGAATAAAATGCTCTCACATCCTGCAAGCGTCGATTCGATTCCGACGAGTGCGAATCAAGAAGATCACAACTCGATGGGTTCGATTGCGGCGCAAAAGTGTTTCCAAGTATTAGAAAATGTCTGGCGTGTTGCTGCGATCGAACTTTTGGTGTCGTGTCAGGCTATAGATTTCTCACGTAACATCGGCGGAAACGGGAAAGCGCTCAAATGCGGTGCGGGAACAGAAGCGGTATATCAACTCGTCAGAAGAAAAATTAAGCATCTCGGGCGGGACAGAGTGCTGCATAAAGATATCGAGCAGTCATTGGATTTGCTGAAATCGGGTGAGGTAATTCAAGTCGCAGAGAAAGCTGTCGGCAGACTTGAATGATAGGTCGAATTTGGACGAGCGAATGATATTGACGTGGGAATTTATTCTAGAAATGTCATCGCGGGGGAATTTTGGCCAAATTGGAAAACTGAAAACAATTTTCAAATGAACTATGAAGGAGAATGAAATGGGAATCACATTTCAAGTCAGTTTATATCCGATCATGCAGAATGATATCAGAAAGCCAATAAATAATTTCATAGAGGATTTGAAAGAGGCAAAACTCGATGTGGAAGTTCACGAGACTTCGACAATTGGGAGTGGAAATATTGATTATGTTTTTGATGTCCTGAAAAGAGCTTACATGCGCGCTTCGGAAAGCGGAGATACAATTATGGTTTTGACTGTCTCCAATGCCTGTCCGACGAAGGAAGAATTGGAGAAATTGAATTCTTGAAATCTGCAGGCGTGCCAGAGCGGTCAAAAACCTTCTTCGGACAAACTGCCGAACATTATGATGAGTGGTACACTGTGCCTTCAGCCAAATATGCCGAAGAAGTGGAGGACAATCTTATCTTCAAAGCTCTTGAAGGTTTGTCCGGATCGGTGCTGGAAGTAGGAAGCGGAACGGGGAATTATCTGCGCAAGCTAAAAATGTTCGGCAGCAAGTACGGTGTTGATCTCTCGATGGACATGCTCAATTTATCGAAGCGAAAAATTGAAATCCCGCTGGTTAACGGACGAGCGGAGAGCCTGCCGTTCAAAGACAATTCTTTCGATGTCGTGATTGGTGTAACCTCGATTGAATTTTTTGACGGACTTGAATCTGGACTCCGCGAAATTGCAAGAGTGGCGGCACGGTATGTCGTGTTCGGATTTTTGAGCAAACCAAGCCTTCTTTATTTTTCACGGAAAGTTCGGAATGTGTTTTCGAAAAACGAATTTGCTTTTTACAATCCACAAGCGGCGTCAGGGTTAAGAGTTTTTTTTGAAACGAAAATTGGAGGTTTTAAAGTGGACTTTGCCGAAAGCACCCTTTTGCTCTTCCCAATTTACCTGAGAATTACGGAGAGATTTTTCAAAGTAATTGACTTAAATTTTACTAAAACAGGAATCGGTGGATTTACTGTAATGCGATTATTCAAAACTGGAGAATGAGATGTCAAATCTTTCAAAAGCAATTGAAGAAATGCCGAAGGTACAACTTCACGATCATCTCGACGGCGGGCTTCGTCCGCAAACGGTAATCGAACTTGCAAAAGATCAAAAATACAACAAACTTCCCACCCAAGATTCTGCAGAACTTGCGGAATGGTTTCACCGCGGCGCAAACAGGGGAAGTCTGCCATTGTATCTTGAGGGGTTTGCACACACGACAGGGGTGATGCAAACCGAGGAGGCGCTTGAGCGCGTCGCATACGAGATGATGGAAGACATGAAAAAGGACGGTGTCGTCTACGTCGAAACTCGGTTCGCTCCGGTATTCCACACCGATAAAGGTTTGCATTGGGAGGAAGTGGTAAGCTCGGCGCTTCGCGGACTTGAGAGGGGTAAGAAAGATTTTGGCGTGGGATATGGGTTGATTATTTCGGCGATGAGAAATATGAAACTGAGCGAGGAGATGGCACAGCTTGCGGTCGATTTCCGCGACAGAGGCGTCGTCGGCTTCGATCTTGCCGGTGAAGAAGGCGGCTATCCGCCAAAGAAACACGTCGAGGCGTTCCACTATATCCAACGTCAGAATTTCAATATTACTATTCACGCAGGAGAAGGCTTCGGCAAGGAATCGATCTGGCAGGCAATTCAATGGTGCGGTGCGCACAGGATCGGTCACGCAACGCGGTTGATTGAAGATATTGTTATATCCGACGGCAAAGTCGTAAAACTTGGGACGTTAGCGCAATATGTACTTGATAAGAGGATTCCGCTGGAGATTTGCCTGAGTTCAAACGTTCACACCGGTGCAGCAAAAAATCTTGAAGAGCATCCGTTCGGAACTTATTTCAGGGAGAAGTTTCGCGTCACACTCAACACGGACAATCGTTTGATGAGCGCGACGACGCTATCGAAAGAATTTCAAATTGCCGCCGATGTTTTCCATGTTACTTTTCCCGAAATGGAGAAGCTAACGATCAACGCGATGAAGAGCGCGTTCATCCCATATCGCGAGCGCATGGGATTCATCTACGATGTAATAAAGCCGGGTTTCAAGGCCATCCGCGAAAAGTACAATATCAATGGCGAGGCTCCCTACGGAGGAAAAATGGCAGCGTCGTGATTAATGAAGGAAGCGAGATCTTCACCGCAAATCCCGACCCGACCATGTCGAGTCTAACAAAGTCGGGAGCAAAGTTACTTAATTCATTTATTCCTTTGCGCCTTGGCGACTTAGCGGTTGTCTTTTTCGTTGTGGATTTGCCACATTTTAGGGAGGTTACAATATGAGTACGGACATTGAAAGTAAAATCAAGACAAAAAGAGTCATCCGCGCGCCGAGAGGCAGGCAGCTGAACACGAAAGGCTGGCAGCAAGAAGCGGCATTGCGAATGCTGATGAATAATCTCGATCCTGACGTAGCCGAAAAACCCGATGAGCTTATTGTCTACGGCGGCAGTGGAAGGGCGGCAAGGAATTGGGAAGCATTTGATGCGATCGTCGCGACCCTGAAGCGGTTGGAAAACGATGAAACGCTCCTCGTTCAATCCGGAAAGCCGGTGGCAGTTTTCAAGACATACGAAGAAGCGCCGAGGGTGCTGATTTCTAATGCGATGCTTGTGCCAGCATGGGCAAACTGGGATGAATTTCGCCGGCTCGAGCATTTGGGTTTGACGATGTTTGGCCAGATGACTGCCGGAAGCTGGATTTACATCGGCACGCAGGGAATTCTTCAAGGTACGTACGAAACGTTTGCTGAGGCAGCTCGAAAATATTTCGGTGGAACGCTCGCGGGTAGATTTGTTTTGACCAGCGGCCTTGGAGGAATGGGCGGCGCTCAACCGCTTTCCGCGACTATGAACGGCGCTGCCTTCTTGGCAGTCGAAGTCGACAGGAATCGAATCGAACGGCGGCTTAGGACCGGCTATTTAGACAAGATGAGCGAAAATTTGGACGAAGCTCTCTCGCTGGTCCTCAATGCGAAAGAAAAAAAGAAACCGCTTTCTGTCGGTCTTCTTGGAAATGCCGCAGAGATAATCCCCGAAATCGCAAAGCGAAATGTCGTCCCCGATTTGCTGACCGACCAGACAAGCGCTCACGATACTTTGAACGGATATGTCCCGTCAGGAATTTCGTACGAGGCAGCGTTGGAACTTCGAAAGACAGATCCGCAGAAATATATTTCGATGGCGCAGGACTCAATAGTTAAACATGTTCGCGCGATGTTGGAACTGAAACGGAAAGGCGTGCTAACGTTCGACTACGGAAATAATATCCGAGGCGAGGCGCAGGCGCACGGTGTGAAAGACGCGTTCGAGATACCAGGCTTCGTTCCGGAATTTATTCGTCCATTGTTCTGCGAAGGCAAAGGCCCGTTCCGCTGGGCTGCTTTGAGCGGCGATCCTGAAGATATTTATGTGACGGATGAAGCTGTCGTCAAGGCGTTTCCGGAAAACAAGCATCTTGTGAACTGGATCGAGAAAGCCCAAAAGTATGTTCACTTCCAGGGACTGCCGGCAAGAATTGGCTGGCTTGGTTACAAGGAACGGGATAAGATGGGTTTGATCTTTAATGATTTAGTGAAGAGCGGAAAAGTAAAAGCTCCTATCGTGATTGGAAGAGATCATCTCGATGCTGGTAGTGTTGCTTCCCCAAATCGCGAAACCGAAAAGATGAAAGACGGCTCCGACGCGATTGCCGATTGGCCGATTTTAAATGCGTTGTTGAATGCCGTCGGTGGTGCCAGCTGGGTCTCTGTTCATCACGGCGGCGGCGTTGGTATCGGCTTGGCGATTCATGCGGGAATGGTTGTTGTCGCAGATGGAACTGAATCTGCCGCGAGAAGATTGAAAAGAGTTTTGACTTACGACCCGGGACTTGGTGTGGTCCGACATGCGGACGCTGGTTACGAAGAGGCAATTCGCGTCGCGCATGAAAAGGGAATTGACATGCCAATGATAAAGTGAAACTGTATTACCACATTACAGGCCACGGTCATCCTCTCATAATTTTGCACGGCTTGTTCGGCTCAGGCGATAACTGGTACACACTCTCCAATTTCTTCGCAGAGAAATTCAAAGTTTACACGGTCGATCAGCGCAACCATGGTCGCTCTCCGCACAGCGATATTTTTAATTACCATGTGATGGCTGAAGACTTGAACAATTTGATGATTCACGAGGGCATTAGTTCGACTTATCTTCTCGGGCATTCGATGGGCGGGAAGACGGCGATGCAGTTTGCAGTAACGCATCCGGAAAAAGTCGATAAGCTGGTTGTAGTTGACATCGCACCCAAAGCCTATTCAGCTCAGCACGACAAAATATTCGATGCCATGTTCGCGCTGAAGCTCAAATCGTATAAGACACGCTCCGAACTCGACACTGCTTTGGCTGAGCACATCAATGATTTTCCGGTCAGACAATTCTTGTTGAAAAACATTACACGCGGCGAAGATGGAGAATTCAAATGGAAGATAGATATACACGCAATTCGCAAGAATTATGAAAACATAAATGCGGCGGTCGAAGCTACTCAGCCGTTCGAGAAACCAACTCTTTTCATAAAAGGCGGGAAGTCGGCTTACGTCCGCGAAGAAGATATCCCGCAGATAAAATCCATTTTCCCTCGCGCTGAGTTTGCGGCTGTGGAAAATGCCGGCCATTGGGTTCACGCCGAAGCGCCTCAGGAATTTGCGAAGATATTAATGGAATTTTTAGTAAATAATTAGCGTTAGTAAAATTTGTATGCCCGACTTTAGCTGTTTGCACGCAAAAATTTGAGGTGTACTTCACTTGAGTTTCGGCAAGTTTGAAACTCTTTACATCAAAACTTAATTTATTCTTACAGTAAAACCGGAGGAAAAAATGGCAGTTGAAATTGGAAAGAAGGCTCCTGACTTCAAACTTTACGATACAGATCGGAAAGAGAGAAGCCTTTCTGAATTTTCAGGAAAGAAAGTTGTCCTCGCGTTTTATCCCGGAGCATTCACCGGCGTCTGCACGAAAGAAATGTGCAGCTTCCGCGATTCGATGAGCAAATTCAACAACGTGAATGCTCAGGTCATCGGCGTCAGCGTCGATCCGCCTTTCTCAAACAAAGCATTTGTCGATCAAAACAAATTGAATTTTCCCGTCCTTTCGGATTACAATCGTCAGGCAGTGAAGGCTTACGATGCTTACCACGAGAACTTTCTCGGATTGGGCGGATACACCGCGGCTAAGCGCGCAGTGTTTGTTATCGACAAAGAGGGAGTTGTCAGATACAGATGGGTTTCCGACAATCCCGGTGTCGAGCCGAATTATGACGAGGTTTACAAAGCAGTGGAATCTTTGAAGTAATTGCGAATGACAAGTAGTGATTTGACAGGCTCGCACTAAATGGGCGAGCCTCTTTTTTCTTCAAACCATATCTAGAAACTTGGCCGAAAACCCTATTGAAAAAGAAATATCACCATCCGTCCATGAATCACGGACGGACACGGATTTCTTATTCCAGTGTCTCAGTGTTTGGACTTCTCGACCGCGCTTCTAATTAACCTAACGAATTTCAACAAGGATTAAACGGGAAGAGGAGAATAAAAATGGCGAAGGCCGCAAAGTTATCGTCCAAAGCGGGCGAAGTTACGCTGCAAGTCGGCGATAAAGCGCCGGACTTTTCTCTGAAAAGCGATAAAGAAGAGACCGTTAAGCTTTCAAGCTATAAAGGCAAGAAAGTCGTCCTCTATTTTTATCCGAAGGATGATACGCCGGGCTGTACAAAAGAGGCATGTTCATTCAGGGACGGATTCTCGGAGATCCAGAGAAAGGGCGCGATAATCCTTGGAGTCAGCACCGACTCGGTCGAGTCGCACAAGAAGTTTAAAGAGAAATATCATCTAAACTTTCAGTTATTGAGCGATGCCGACAAGAAAGTTGTTAATGCCTACGGAGTCTGGAAAGAGAAAGCGATGTACGGAAAAAAATACATGGGCATCGAGCGCACGACTTTTGTCATAGATGAAAACGGCGAGATCAAAAAAGCATTTCCGAAAGTGAAAGTTGAAGGACATTACGACGAGGTGCTCGCAGAACTCTAATTGAGCGGCGTCATTTTGCTATTTGTTCCGATATGTAAAAAGGAAAATCAAATGAGTGAAGTAAAAGTTGATTTGGAACTCGAAGATATAGTTCGCGAGATGCTTATTAAATTGGATGAGGATCCGAATCGCGAAGGATTGAAGAAGACACCCTACCGTGTTGCAAGAGCTTTCGAGTTCCTGACGAAAGGCTACAAGCAGGACATCGAGGCAGTAATGAACAATGCCATCTTCGAAGAAAAATACAGCGAGATGGTTCTTGTGAAAGACATCGATTTCTACAGTATGTGCGAGCATCATCTGCTTCCGTTCTTTGGCAAAGTTCATATAGCTTATATCCCGGACGGCAAGATTGTCGGCTTGAGCAAGATGCCTCGTATAGTCGAGGTCTTTGCGCGGCGCCTGCAGGTGCAGGAAAGGATGACGCAGCAGATCGCCGAGACTCTCTACGAGTATCTTTCTCCCCGCGGTGTCGGCGTGGTCATCGAGGCTCAACACCTTTGCATGATGATGCGCGGCGTCGAGAAGCAAAACTCTGTTGCAATGACGAGCGCGATGATAGGCGAATTCCGCGAGGATGTGAAAACGCGAGATGAATTTCTGAACCTGATCAGGCAAAGGTAGAATCATTTTGAAGCTCAAAGATAAAGTTGCGATTATCACCGGCGCCAGCAAAGGCATCGGCAAATCGATCTCTGAATATTATGCGCAAGAAGGAGCGAAGCTTGTGCTTTCTGCGCGCAGCGGGGGAATGCCGAATGAACTTAAGGAAAAACTGAAATCAAAGGGAACCGAAGCAGTTACGGTTGTCGCCGATATGACAAAAGAAAGCGACATAATAAATCTGGTGACGACTGCTTCGCAAAGCTTCGGAAGGATAGATATTCTGGTAAATAACGCGGGTTTTGGGCTTTTTAAGCCGGTCGTGGAAACACAAACTGAAGATTTTGATTTGCTGTTCAGCGTGAACATGCGCGGGGTTTTTATAGCAACTCGCGAAGTACTGCCGTACATGATAAAACAAAATGATGGCGTCATCATAAATATTGTTTCTCTGGCGGGAAAGAATGCCGTTGAGAATGGAGCGTTATACGCCGCGACGAAATGGGCGATGCTCGGATTTGGCAAGAGCCTTATGCTTGAAGTTCGGAAATACAACATCAGAGTAATTTCGATTTGTCCCGGCTCGGTTGACACCGATTTTTCGCCCGGCAGTTCAAGTCGTCCGAATCGCGACAAGATCTTAAAACCCGATGATGTCGCCGAAGCGGCGGTATTGGCAGCGTCTTTGCCGGCGCGCGCAATGATGAGTGAAATTGAATTGAGACCAACCAATCCAAAGTAAGATGGAATCTACAAGAGATGTTTTTGATGTAACCATAATCGGCAGTGGACCTGTCGGATTATATGGAGCTTTCTATGCTGGTCTGCGTGGAATGAAAACGAAAATTTTGGATGCTCTTCCGCAGCTCGGTGGGCAGCTTGTCACGCTCTATCCAGAAAAATATATCTACGATGTTGCGGGATTTCAGAAAATACTTGCGAAAGACCTTGCGAAGAATCTAATCGAGCAAGCGCTCTCCTTGAATCCGACTGTTTGCCTCGAAGAAAAGGTAACAGCTTTGAAGACTCTTGATGATGGTTTGTCAAAACTCTTCGAGCTTGTCACCGACAAAGGCAGATCACATTTCACCAAATCTGTAATTCTAACCGCCGGAATTGGCGCGTTCAAACCTAAGAAGCTTGAAATCCCGGGAATTGAGACTTACGAGGGGAACGGGATCTTCTACTTCGTCAATGAGAAGAAAGTTTTCAGCGATAAGGAAATCCTGATCGTCGGAGGAGGAGACTCTGCCGTTGATTGGGCGCTGAATTTATTGGACACCGCAAAGAAGATCACGCTCATTCACCGCCGAGATCAGTTTCGCGCGCACGAGGAAAGCGTGAAAGAATTGATGTTGTCGCCGATCGAGGTGAGAACTTTCCATGAACTGAAATTGATTCGAGGTAATTCCAAACTTGAAGAAGCAGTCATCTTTGACAACCGGACACTCGAGGAAAAAAATCTGAAAGTTGATGCCGTGATCTTAAATCTCGGCTTCCACGCCGACCTCGGTCCGGTCAGAGAGTGGGGTTTGGTAATAGAGAAAGGCGGCATCAAAGTGAATTACCGGATGGAGACGAACGTCCAAGGAATTTTTGCCGCGGGGGACGTCGCAAACCACCCAGGTAAACTGAAACTTATTAGCACAGGTTTCGGAGAGGTGGCGACGGCGGTAAATTTTGCGAAGAACTTATTGGATCCTGCTTCAAGAGTCTTTCCCGGGCATTCGAGCGATATGAGAAGTTTACCATCATAGTCTGTCCATATTGAAGCCCGAAAAACGATTTCCGAATTGCTTAACTCTGGGGATAATTTAACCTTGCGAAGGTCGCCGGCCTCTCGTCGGAGTCCACGACCCTCGAGTCTCTCGGACTCTTCGAGTTTCGAACCTTCGCAAGGTTCTTCACTGAGGGATTACAAAATATTTTGTGCAGCGGTGGCATTGGCAGTCTTTTTTCAAAACATATTTCATCTTTGTTCACTGTCCGTCTATATTGAAGCTTGAGAGACGATTTCTGAATTGCTTAACTCTGGAATAACTCAATTAACGTCGCGTGTAAGGAAGAACTTCAAATCACTGCGACATTACAATTATCGCTTGTACTGGATTTCGCAGCTTATTTCGGTCACGGGTACTTGGATGCAAAATGTCGCGCTTGCATGGCTCGTGGTTACGCTCACTGATTCAGCAGTGGCGCTTGGCACTGTAACGGCTCTGCAGTTTTTGCCGATACTTATATTCTCGCTATTTGCCGGAGTTGTCATCGACCGGCTGCCTAAGAGGGAAATCATAATCTGGACGCAGAGCATCTCCGCCGTTCAGGCTTTCATTCTATGGATACTGGTTGCGCTGAAAGTGATTACTCTTTGGGAGATTTATGCCCTGTCACTCTTGATTGGGTTCGTCAACGCTTTCGACCAGCCGGGAAGGCAGGCGTTTGTCGCCGAGATGGTCCCTGATGAAGACGTTGGCAATGCAGTAGCGTTGAATTCACTCCTTTTCAATGCTGCGAGAACGATCGGTCCGGCAATTGCCGGCATTACCATTGCAGTTGTCGGAGTTGCGCCAAGTTTTCTGCTGAATGGCGTCAGTTATCTCGCAATCATTGTCGCATTATTTCTGATGCGCGCGTCCCAGCTCAGAACTTTTACATCGAAGGTGGACAAGACTTTAAAGGAAGGGTTGAAAGAAGGTATATCTTATGCAATCAACGAACCATCGATTGCCTCAATTCTGATCGTTTTGATTTTTATTGGGACCTTCGGCTACAATTTCAGCACAATGCTGCCGCTCCTTGTAAAGTTTGTTTTGCATGGCGGACCGGATGTGTTTGGCGTGCTGACTTCTGCGCTTGGTATCGGTTCCATGATAGGAGCGCTCTTGGTTGCGGGCAGGCAAAAGCCTACGAGAAAATTTATTTTTGCTTTTGCAGCCCTCTTTGGTATAATCGAAGTTGCATTGTCCCTTTCCCGGAATTTTGTCTTGACCATCATTCTTCTCGTATCTCTTGGTATTGCAAGCATAGCTTATATCGCCTCTACAAACACCTCCTTGCAGATGAACAGCCCGATGCATCTCAGGGGAAGAATAATGGGATTGTACGTCGTCATTTTTGCGGGGAGTACACCGATCGGAGCGCTGTTTACCGGATTTGTTGCCGAATGGTTGGGAACGGTGCCGATGATTTTTGTTGAAGGGATACTGTGTTTGGTTGGAGTCGGGCTTGGAGTAGTCTATATCAAAAGAAAAGTTACAGCGATTGAAACAAAGGAAGTCCCGGAAACGACCGGGACTCCTTGAATCGAAAAGGGAATTACTTTCCCGTCTTATTCATCATCATTTCTTTCTTATTCATCATCCCTTTTTCACCCTGCATCGTTCCACCATTCATGCACTTATGTTTTCCACCCATCATTTGCATTCTCTCGGCGCGCGCGAACATCATCGGGTGTTCGAGAACCTTCTTCCATACCTTCTGCTGCTCCGGTGTCAAGATCTTGTTGACGGCGAACCATGCACCAAGCAGGTTCTGGTGGAGATCGCCCTTCAGCTTTGCGATTTCTTGAATTTTTGCGCCGAGTGCATTCTCATCGGGATTTTCAGCTATACTCAATTCCTTGTAATCGACTCCATCGCGTGCAATTTGGGCGCGGAGATCAATTTGCTTCTTCATCAAATCGAATTTGATCTTATCGGCTTGCGCCTTTTGTTGGTCGGTAAGATGCAATTTCGTAAGTAGCGTCGGATGGTGTCTCATTGGCATATGCGGTCTCGGTGCGTTTGCGGGTTGGGCAAGAGCGGAACCACCAACCAGCAAAATCCCCAGCAGCATGACGAACAACTTAGTTTTCATTTGTTTACTCCTTTTTGTTAATCTAAATCTTTGACAGCTTTAAAGTCATATGGGTTTAATAGACTTATCTTGAAGAGCTTTATACACTTGTTTATATTCGAGAAGTGAGAGCGATCCTAAGAGGGAGACTTGTCATTGAAACTCCCCGTAGAATAAGTGTGGATACTGGAATTGTCGTGGATAACGGCATTATCGTGGACGTTGGCAAGTATGATGAAATTGCCGCGCGTACGACTGATGCGTCCGTTCAGGATTTCGATGGAATAATTTGTCCGGGGCTTATCAACGCGCATACTCATCTTGAATTGTCTGTATTCCGCAAAGAACAATTTCAGCATAAGGATTTCGTCGACTGGGTAATGCAGCTTGTCGCCGCGAGAACTTCAATGCTTTCGGACGATTTGCATATTGAATGTTCGAATGCGAAACGCGACGCTGAAGAACGCGGCACCGCTTTCTTTGTGAACGTGGGAAACGATTATGAATTGAACAGCTCATTTGGCAAGAACCAGCTTTTCCAATTCGAGCAAATAGGCATAAACGATTCCAATGCTGACAGAATTTTTTCGCGCGCAGAGCCTCTCGTCAATCAGAAAAAAGGCGGCGAAACTGCGCTTGCCATTCACGCGCCTTATTCGGTCTCGCCGGAGCTAATGAGAAAAATTAAAGCTTATAACAACGGGCGCAATTCAATTACTTCCATTCATCTTGCGGAGACTTCTGATGAGGTCGAGTTCATCCGGACGGGGAAAGGACGGGTGCTGGATTTGCTCAACCGCCGAGTTGGAGATTGGAAGTTTGATGTGCAGGGACTTTCGCCGGTGAAGTACGTTGATTCACTTGGAATTTTGGATGAGAAAACGTTGTGCGTCCATTGTGTCTTCGTGGACGATGATGATATAAAAATATTGAGAGACAGGGAATCTGCAGTGGCGATTTGTGTCAGGAGCAATCGCGAGCTCTCCGGTAAAGTTCCGCCGGTGAAAAAGTTTGTGGAAAGCGGTATAAAAGTTCTCTTGGGCACCGACAGCAAGGCAAGTTCGCCCGACATTGACATGTTTGAAGAAGTTGCGACATTCTACAAAGAGTTCCACGGTTTCCTGGATCCGGCGCGGGTGTTTGGCATGGCGACATCGGATGCTGCCGACTTTCTTAGCATAGATAATTCGCAGGGCGCCATCGCGCCCGGCAAGCGGGCTTCGCTTGTTTATGTGCCATTCAATGGGAAAGTGGAAGATGCTTTTGAGTTTTTGGCTACCGAGGCTCACGGCAAAACAAAGGCGGTTGACTGTTGAGCGAAAGAGTCTTAATTATTTCTCTGCTCGTTGTCGTCTTGGCAGTAATAGCTTATAAAATTCTTTTCACGACTTTTAGTATTTCAATCGAGAGTTATCCGGACAAGATTTTCGTGAACGATTCCTCACCGGTCAGCGTTAAGGTCGTTGCACTTAACAGGCTCGGCATGCGGATTCCGTTTCGCCATTTGGATGGCGAGTTTGCGGTTCGCGAAGGAGTGGAAAAGATAGATATAATCAAAGTGAAAAAAGACGAGATCATTTTTAAGACCAAGAATAATCCCGGAAGATTGGTGATTTTGTATTACACGCGCGTCGTTCCGTTTCCGGTCGAAATTGTTTTGAATATAGAAACAGCAACGATTGCCAGCCTCTATTGTCCTGGACATTCCTTTTGTTAAATATTTAAATGCTTGAATTCAAAGTAGTTAAAAAAGACACTCGCACAAAAGCTCGTGCTGGTTCGATTCAAACGAATCATGGTACAATCAAGACTCCGGTTTTCATGCCGGTCGGAACGCGCGGCAGTGTGAAGGCTGTCGAACAGCGGGAACTTCTCGAGATCAACGCGCCAATAATTTTGGGAAACACATATCATCTTTTTCAGCGACCCGGCGTAGATGTATTGCAGAAGTTGGGCGGACTGCATTCGTTCATTTCATGGCCAAGACCGATATTGACCGACAGCGGCGGGTTTCAAATTTTGAGTCTCTCGGAACTTAGAAAACTCTCCCCGGAAGGAGTCGAGTTCCGTTCTCATATCGACGGCTCGTACTATTTCTTCACTCCTGAAAAAATCATTAAGGTGGAGCGGCAAATTGGCGCAGACATTATCATGGCTCTTGATGAATGTGCTCCTTATCCAGCAGAAAAAGATTACGTCTCCAAAAGTGTTGAGCTGACTCATAATTGGGCGATGAGATGCAAAGATGAATTCTCCAAGTCTAAACCTCTTTACAACTATAACCAGTATCTGTTCGGCATTGTTCAGGGAGGTACTTATCTCGATTTACGGGAAAGGAGTGCACGTCAACTAGTTGAAGCAGATTTTGACGGATATGCAATAGGAGGTTTGGCGGTTGGCGAACCGGTGGAAGAAATGTACAAAGTTGCTGACTTTGTCACGAACATATTGTCGGAGAACAAGCCGCGATATTTAATGGGAGTCGGTACTCCGGAAAATCTCCTTGAAGCCGTTGAGAGAGGAGTGGACATGTTCGATTGCGTTATGCCGACGCGAAATGGGAGAAATGCGCAGCTCTTTACCAGCATTGGAGCTATAAATATCAAGAATGCAGTTCATAAGTTTGATGAGTCCTCCATCGATCAAAATTGCGATTGTTATGCGTGCAAGAACTTCTCAAAAGCTTATATAAGGCATCTTTTCAACGTGAATGAAATATTCGGCTTACAGCTTGCGTCCTTACATAATTTGCGTTTTTTTATTAGTTTAATGGAGCAAACGCGACTCGCGATACTTGACGGTCGTTTTGTTGAATTCAAAACAGAAGTTCTCTCAAAAATGAACAGCAAGAAAAAGGAGGAAATTTGAATAATTTACTTTTGGCGCTGATGGCGCCACAGCAGGGTGAAGGGGCAGGAGGCGGGATGATCAGCACCGTGATCATGTTTGCGCTTATCATATTTATCTTTTATTTCATGATTATCCGTCCGCAGAGCAAGCGTCAGAAAGAGCGTCAGAAAATGCTCGAAGCTATGAAGAAAGGCGACAAGATTGTTACGAGCGGCGGCTTGCATGGGAAAATAATCGGGATGGAAGACAAGACAGTTCTCGTGGAAATCGCGGACAACGTCAAGGTTAAAGTCGAGAAATCAGCAGTATCGGCAATAATCCCCGAGTAATGTATGTCTGCGTTCGATAGTATCGATGTTGCAGTTGAAGACATACGGCAAGGTAAGATCATAATTGTCGTAGACGACGAAGAGCGGGAAAACGAGGGGGATTTTATCCTCGCGGCAGAAAAGGTGACTCCGCAGGTCGTGAACTTTCTTACGAAGCACGGCCGCGGAATAATCTGCGCCGCTCTCTTGCCTGAACGTGTCGAACAATTGCAGCTCGATATGATGGTCGAAGCAAATACCTCTCTGCATCAGACAGCTTTCACGGTAAGCGTCGATGCGTTAAAAGGCACAACTACGGGAGTTTCTGCATCTGATAGGGCGACGACGGTTCTTTCATTGGTGAACCCTGAGACGCTTCCTTCCGATCTTGCGAAACCCGGGCACATTTTTCCTCTTCGCGCAATGGGAGAAGGCGTGCTGAGGCGTGCCGGGCACACGGAAGCGTCCATAGACCTTGCCCGACTCGCAGAACTGTATCCCGCCGGAGTTTTGTGTGAGATAATGAACGATGATGGCACAATGGCACGGGTGCCGCAGTTGATGAAAATTGCCAAGGAGTTCGGACTGCACATCGTTACCATTCGCGATCTAATTCATTACAGGATGCAGCGCGAAAAAATGGTGAAGAAAATTGTCGTCACAAAGCTGCCGACGCAGTACGGGAATTTCGATTTGCATCTTTATCAAAGCATAATTGATAAGAAAGAGCATCTCGCCCTTGTCAAAGGAGAAATAGAAAGCGACAAACCGATCTTGGTTCGCGTGCATTCTGAATGTTTAACGGGCGATGTGTTTGGTTCGCAGAGATGCGACTGCGGCGAACAGCTGCACCGAGCGATGAAGATGGTCGAAAGAGAGGGCGTTGGCATTGTCCTTTATATGCGTCAAGAAGGTAGAGGGATCGGGCTTGTAAACAAGATTAAGGCGTACAAGCTTCAAGACGACGGACATGACACTGTCGAGGCGAACGAAGAACTTGGATTCAAAGCCGATCTCCGCGATTACGGAATCGGAGCACAGATATTGGTCGACCTCGGTGTCAAGAAAATGCGCTTGCTGACCAACAACCCGAAGAAAATTGTTGGGCTTGAAGGATATGGGTTAGAGATTGTGGAGCGAGTACCAATTGAAATAGAACCCAATGAGATAAATCATAGATATTTGGAGACTAAGCGCGACAAGTTAGGGCATCTCATCCTCGATTCGGAGTGAGCGCCCCCGCCATGCCGCATTCCTGTATCCGATAATTGAGGGGTGTGCGACAAAAAAGGGGGATACTTGTGAGTTAGGGGAGATTTGGTTATATTCCTCCTGCAATAATACAGGAGGGAGAGATGAAATTAGCGGAATTAGAGGGAGAAAGAGAGAAGATCTTATCG
>JAMCQL010000009.1 GCA_023381615.1 Bacteroidota bacterium
ACTTTGTTCAGTTTTACCGTACTCTATCAATTCTTTTTTTGATGTCCTCTCGCTTGGCATTTTTGCCCCGCAAAAATGTCGTCCTTGGTACCTTATCTGAAGCCCTACCTCGACCATGACATATAACGTTCATCGGGAAGAAGTCGTTGCGGTCGCCCGCTATAAAAGCTGCGAAGCATCGAGAGCGCGGGCGAACGCAATGAAGTGAGCTCGACATATACAAATGACGAGCGTCTTCTTCCCGATTGTTAAGCGCAGTTGCCCGTTCCATCATTTGAGCGACAGAGTTCCGCTTTTATCATGGTACGCTACATTAATGCTTTGAAAAAGTTTTGGACTGCGTTGAATCCGAAAGGCATTAGTCTGTTTATGATTTTCTTCATAGCGGGGTCTTTCATCATCTCGGCTACTAATTGCTGTTGCTGCACTTGCTTTTGATAACCTGGCGGTAAACTCTCGACTTCGTTCATGCGTCTGTTCCAATATGGAGCGTTTTGAGACAGATCGTGGAGATCGTAGCGAGTTAGTCCTGTATCAAAGTCAACAAGATTAACAAGCATTGACGCGATGGGGTTATCTTGACTTCCGATGATGTCGGATAACCTAAGCGTCTGAACAAAATAGTAATAATAGCCATACCCCGCTACACAGAGAAACGCAATCAGGAAAAGAAGCACTTTGGTTTTATTCTTCATTTAATGCTCCATCACGCTATAGCGGACTTTCGTACGTGCGAACGTTGGAATAGAAAGCTACGCAAGTTACCAACTTCGTCTTTCACGATTTTGCCGTAATATTTCCTCAGTTCTGTTTCTCTCTTGCTCCGAGGCTTTGTTCTCCTCAAATTGTTTTTTGGCACTTTCGATACTTGCATTAACTTCATTTTCATCGAAAGTGTGGCCGCAGAAACGGCATACTTTGGCCTCAAACTTAATCACTTCAGCGCATTTAGGGCACTTCTTTGTCATGCTAGCGAGATCGAATATGGGTTCTTCTCTCTTGCTCGTGGCAATTTGAAGTGTTGGACGGCCTCTATTGGTGGATATGTTATAGATGTTTAATGCGGCGGTCGATAGAAGAAGCATAGACACTATCCAGAATCCAGCCAAGTAATCTATCCCAGCAATCCCACCCGCTTGCGAATTGATACGTATGAGTTCTACCAACATCAAAATGAAACCAACACCTCCCGAAACGGCGGAGAAAATATAGCCAGATTTCCCTTTCATAAATGCGAACCCAATTCCAGTGAGGATTGCTATCAAGCAAAGAATTGCTAATGCCTCAGGGTCGCTGTTCTTCGCTCCGAACGCTAATTGGAATCCGCTTAGTTGTGAGCTTTGGAAAAGAAATGATGCTCGCACAAACGGCAGGAAAAAAGATAACACGGCTAATGTAAAAATAGCTGCCGAATACTTATTGAATGATTTGCCCATTCTTGACTCCATAGTTGTGGGTTTGTTTAGCTCCATGGCAATTCCTTCTGCTTTAGACTGTCGAGCCGAAATGTTACTACGATAACCAGCAATTTTGCCCTGAGTGAGATTGCTTACCCGCGATAAAAGAGTTAATAAATGTCGTCTATAATAGACACCGCCCGAAGCCGCACCAACAAGCAACACTATAAGAACGATATGAAACAAGGTAAAGAACCCTTGAGGTGAAATTACCGCCGCGTTGACAAAGTAATCATCTGGAGTGAGGGGCCGTTCGACCTCTAACTCAGGATTTATCGTAAAGGTTCCTTCAATTGTCACCTTGTCACCCTCGGAAATATTTTTCATGCTACCACGATAAATTACTCTGCAACTTCCGCCGCCGTCGTCAACAAAAAATTCGTATCCTTGACCGTACACTGGATGTATATTTTTGATTTCCCCAACTATCGTGACTGTTCTGTAACTATATTTACTGGCAAATGCCTGCAAATCTTGAACGGCGACCTTCCCACAGTTTGCTTTATAGGATAGTGCAATCGCTTCACTCGCGAGTTGTTGTGAAGCGGAATAACCATCTGTTCTCAAAGAGTCCTCTGATTCTTTGAGTTTACTTTCGGCAGTCGATATATCACATCCCAATTGCTTCGCTTCATCAAGGTCTTTCCTTGCTAGTGAAAGCCGATCAAACGAACTCTGGGCAATCTGCGCATAAGTCTGAGCGTAGATTAGCGATTTCTGAGCAGCGCCATACTCTCCTTTACTCAAAGAGTCTTTCGAGTCGGATAAAAACTTTTCAATTGGCAGAGTATTGACATTATTGTTTTTCAACTGTTGAATCGTATTCTCCATGCTTAGAATCTTGTTCCGAAGTGACTCTGCAAGTTGTGCTGGAGACACCTGAACAGGAGCATCGCTTTCAACTAACCGAGGACTTCCATGGTACGTGCCATTAAACGCGTTCGGGGATATATCCTTAGCCACAGACCCGTTTTGGGCAAGGTCGTTGAAATTGTAGTAGACAAGGAGACCATGGTCGGCGCCTGTGAGTTCACTGTTCATGGTGGATTTTATTTCGTCCGATGAAAGTGGGCGATCCCAAAGTCTGAATTCGTCAATCAGTCCACCAACCCTTTGAGAACTTGCATAGCCATTGTTCCACGTATGGTGATCGATAAAGATCGGTTCTGTGCTATTAACTGTGAGTGGTTGAGACGTTCTTGCCGCACCTTCTTCTACGCCGTTTACAAAGATTCTGATCGAATGACCATCATAAGTTGCGGCTATGTGGTACCAATTGCCCGCAGGATGCCACGAAGATGATACTTGTGCTGAGCCGAATTGAAAATCGCACCTGAACTGTGAAAAGCTTCGGGCATTTCCATTTTGATCGTCCTGATTTCTGGTGATCCATAAAAAGAAAGAATTAGTACCTTCACCCGTTCCAACAAGCCCCTCCGTCTGATTCCAAGTACCCAAATCAAAACTCGTTGGTTTGAGCCAAAGTTCGACGGAAATTTGGGTGAACTTTGTCAATCTTGGATCTGGTGGCAAGCTGATGTAATCGTTGCTTCCGTTAAAGAATATTGCGTGAGCAGTCGATTGAGAATAGGCCGCCTGAAGTCCAGTTACATAAAACAGAAGTAGCCAGAGCACGAATGGAACGCGTCGATCTGAATCTGCTTTAGAAACATTGTAATTAGCAATCATAACCAGTTCTCCTTTTCTTAGATTGAAACGGGCAATTGCGCTTAACGTATGATGGAACAAAGTCGTGGCGTTGCGAACTATATAATAATTGCGAAGCATCTATCCCGTGAGCAACGCCATGAAGCGAATTCCATATATACAAATGATGAGCGTCTTTGTTCCATCTGTT
>JAMCQL010000071.1 GCA_023381615.1 Bacteroidota bacterium
GAAGACAAAAGCGTGAGCCACAATTAGACAAGGCAAGTACTGGAACATGGCTCATGCCGCTCCAGTTTGTAACCGTCTCTGAGATTTGTGCTTGTCAATTCCCTTGATTACATTTTTAGAGATGCCCTTAAGTACAATTAGAAGTATGGCTAAAACCAAGGTAAAGCTTCCAATTGTGATAGGATGGTTCTTAACATAGATAATGGTACGAGGTAGCAATGCATTTTTGTAAGGAACGATTTCGAATGCCGCGTCCATTATACTTCGGCTTGTCCTTGAAACTCCTCGATATTGCAGATACTTGTCCGGGCGCCGATCGGCTAGTGCTTCTGAGAGCCGTACGTCACCGTCAATGGGTTCCCGCTTTAGTTGTTCTTCGAGTTGTCGATAGAATTCTTTGACTCCATCGAGTTCCTTCGCGCAATGGGCACATTCCGATAGATGGTCTTGGATTAGACTCCGTTTCTCGTCAGTGAGTGTCTCAGGGAATGCGGAGTATCGCTCTAGGTCTTCTTCAGAAATGTGTTCTATTTGTCTTTCCATCCTTTTTCAATAAGTATTTCAACATGTTCCTTCAGCTGCAGAATGAAGAATCAAAAATCTCTCAGCCAGTATGCTTCAAACACCTCTTTGGCTATTTTGACGAGATATTCCACTTTCGTCCGCCACTTTGCCCGGTATTCTCCTTCCGTTATTGAAAATGCCCGGGCGGCATGTGCCGCATACGAATTCGTGATGTCTTTTTGATTGATCCATTCTTCCATTATCGAGTTGACGGTGCGCACGAGAGCTCTTCCTTCTTCCACCGAGACCCTGTCCAAGTATGTTGTGATTACCTTCTTCTGAACTGCTTTCAGAGCGCGATCCTTCAGAATAAGTAGGTCGACATCTGAGATTTCGGAAAGCTGCGTGTTGCCTGTGTCGAATTCCGATAGATTCAAACTTGCGAAATAGCCTTTTAACACAGAGACATACTCATTCAGGTAGATCCATTTTTGGTATTCATGCTGGCTTGTAAGAATCTCTGCCGTGGACTTCAGAATATCAGGTATCTTATCTGCTTTGGTCCATTGAAGCAGCTGCCGTTCCATGAGGTTTATGGGCCAAGGCTCTCCTGGTTGAGGCGGGTCAATCCCGATCGGGTGCATTAGATAACCCCGAAGGGTTTTCGCAAGCTGAAGGGAAACACCGCCTCTTTTGATCGCCTCCTTCACATTACGGGTCAATCGGGCTCCCTGCGGGTCTATCTCAGAAAAAGCGCGAGCAAGGCGCGCTTTCGTTACATCGATCACTAATGATTTGTATGCAAAGAAAATGTCGACCGGTGCCATCAATTCAGGGGAAGCCGGAAGGCTCGCCAGAAACTGTTCGAGTCTCGGAAATCTTCCCTTTCCTTGGCCATGGAACATTTCAGCAACGCAGTCAGTGGCAAGGTCTGAAAAGGTTACGCCTGATTGTTCACAGAGTATCAAGAATCGGCTGCGATATTGAAGAAGAAAGGTCTCAGCAATTTTGCGTGTAAGGTGAACAAGTTTTAGGAGTTTTGATGAGGTCACAGTACGAGAGTTGACAGATATTAGAATTTCCCTCAATTCCTCGATCACATCAGACTCCAATCGACTCTAGCAGGCCGTTGAAAAACCCTCGGTGAATGTTTTTTGATACAGGTCGAAAGCGGTGAATGATGTATTATATTTTTGTTGTTCATTAGAAATCATTCACCAAGATCACTGGAGCAGTAGAAGGATGCGCGGCACTCAAGATGGGCAAGGAGCAATGTTCAGTCCGACGAAGAAACCCACTGCCTGTGGGAGTGGTAATGGACGAATGGCTTTGCCGAAAGAAAGGATTTAAATTGATGGAGAATGGGAAAGTACAGGAAGCTGTCTCATGCGATTTATTATTGGGCATCTCTAAAAATATAATCAAGGGAAGTGGTAGGCACAAGCTCAGAGTCGGTTACATGCTGGAGTGGCATGAGCCATGTTCCAGTTGCTTGGTTGATCTAATCGTGGCTCACGCTTTTGTATTCTTTGTCAACTTCCTCGTGTTATATCTCCTTTTTTCCTATGCGGCAGTAAATCCCAGTTGAAGCGCTCGAAAGATATTGTAGGTGAAGTTCATTAACCCAATAACAGCAACAGCTCGAGACTTTCCAATGGTTCTCACAAAACATCCTCCCATACTGTTCTCCATAAATCCAAAGATGTGTTCAACGCGCGCTCGTATTCTGGATTTTTCTCGGTTGCGCTCCTTCTGTTCTTCCTTCAACGGATTGTTACGATATCCCTTCTCATGAATTTGGTTCTCAATATGATACTCGGCAACGACTTCAGCCACTGGCTCTCCACTGTAGGCGCTGTCGGCATGCAGCGTTTGTCCACCATCGCTTTCCTTCAATAATTCTCCAACAACCATCGAGTCGTGAACACTGGCATCTGTAACGGTGTAGCTCTCAATCAGTTTGCTTTTCGTATCAGCTTTCACATGGTTTTTATATCCAAGAAAACTCTTTCCACCTTTCTTTGTCCACCGCGCATCCGTATCTTTGCGTGAAAGTTTATGCGGCTTGTCGTGCCACTGCTGTGGCACTCTTCCTTCCCTGATCTCCTTATTTTCCTCTCTGCTATTACGCTGGATAGGAACTTCGACTATCGTTGCATCGATGATCTTTCCCTCGGTGGCTAGTAAGTGCCGCTTCTGCAATTCTTCCTTGAACCGGTCAAACAACTTTTCTATCACACCGTTGCGCCTGAGCTGTTCCCGAAAATTCCATATCGTCTTTGCATCCGGTACCCGATCGCTTAAGGTTAAGTTCAAAAACCGCATAAACGACAAGCGGTCTAAGATAGCAAACTCCGTCTTATCATCGGCTATATTATAGTACCGTTGCAATACCAGTACCTTGAACATCATCACGTAATCATACGGACGACATCCCCCTTTGCCCTTTGGTTCTTTGGCTAAGCTTCCCTCTAATACCGGACGAAACACTTCCCAGTTGATTCGTTCATTGAGTTTCACCAGTGGGTCATTCGTTCGTGATAACTTCTCTAATCGGAATTCCTCATCGAACAATCCTCTGGCTTGCGTTGTCTTGTACTTCATAGCTCTTCCTCAAATCGTTTGAGCTTTAAACGTACATAACTGTAAAATGTTTCATGCTTACTAAACTTTTTGAGTTTTTGGTCAAGTCCCAATCTTTGTGTAAAATCATAAGAGGTCACGCTGCCAGTCTGTACGATAGAAATTCTGTTTCATTGTCATGAGGGCAGATGAGGTGTCGTATCTGCCTGAGCTGTGCCAGTTCAAGA
>JAMCQL010000074.1 GCA_023381615.1 Bacteroidota bacterium
TACATCTTGCTTACAGAGTCCAAGAACTTCGCAAAGGTTTTCACGCCGATGGCAAATTGTCCGTAATCGTAATTCTCGTTTGGGGCATGATAACCGTGCTCCGGCAGACTGAGTCCGAGGAAAGTGATCGGAGCTTTGAGATGCTTTTGCAGAGTAACAACTGCGCCAATCGAACCGCCTTCACGTATGAATGCCGGTTTCTTTCCGAACGCAAACTCGACTGCATCCGACGCCGCTTTCGCGAACGGGCCTGAAAATTCTCCAAGAAAAGGATCGAGTGTGCTCGCAGGTTTCACCTTCACGTCAGAATTAAGTTTCTTCACGTAATCGGTGAGAATCTTCATTATCTTTTTCGGTTTTTGATTTGGAACAAGCCTCATGCTGATCTTTGCTTCCGCTCTCGGTGGGATTACAGTCTTGACTCCTGGGCCAGAGTAACCGCCGACAATTCCGTGAACCTCAAGAGTTGGCAATCCCCAAATCCGCTTGAGAACATCCGCTGTGTTTTTGGTCCGTAGGCTCTTGAATCCGTGGACTTCCTGAAATCTATTCACCTTGAATCCGCTTGCGAGAAAATTCTCAAGTTCTTTTTTCTTCAACGGAACCACGTCGTCGTAGAAGTGTGGAATCCTTACTTTGCCCGTCTTCGCGTCGTAAAGCTGCGAAATGAGCTGTGCGAGTTCGCCGATCGGATTTCTTGCCGCGCCGCCGGTTACGCCCGAGTGAGCGTCGTTAGTCCCGGTCTCGAGGTGAAGTGTTGCTCCCTGCAAGCCGCGAAGCCCGTACGTGATGGACGGTTTAGTGCGGTCGAGCCAGAGGGTATCTGAAATAACGACCACATCTGATTTCAAATCGCTTTTCTTTTTCTGGATGAACCCATCGAAGCTTGGACTTCCGATCTCCTCTTCGAACTCCCAGATGAAATTGATATTAACCGGAATATTATTTTGCATTGCGTATCGAGCTGCAAAAAGTGCGGTCATTGCCGGCCCTTTGTCATCAGTCGTCCCGCGGCCGTAATAAGTGTCGCCTTCCGCCTGAAACTTGAATGGCTCGCGTGTCCACTCCGGTTCGTTCGCCGGCTGGACATCGAGGTGGTTGTAAATTGAAACTGTTGGGTTCGATGGCAACGTTTCGAACTTCGCGATCACTCCATGGTTCCCGGCTGTCTCGACGATCTCGGCTCTGCCTCCCATTGATTCCACTAACTGCTTTGCTCTTTCGGCTCCGCGCATCATGTCGTCCTTGTGTGACGGATCCATGGAGATTGTCGGGATTTCAACCATCTCGCGCAGTTTACTTTCAAATTCTCCTCGTGAAGATTGAACGTAACCCTGAAGATTTGTCAGTGTATCGCTCATTATTTCTCTCCTCGTTTGGTTTTGGTTCTGCTCTGAAAGAAGTTACGAATAGGTTTGGAAAAATTCACATTACCTTCCTGCAAGAAAACAAAAAAGGGAATACCGCGATTCGCAGTATTCCCTAAGGAGGAGGAGATGATTATTTCTATGCGTGGACTTTATAGCCGTTTTTCGGCACTGTGCGTACAAAGCATCCGAAGTGTTTCGGTTCCTCGAGCCGGCAAGACCAGACAAGCTTGCCGTCCAGGACGGTGATGTCCGGGCAGCCGTCGCACATGTTTTGTCCGCCGTCTTCCATCACGTCAATTGGTTGGATGATCATCACTGATTGGAAATAAACGCGTTTGAAAATCCGGAGCGGATTCTTCAGAACCGAACGAATATACTTTCCGGCTGTTTTTCTTGCGCCTTTATCGAAGAGCGCTCCTGCCATGATCCCCGATCTTCCCGACCTCAACATTGACGGCGTTCCATAAGCAAGATATTTTCCGTGTCGGAAATGATTAAATGTCTGCACGAATTCGATGAACTTGCTTCCCATGTACCCGAAGATTTTCCCCTTAGAACCGGCGCGTGTGGAAAGCAGCCACTTAAATGAATCCGGCTTTTCGGTTCCGTTCAGATATCCGCACGGGTTGAAATCCGGGAAGAGTTTTCGAATTTCTAAAACTATGTCGGTGGACATTATATCAACCTTACGCTGTTCGACCGAAGAGTAGACAAGTTCGCCCATGTCTATCTTTGTAGCGCCTGCGTACCAGTCCATAGGAATCTGAGGAACTGCTTGACGGAAAGCGATGAACACCATAACGTGGACGATGTCGATGTGCTTGGCTGCCCACTCGACCATCTCTGGAACGTATTGGATCGTGTCTTCGTAGACTGTCGAGTTGAAAGCGCACGAAATCCCGCCGAGTTCTGCGAGCATCTCGGCATATTGAAGTCTCAGGTCGTTCAGCTCTAGTTCATTTTTATTTTTCCAGCCGGGACGGTTCTGTTTGCTGTCGATGTGGAATGTAAATCCCACCACGCCGGCTTTCTTTAGATCGCGGAGAAGTTCTTTCGTTAGCGCGAGGCCGTTCGTGTTGATTATCGGTTTCATTCCGCGCGCAACGACCTCTCTAACGATCTCAATTATTTCCGGATGCATGAGAGGATCGCCTCCGGCAATTGAAATGCCGTCGGTGTTTCTCAGCCTTGCGAAAGTATCTATTTCATTCCTCACGACTTCAAGCGGCTTGTGGGAGGAAGTAAGATTTTCCCTGTAGCATCCGTCGCAGGAGAGATTGCACTGCGAGGTCGGCTCGAGCCAGGCGATAGCGTTATCCGGCAATGTCCAGGGTAAACGATATAGCTGTCGGTGATCCACGACCATGGTTTCCATTCGTAATCTCCTTTTTATGTTTCCATGTTTAAAAGGTCAGACTCTTTTGACAGCGCTGCGGTTTAATCAGGCAGTCCGACGAGCAATCTTGAAGTCGAAGCCGCGAAAAGAAGTCCGCAGACACATGATCTATCTGAAAAGTTGCGCGTTTACTAACCCGACTCTACAACACCGAAATCTATCTTTAAACATTGAGCACACGGCTCTCCTTGAATATGTAAATGATTTTACAACGGTGGATATGAAAAGTCAAGGTGAGAGTCTTGAGAGGGTGTGCGACAAATTTGTAAAAAGCAATAGATTAACCACATAGGCACATTCATTAGTGTCCAACTATAAGTCGAATAAATTCAATTGGTTATCGAGATGGTGCTGTTGAAATTCGGGTCGTGTATCTGTAAGTGCTTGAGAAACAGGTGTTTTCTCAAACAGGGTAATGCTTAAAAT
>JAMCQL010000019.1 GCA_023381615.1 Bacteroidota bacterium
GACAATTTTGTCGGCGATATTTTTTATCACGAGGTGGAAATGTCCCAATATCCGGTCTTCGACTTCCCTCTTTACACGGACTCGTTGGCTGGAAAAATGATCGACGTTGCCAAATATCACAACCTCGATGTTTTGCATGTTCATTACGCAATACCTCACGCAATCAGCGCCTTTCTCGCCAAGCAAATACTTGCCCCGACTAAGGATATAAAGGTCATTACAACGCTTCACGGAACCGACGTTACACTCGTCGGGCTCGAGCCGAGTTTCTTGCCGCTTGTAAAATTTTCGATCGAACAAAGCGACTACGTGACATCAGTGTCCCGTTTTCTTCAGATGAAAACCTACACGATGTATAATGTAGAGAAAGAAATTCAGGTCATTCCAAATTTTGTTGACACGGAAAAATTTGTAAGATGTAAGAATTGCCAATTCAGATCGCGCATCGCTCCAAACGGAGAAAAGATTCTCGTTCACATTTCAAACTTCCGAGCTGTAAAACGAGTACCGGATGTGATTCGAATCTTCGACATCGTCAGGCGTTCAATTCCAAGCAAGCTCGTCCTTGTCGGCGATGGCCCGGACAGATCCGAATCTGAGCGGCTCGCGCGCGAACTAGGAATATTTGAAGATGTAAATTTCCTGGGGAAACAGACACTCCTTCCGGAAATTTTGTCAGCCTCGGACTTGATGCTGATGCCAAGCCAGTCTGAAAGCTTCGGATTGTCGGCACTTGAAGCAATGTCATGCAGCGTCCCCGTCGTTGCATCGAGCACCGGCGGATTACCTGAAGTGATCGTGCACGGAGAGACCGGTTTCATTGCGGAGATGGGCGACGTGCAGCGAATGGCTAAATACTCCGTTGACCTGCTGAGCGATGAGCAAAAGTGGGAGTTGTTCAGTCAGAATGCACGAAGACGAGCGGAAGAAAAATTTGATGTTAATTTGGTTGTGCCAATTTACGAAAAGTTGTACGAAGAGGCATTAAGCGAGACGAAGACTTCTGTTAGCGTCAAATAGACTTAGTAACTCAAGTTTCTCAACCAAAAACCATGCAGTCTTCACGACTGCCTGTCGCATCGCAGGAAAAGATTTCTCTTCTTTAAAAACTTAACTGGTAGAAAAGCCTCAGCGTGTTGATCGTCTCACGCTGGAAGTATGAACGGTTGCTGAGCGCTACCCTCCTCGACAACTGCAAGTAAAGCCTCTTGCCAAGTATTTCCGTCAAGGGGTAATCAATACTCACGTCCGTATTGTTGATGTCACTGAAAACCTGCCCGCCTACTTTTATCGTTGCGCTTCCAAACTGAGTAGTGATTGCCACATCCGGATTTGCAAAATCGGAAAGAGAGCTGTAACGAAGCTCAGCGCTTCTAATGAAAGAAAATTCCCGACTGAAGAGATTTGTCAAGACTCCCGAAAGAATTGAAGATCCGTAGCTCGCAAACAACCCTGCCCCGGCTTGCGCCCACAAGTTGTTGGCAACGCTTGTCTTCTGCGATGAAGTCAATTCGTTTTCAAACTGATTAGTCAAGATGAACGATATGGCGTTTGTCTGGGGATCACCTTGGAACGGGTTGTTGTTAACGGTCATCGAAATGTTTACCTTCGGGAGATCAAACGTTCCCGTGATCTTAAGCTGAACAACAACTACTTCCGGCGCCTTCGTGGATGAAGTATCCGCATAATGATCGCCTTGATATTGGGCCGTTATATCGAGTATCGGATTAAGCGGATCGCCCGTAAAGCGAAGTTTTCCTGCAGCAGCAAATTGCTTGTAAAAATTATAATAAGAATTCTGCTGTATATTCACATCGCCGGTGAGTTCCATCGTTCCGGACAAATTGGAAAGGTGCAGCCGACCATCCAGCACCGCGTTTAATTCTTCGTTTGTAGTCGGGTCAAATATCATTCTCAGATTGACATTGCCTTTTGTCTCGACTTCAACATCATACCGCAAACTGTCAATCAGACTTCCAGAAGTTGAAACTTGCTGCGGAACGGCAGAGGTGGTCGGCAAAGCCTTCGCTGACTTTTTCCCTGTTGTATCGACGGGAAAATGGTAGACAATTTCCTGTGCGGCAAGATTTTTGCTCTTCTGCAAAGGCGGCAGAGTTAAATCCGCGTTCTGAATATTAACAGTTCCTTCAAGCATTGGCCTTGCCAAGCTTCCTTTCAGTTTCAAACCCTGCTGACCGGCGCCGACAATTGCCGATCCGTAAATTACTTTAAGACTCCTTTGAGCTGTCGAACTCAACACTAAAAGCGAACCGTTCAGTCCGATGTCAAACGCTTTAATCGTATTCTCTCCAACTTGAACCGAACCGTTCGCTTCCATTGTTCCTCCGGTCTGGCCGGGAACATTTCTAATAACGAGCGGAGACAAAACGAGCTTATTGCGTTCTCCAACTATTCTTCCATTGTAGAGGTAATTTATCTCGTTTGCCGCCAGCCGGATTTTTCCATCATTGATCTGCATCGCCCCTTTAAAATCGGGTGATGAGTATTCACCCGCAATAACCATGTTGCCCGATAAAAATCCGCCAAAGTTTTGCACACCAGCCAAAAGAGGAGTTAGAAAGGAAATGTCAAGCGAGTCCGTTATAACATTCAAATGCAAACCCTTCGACGAGTTACTGGAAAGAGGGACATTCCCGTCAAGTCGAAGCGCATAACGAGTTGAGTCTTCTCGTTTGGATAGCTCCACCGACAATGCCATGTCGCTGCCGCTCAGGTGAATTTTCCCATTCGCAAGTTTAGCTTTCGCACCGCTGTATTCCACATTGCTTCCGCTGAAATTAACAGCCGCTACAATGCCGCTGTCGGAATTAGTCAGATCGGCATCGCCGCTGACTGCCCCGTTCAACTTAAGAGTATTTGTGTCGAGTCGAGCCAGCTTCTGCAAGGACGCGAGTGTGAAGTTGAAAAATTTGAAATGGAGATTCGCTCCATCATTCAAAGAATAACTGCCGTCGAGCGATACATTAGAATTGTTTTGGCTCGATCCGTTATTAATGCCGGCGGAGAAAGTCGCTGGGGAAATGAAGAAGATTTCCGGGACATACGAGATACGAACAGGAGCCTTGCTCGTTAAAGATACCCCGTAAAGTTTTCCCAGCAATGTGTTAGCCGTTATGTCCATTGAATCGCTGCCGATATTGGCTGTCGCATCAACGTAAAATTCCAGCAGTGTATCAACCTGCCCCAGCGCTGTAACGGAAAGTAAGTTTGGCTTTGAAGAATCGCCGGATGTGTAATTTGCCTTTAGAATTTTGGCGGCAAGCCTCGTTTGGTTTATGTCGAGAGCTCCAAGATTTGCGTTCACCGACCAGACACTCGAATTCCACACTGACAAATTGTTGTTCGATTTCAAATTGAATTGGACGTTGATTTTTGAAGCGTTCACCTTCAATGAGTCTTTGACATAGTGAAGAGTGTCCGCTGTCGCCAAGCCGTTCATCGAGAAAACACCCGCATCGGAAACGAGTCTCAAATGGGTCTCCGGATTTCCGTTTAATTCCGTATTTCCTAGAAGCTTGCCTATGAATCTCGCATCTTTGACTTTGACATCTATCGACGCATTGATGTTTGATGCACCCGAAAAACCAACCCTTGCACTATCATGCTTTCCAAGAATTCTGTTGCTGAAGCTGTCTGCCAAAGCTGAAAAGATGGAAGACAACTGAGAAGGCAGCTCATGCGGAACGAAGCTTCCGTTCACATTTGCATCAACATAAGGAGAGTAGAACTGCAGAACCTTGTTAGATGCTTCTGTATTCAACATCAATGTGAATGCGGAGTTATCCAACGGGAAATTGCCGATAGTCGATCCTTCGGTGAGGAAAGAAAGTTCCGCAGAAGCTGAGTCAATATCAAAACCGTTTCCCGACACGTTAAGTCTTCCAGTAAGATTTCCTTCCAGCGTCGGCACATGGATAAAAGGCGCTATATCAAATTCACTCAACGCAAATTCCCCGCTGTAATTCTTTGTATCAACGTTGAGCGCCGCTCTCCCGTCGATATTTCCTTTTACTGTCAAGAAGTTGAGACTGATATTGATACTGTCCCCGACAGAAGCCGCGGTCACTTTGGCGTTGTGAATCGAAGTGTGGTCATAACTTGACGAGTCCACCGTAATAGAAATGTCCCCGCCCGGAATAGCGCCGCTTGAAGATTTGAGAGAGAAGCCGGCGCTGCCGTTGAGCTGAGTGATCAGCGCTTTCGATTTAAATATCTTCCCGACATCAATGCCGTGAAAAACAATATTCCCATCGTATGAATTATTAGAGACCTGTGAACTTCCGACGATTTCCGCTTCACCGCTATTGAGTTTAAGAGCAACATTTAACAAGTCCGCAACTTTTCCGTCAACGGCCGCATTAAGATGCACCGGGGGCATTTGACTTATATCCGGCATGCCGGCGCTCTTTAATAGACTTGACAACTCCACTGTATTCACCAGAGCGTCGTTCATCTCGACTCTCACAGCCCTTGACGAATCAAGGACGTTGTATAGCGAAGCAGTCAGAGGAATACTTGAACTATCCGTCTTGAGTAGAAATTGTTTTACGTTCAGTGTATCCAAACTACCGCTTACGAAGAAAGATAAACCGAATTTTGACACGGGGTCAAGTGGGAGCTTCACAAAATCTTCGACTGCTTTCAGGTCGACATCTCTCGCTTCCACATTAGCCGTCAAATGTTTCTGACGGATATCCTTAATATTTAGGGAATCAAGCAAGCTTTGACCCATTAAAGTCAGATCGGCATGGATAAACGTCGAGTTGGATTTCAGCCTGAAGCCGGAAACCTCCGTTCCGCCCGGCGAAGTAAAGAAATCAAATTTCAACGAGTCCACTCTGAAATCCGGCGGACCTATGTTCAGCGAGACGTTCTTGACATTCGCAGTTAGATTATCGCCTGTGACAATGGCGGATGCCATTATATTTATATTCTTCAAAGTAAAATGAGACGCGTCAAATTGAGTATTGTCCGTGGAATTTGGCGAATCTGCGACTTGCTCATTCGCCCCGGTCGCCGTCGAATCATAAAGAAGGAACTCACCTCCGCGTATTTTCACAGACTTAAGAATCACCGTCCAGTCGAATCTTCCGCTCGACTGCGAAGTACTCTTCGAGATATGGTCAACGTTATACGTTCCATCCTTGTACTTCTTCAAATAGAAACGCGGGTTTACCAGTTCAACATGCAAAGCCTCAACTGTCTTCGTGATTAAAGAAAGCGGAAGATAAGAAATCTTAATCGTGTCTATGAGTGCAATCGGATCATTACGATAAAGGAGTGCTGCACCGTCAATTCTGAATGAACCGAAAATACTGCCATGAATCTCACCGAGATAAAGCCGGGCGTTAGTTTGTTCATCCACTACGGATGTCAGTAAGCTGCGCACTTCTTCACGGAAGAATCGCGTATAAGAAAACAGAAAGATTAGAAGCGGTAGAAGTATTAAGAGGATGAGTATTGGGAAAAAAATCCTTTTGCGCATACTTAGCGTCCGCCTCAGGCGGACTTCACTACTTCTCCCAAAGGGATCCTTCGGAGAGTATCTTTTTTATGATATTCGTGGTCGACTTCCCGTCAAGATATTCAATCGTAACCACTTTACCGCCGCGTGCTTCAACAATGTCTCTGCCTACTACATCTTCGACTTTCCAGTCGGCGCCTTTGACGAGTATATCCGGCTGCAGCATGTCGATCGTCTCGTAAGGTGTGTCTTCCTCAAAGATGCAGACATAATCAACGCTCTTTAAATTTGAAATGATAAAGGCGCGATCCTTTTCGTTGACAATCGGTCTCTTCTCACCCTTTATTTTTTTGACGCTTGTGTCCGAATTTATTCCCACTATTAGAAAATCGCCGAGTTCTTTCGCACGGTTTAGGTATTCCACATGCCCTTTGTGTAAGATGTCAAAGACACCGTTTGTAAATACAATTTTATTTCCTTCACTCTGCAGCCCGTGCAGAATTGGCGCGAGATCTTCTCGTGTAAAAATATTAGCCATTAAAATTCTCCCGAAGGTCGACGACTCCCGACGGGTCGGGTCATCGACGACTCGTCGAGGATCCATTCGGACAACGACTTCGAATCGTTCAGGACTTCGTTAAACAACTTTGTTTTCTCAACCGGGGCGATGCCGACTTCTCCGCAGACAATTCCGCCGGCGTGGTTTGCTATAGCGGCAGCTTCCTTTATCGTTGCTCCGGAAACAAGAGCAACGGTCAAAGTAGAGATAACTGTATCTCCAGCACCTGACACATCAGCAACTTTTCTCGCCTTCGTTGGGAAGTGGGCAAAAGTACCGTCCTTTTCAACGAGAGTCATCCCTTTCTCTCCGCGAGTCAAAAGAACGTTCTCACAGTCAAGACGATTCAACAATTCCTTCGCAACAGTAACTGCCTGCTCGTCCGACCCGGCAGAAAGTCCGAGCGCGCCTTCGGCCTCCTTTTTATTCGGTTTAAAGACCGTTACATGTTTAAACTCAAAAAAGTTACTCTGCTTCGGATCTACGCTGATGACTTTGTTTTTCTTTTTTGCAAAGCCGATTACCAGCGACAGCAATTCTTTTGTCAGCATCCCTTTGTTATAATCTTCCAACAGAACTGCGTCCACTTCATTGGACATAGAGTTTAGAATTTCGATCACGCGATTGACAATCGTCTTATCTATTTCTTTCCTGACTTCGTAATCCATTCTGACAACATGCTGACTGTGAGCGATGACTCTTGTCTTCACTGTCGTCGGCCTCTGCGGATCTGTGATCACGCCTTCATCTGACAGCCCCATTTCGCTTAGTGTTTGTCTCAGCTTGTCCCCGGATGCGTCATTCCCGACTATGCCAAACAAAATCGGCTCCGCGCCAAGGGACTTGATGTTGTTCGCTACATTTGCGGCGCCGCCAAGCCGTGCTGATTCACTTTCAATTTCCAACACAGGCACCGGCGCTTCCGGTGAAATTCGCGAAACACTTCCCCATACATATCTATCAAGCATTAAATCGCCAAGAACGGCGACTTGCTTCCCCCTGAAATTGTCAAAAAGATCTTTTAGTCTCTCAATTTTGAAACCGCTCAACAGAAATCTCCATTTTCCTGTAATTTATACCCATTTTAGGTTAAGAGCAATTGCGGAATACGACACCTGCTTGCGCTTAGAACAACTGATGTTGGACTAATGGGTTAAATGGTTGAAAGTACGATAGACTTTCTATTCGTCTTCGTTCAATACTTCGTAAACGGTCTTCAGCAGTTTCTCTCCGGTGAATGGTTTATTGATGAATGCATCTATCTGTTCCGAGAACGTTCCTGAAATCGTTTCTTGCAAACCGCTCGTCGCGATAATCTTCACATCTGTTTCCATTCGCCTCAGTGCGGTGACTGCAGATTTCCCATCCAAGACAGGCATCATATTGTCTATAATTATCGCTCGAACATTATCCATATTCTTTACAAACACTGCTATCGCTTCCGCTCCATCTCCTGCGACGATAACCTGATAACCATACGCTTCGAGTGTGGCTCGTGCAATTTCCCTAATGGACGATTCATCATCGACCACCAGGACCAGTCCGCCGCGTCCGACATATTGATCGAGATCCGTCTCACCGGGAAGCGCGGCCTCAGCCAATTCGGTAGCCGGCAGGTAGATTTTGAACGAAGTTCCTTTATTGATTTCGCTGTAAACGTTCATGAAACCGCTGTGTCCCTTTACTAATGCGAGGGCAGTGGAAAGCCCAAGACCTGTTCCTTTTCCCACATCCTTCGTTGTAAAAAACGGCTCAAATATCTTGTCAAGCAGACCGGGAGGAATTCCTGTCCCTGTGTCGGTAACCGACAGCATCACATATCTTCCTGGCTTCGCCTCTATATTTGTTTTTGCATACTCTTCGTCAAGTGTGACATTCTCAGCGCCCAAGGCTAGAATTCCACCGTCAGGCATTGCGTCTCTTGCATTCACGCAAAGGTTCAGCAACATTTGATGAATCTGAGTGGCATCGCCTAAAATCGTCCACAAATCCTTTGGCATGTTATGTTCAATACGTATCGACTTCGGGAACGTTTCGTTAGCAATGTTTATTATTTCTCTGATTATATGCCTCGGCTGCAAGACCACGCGTTCGCCCTTTGCACCTCTTCCGAACATGAGAACCTGGCGCACCATATCTGCGCCCCGCTTGGCGCTCGATTCAATTGCCTGTAGGATTTTTTCGCTCTGCTCGTCGCTCAATCTGCGCTTCAAGGCTCTTACGGACATCATGATCGGAGATAATACATTGTTCAAATCATGCGCGATCCCTCCGGCAAGCGTACCGATACTTTCGAGGCGCTGCGCACGCATGAACTGTGCCTCCAACTTTTTGCTTTCTGTAACATCGGTACAGACTTTCATTATAGATTTCGGTCTGTTCTCGCTGTCAGTCAAAAGTTTCCATCTGCAATCCAGAATAATCTCTGAGCCGCTGCGATTAACTGCCGTTATCTCACCTGACCATTCGCCTTCCTTTAGCACAGCTTCGCGAGCTGCAACGGCATCGTTTGGAATTTCATCGCTGTAAAAGTCTGATAGTTTTTTCCCTGCGACTTCATCGTATTTCCATCCATAGATTTTCGCCGCCCCCTCATTCCAAAAGGTAATCCTTCCATCCAATGCCTCAAGTATAATGGCATCTTGCGATTTATCGAGTAGTGCCGCTTGTTCCCTTATTTTCTCATCGGATTGTTTACGTTCAATCGCAGCTGCGATCTGACCGGACAAAAGAGAGAGCAGATTCTTTTCCGATTCACCCAATCGCACCTCAGTGGAAAAATTCTGTACGCCTAAAGCTCCTATCGTGCCGGATGCCGTCTTCAATGGAACGCCCACCCAATCAACCGGCATTTTACGATTTGTGCTCGCAAGCTCACTGTCTTTGAACTGGCTTGTATCATTCACAGTCAAAACTGACGGACTCCCGCTCAACATAACTTGTTCATTGAAAGCATCGAGTCCCGGCTGACTCTCGGGAGCAGCATAAATCTCATTGACGTAGTATGGATAAACGAGCGCACGAGTTACGTCGTCGCGGAGCACAATATAAAAATTCTTCGCAGGTATGAGCTGCCCGATCACTTCGTGAATTGCTTTGCAGAACTCTCTAAGATTTTCTGTAACGCGTGTAATCTCAGAAAGTCTATACAGAGCCGCTTGAAGCATTTCCGAACGTCGTCTTTCTGTTATATCCCTTCCAACACCGACAAAGCCCACGATCTGACCTGTCTCCACGACTACGGTCAATGACAGGTTCATAGGAATGGATTGGCCTTTCTTCGAAAGAAAATCAACATCGATAACTACTTCATCTTCTTTTCCTTGTAAAGCCCTTTCCATATAAGACCGAATGACGTCGCTTTGCTGTGTAAGATCGAGAAGGTTTTTCCCTACCATTTCATTCTCTTCATATCCCAAAGCGGCGGCGCCGCCGCCACGAACAAGTTGGACATTCAATCCGTCATCCATACGAAGGAGAAGGTCGCTCATAAAAGTAAGAGCTGACTTCATCGCATCGTACAGTGTGTTGACAATTATCTTGTGCCTGAATACAAAGTAGAGGGCGATTACAAGAGACAAGAGCGAAGTAAAAATATAGAGCTCCATGCTTCGTGGAAAGAACGCGAAAAAAATCGACTCCGTAAAAGGTCCTGGAAGAAGAAGGAGAAGTATCGCGAAGCCAGCTACCAAAAGGTTTGATTTCATTCCCTTGTCCGTGAATCCCTTAAGGAAAGTAAAGAGCAATGCGATGCCGATACTGAAAACCACCGACATCCATGTTATAAGAAAAACATAACCTATTGCGGAAATTCCAACGCCGATCGTGATTGGCTTCGGGATCAAACCAAGAAGTTCAAAAGTGTAACTGAAAAGACCCGCAAAGTACACGAACGCGACAGTAAGAGGAGACTGTAACAACTCTTCGCGGCGCACCATTATGATCATAAAATGGAGAAAGAAGAACGGGAACAGCGCAAAAAGGAAAGCGCCTACAGAACTAACTATAGCACCTCCCGTATTGGACATAGGCATCGTGCCCCAATAGCCGCACGCGCCGAAAACTACTAAGCTGGTGACAAGGAAAAGATAGAATTTAACTATCAGACTCCGCGTCGCCTTGAAATAGATAATCAAGGCGAGAAGTAAATTTGCCGCAGCATAGCCGATCGAAACATATTTGTACAACATTGGACAGCCTCCACTAAGTAAGCACTACAAAGCTCGGAAACAGTTAGCTGTTTCCATTTAACAATAAGTCTGCTACTGGATCTTTACATTCACACATATTTTCCGAAATCAATCTATCGCCAACATTGACCTTAAGAGTAATCCGTCCAGGATGCTTTCGGTTGAATATAAAAGCTGGCTTTACAGAGTGCAACGTGAATTTAACATTTTGTTGCAGAATGTGATTTCCGTTGTCCCCAGTTATTTACTTAACCACAAAAATTGTGGAATCAAACCTGTCAAAACAGCTTACTTTGGGAACTTGTGAAAAGCCCCACAAAAATCTATCTTATTCCCATGATGGATGATTTCAATTCGCTTACTTTATCCGGACCAAGGGTCGTCCTCCGCTCTGTCCAATTGGCTGACGTGAATTCTTTATTTAGAATCATAAGCAATTCCCGTGAACACCTTGAAAAATGGCTGCCGTGGGTAGATTACGTTCGAACTGTTGATGACGAAAGGCACATTGTTGAGCAGTGGATTTATGATATGCAATTAAGGGCGGCGATACATCTTTGCATTACTGTTGAGAATGGAATTGTGGGGTTGATCAGCACAGGTCAGATCGACTGGATGAATCAACGGACAAGCGTCGGCTACTGGATCAGCCACGACAAGGCGAGAAATAATTTCGCAACAGAAGCTGCTGCCATTCTGCTAAAATATCTTTTCGAGAAGCTCAGGCTGCACAGGGTCTACATTCAAGCAGCAACAGGCAATGATGCAAGTAACGGAGTGATTCGAAAACTCGGATTCAAATTCGAAGGCGTCTTACGGGAAAACGAGCGGGTAAAGGAGTACTACTTTGACCATAATATTTATGGAATGACTGAACAAGATTTTCAAGATCTCAAACAGGACTTGCTGCCGTACCTTCAGAAATAGCGGCAAAATGTTGGTCGACGAGACTCGTCGACCAACGTCACTTTTTGGACAGCCTCTACAGCAACTACCAGATATTTACAGATCGTACTTGTCAGCTTCTGCAAGCTTATCAACGATTGCGCGTCGAATGTACGCTGAGTTTATCGGCGTGTATTTCAGCAGTCGGCGAACCGCCGTCAAATACGTGCGCAGCATATCTCCTTCTGCCATGATCGCAAGCGCCGCCTTCGCGTGACTCTCGACTCTTTCAATAGCATCAAACACAAAAGCTCGCGCAATGTCTGCGTAGATGCCAACATCTTTTCCGTTCTTCTCATGCATTTTCCTAACACGCAGCAGCACACTTTCCATTGCATAAGCTTCCATAACAATGTCGCTGATATGCCAAATTACCTCTTGCTCATTCTCTAACTTGTCCATATACTTTTGGAAAGCTGCGCCTGAGACAAGCAGGCCAATCTTCTTGGCATTGGCCGCAAGGTTCATCTCGTCTGCCAGCAATCCTTCGTAAGTCGACTCGCCTGCCGAGAATGAAATAACTTCGTCCATCAATTTTTGAGCGGCAGCCATCAACGGCAGCTCGCCTTTCATTGCGCGCCGGATCAGCATGGATGGAATTAGCAGTCGGTTGATTTCGTTCGTTCCCTCGAAGATCCTGTTGATGCGGGAGTCGCGATATGGTCTCGCAACCGGATACTCTTCAGTGAATCCGTATCCTCCAAAAATCTGCACGCCTTCATCAGCAATATAGTTTAGGATTTCCGAAGCGTACACTTTGATGATGCTGCATTCAACGGCATATTCCTCGACGCCTTTCAGAGTGAGAACGGCAGAATCATGGCTTTTCTTGTCGACATTCTGAAGAATTGAATCGATCAGACCGGCAGTCCTGTAGACCATCGATTCTCCGACGAAAGCTCTGATTGCCATCTCGCCAAGTTTATGCCTGATGAGTCCGAATGAAATGATTGGAACCTGAAATTGCTTCCGAACTTTTGCGTACTTGATGGACTCTGTGATAATCGCCTTCGCACCGCCAATCACACTGGCGCCTAATTTGAAGCGTCCAACGTTCAGAATGTTCAGCGCGACTCTGTGTCCTTTTCCAATTTCACCTATAACATTTTCCGCCGGAACCGGCACGTTGTCGAGATTCAGAGCGCGCGTCGATGAACCTTTGATGCCGAGTTTCTTCTCTTCCTTGCCGAGAGAGATTCCATTGTAATTCTTTTCGAGTATGAAAGAAGTAAACTTGTCTCCGCCGACCTGCGCAAAAGTAATATAAACATCTGCGAATCCGGCGTTGGAAAGCCACATCTTTGTGCCATTTAGCATGTAAGACTTTCCATCCGGAGAAGGAGTCGCCACAGTCTTTGCAGACAGCGCGTCGCTTCCCGAACCCGGCTCCGACAAAGAGTACGACGAGATCAATTCGCCGCTCGCAAACTTCGGGAGATATTTTTTCTTTTGGTCTTCCGTTCCAAAGTAGACGATCGGAAGCGTGCCGATTCCCGTGTGCGCGCCGTGGCTGACTGCGAACGAGCCGGTCTTGCCGAGGTTTTCCGCCACCAGCATCGAGCTTGTCTTATCGAGACCAAGTCCGCCGTACTCTTCCGGAACATCGACTGAAAGGAGTCCGATGTCGCCGGCCTTCCGCAGTAATTTCAACACGAGGTCATAGTTCATTTCCTCGATCTTATCAACATTCGGCATCACTTCACTGTCCGCAAAGTCCCGAGTCGTGTCGGCGATCATCTTATGCTGTTCGGTAAAATCTTCAGGTGTAAAGACTTCTTCCGGCTTCGTATCCTCGATGAGGAAGCTTCCGCCTTTTTTGTAATTCAACGATTGTTTCTGGGTCGTTTCCATTTTTGGCTCCTTACATTAGATTTTCAAAAATTCCCGCGGCGCCCATTCCTCCGCCGATGCACATTGTAACCATTCCGTATTTCGATTTGCGACGCTTCATCTCGTGAAGCAAAGTCGCGGTTAACTTCGCACCTGTGCAGCCGAGAGGATGTCCAAGTGCAACTGCACCGCCATTGACGTTCACTCTGTTCTCGTCAATCCCAAGTTCCCTGATAACTGCCAGTGATTGCGAAGCGAACGCCTCATTCAACTCGATGACATCAATGTCCTCAAGTTTCAACCCGGCGAGCTTCAATGCCTTAGGGATCGCTTTGATGGGACCGATTCCCATAATCTCAGGGGGGACTCCGGCAACCGCGAACGAGATAAATTTTGCAAACGGCTTCAGCCCGAGTTCCTTCGCTCGCTCCGCGCTCATTACAACAGATGCTGCAGCGCCGTCGCTCATCTGTGATGAATTGCCTGCAGTTACCGTGCCGCCTTCCATGAATGCCGGTTTCAATTGCGCGAGCTTGTCGATAGTGGTGTCTTCGCGCGGGCCCTCGTCGACTGAGAACGTAAATTCCTCGGTCTTTACTTTCCCGTTCACTCTTGATTTCCTCACTACCTTAAGCGGGACAATTTCTTCCGAGAATTTTCCGGACTTGATTGCCTCGACTGCATGCTGATGACTTCTCAGTGAAAACCTGTCCTGGTCTTCACGAGAGACTTTGTACTGAGCAGCAACCCGCTCGGCGGTGAGTCCCATGTTCAAATAAGTTTCAGGGCTATTCCCGACAAGATAAGGATTCGGAACTACTTTGAATCCACCCATCGGCACGAGGCTCATAGTTTCCGTTCCGCCTGCGATGATTGCATCGGCAAATCCCGCCATTATTCTTTCAGAAGCCATGGCGATCGTTTGCAAACCGGAGGAACAAAACCTGTTGATAGTTGCCGCAGGAACCGAGACCGGCATTCCCGCCCGCAGAGAAGCGATCCTCGCGACGTTCATTCCCTGCTCGGCTTCGGGCATTGCGCACCCTATCAAAATATCATCGATCGTTTCCGGATTAAGATTCGGCGTCCTCTCGACAGCCGCTTTGATAACTTCGGCGGCCATTTCGTCCGGACGCACATCGCGCAAGGCTCCCCTCTTCGCCTTACCGATGGCCGTTCTAATTGATGTTACGATTACTGCGTCGTGCATGTTAATATTCTCCTATCTTAATTCCTCAACGGTTTATTGTTTTTCAACATGTATTGAATTCTTTCCTGGGTTTTTCTTTCACTGCATAAGCTCAAGAATGCCTCGCGCTCAAGATCCAGGATGTATTCTTCGTCAACTTCTTGCTGAGAAGAGAAGTCACCTCCCGTAAGCACGTAAGCCAACTTCTTTCCGATATGGAATTCGTAGTCGGTGATCTGTTTCGCTTCTTTCCAAAGATAGAGCCCGAGCGTAAGCGCGGAAAGAACCGGCTGACCAAGCGCCATGATCTTCTGCTTTTCCGGCGGATGGTAACCCTCCTGAACCATTGCAAGCGCAGTTGCCTTCGCGTCGTACACCAAGAATTTATCATTCATGGAAACGTCGTCTGTCGGGCGGAGGTAGCCGAACTTCTTCGCTTCGTCAGCGCTCATCGCAACTTTCGCAGTTCCGATTGTTTCGAGAACCTCGCGCACGAACGGCATCAAGTCCGCGTCGGCAACTTTAGGCGCGCGCGCCAGACTTCGAGCAAGCATTTCCTTCGTGCCTCCTCCTGCGGGAATCAAGCCGACTCCGACTTCAACCAGTCCCATGTAAGTCTCTGCCGATGCCCTGACCTTTGGCGCATGAATCGTCATTTCGCATCCGCCGCCAAGTGTCATGTTGAACGGTGCAACAACCACCGGCTTCGGTGCATACTTAATTTTCATATCAATTCCTTGGAACGCGCGGATCGCGCGATCGAGTTCATCAAAGTCGCCTTCCTGCGCGAGCATTAATATCAGCATCAGGTTTGCTCCCGCCGAGAAAAGTCTTCCCTGATTCGCAATGACAAGAGCATCGTAATCTGTTTCTAATTTCTTCAAGCCCAGGTCAACAAGTTGAAGAATGTCCTCGCCGATCGTATTCATCTTTGAATGGAATTCAACGCATGCAACCGAATCTCCGAGATCGATTAGAGAAGCGCCGGAATTCGACTTGATGACCCTTCCTTTTTCCGTTTCCGTGCTCAGACTGATGAGTTTCTTCGGAATCGGAATCGCCTTGTAGCTCTTCGATGCAAAGTCGTAATACAACCGCGTTCCATTCTCTTCCTTGTAAAAACTCTTCGCGCCGGCGGCGAGCATATCGAGGATTTTCTGCGGCACCTGTCTCCCTTCGACCTTCATTCTCTCTACGGATTTCTCAAGTCCAATCGCATCCCATGTTTCAAAAGGACCGAGTTCCCATCCAAATCCCCACTTCATTGCATTGTCTATGCTCATCACATCGTCGGCAATTTCGGGAATTCGATTAGCGCTGTAGATCAAGACGGCGGCGGTAGTGTCCCAGAAAAATTCTCCTGCCCTGTCTTTTGCGAAGGCGAGATTCTTCACTCTCTCACGAACGTCCTCGATATTCTTTCCCATCTCAATAGAAGCAAATGCCGATTTCTGCCTGGCACGATGTTCCATTTTTCGGTAGTCAAGAGTAAGAATTTCCCTGTCGCCTTTTTCATTCTTCACTCTCTTATAAAAACCGACCTTCGTCTTTTCGCCAAGCCAATTTCGTTTCTGCATTTCGAGAACGAAATCAGGAACTTTGAAGTATTCGCGCATCTCATCGTTCGGTGCGGCTTCGTAAAGGTTATCGGCAACGTGAATGAGTGTATCCAATCCGACAATGTCTCCGGTGCGAAAAGTCGCGCTCTTCGGTTTCCCGGAAGCCGGGCCGGTAATCGTGTCGACTTCTTCGAGCGTGTAATCCTTCTCGATCATTTTGTGGAGAACATACATGATTGCGGCTACGCCGATCCTGTTGCCGATGAAGTTAGGCGTGTCCTTGCAAAGGACCGTTCCCTTCCCGAGGACTTCTTCACCAAAATTTTTCATGAACGAAAGCACTTCCGGTGATGTCTCCTTCGTCGGGATCAACTCTAGCAAGTAGAGATACCGGGGCGGATTGAAGAAATGCGTACCGAGAAAGTGTTTTCGGAAATCCTCAGACAAACCTTCGGCAATTTCGGAAATCGGGATACCGCTCGTGTTGGAACTGACAATCGTACCCTGTTTACGAAGGGCATCGATCTTCTTCATTAAATCTTTTTTCGGAGCAAGGCTCTCGACAATCACTTCAATAACCCAATCAACTTCCGAGACTTTTTTTAGATCATCTTCAAAATTCCCAATTGTAATGTAATTGGCTTTCTCCTTCGTGAAAAACGGCGCAGGTCTCAATTCGAGCGCGCGCTTCAAGCCCGTTGCCGCAAAACGATTCCTTACCGCCTTGTCATTGAGCGTTAAACCCTTCTTCTTCTCTTCGTCATTTAATTCTTTCGGAACAATGTCGAGCAAATAAGAACTGATACCCGCGTTCGCAAGATGGGCAGCAATCTGCGCGCCCATAACACCGGCGCCAAGTACAGCTACTTTTCTGATTGGTCTCATTTTTTTCTCCAGTTTTACTCTTTATAAAAGCTTTCAATTAAGTCTTTGTAGCGGTTTTCGACATTCCGTCGTTTCATTTTCAAAGTCGGAGTCAGGTAATCTGCTTCGATCGTAAGCTCACCGTCCAGCACGGCAAACTTTTTTATTGTCTCCCAGTGCGACAGATCCTTGTTCGCGCCGTCAACGATCCCCTGGAAAAGCGCCTTGATCTGAGGATTTTCCGCAAGCTCTGCATTTGACTTAAACTCTATTTGGTTCTTTTCCGCGAAACCTCGTAAGGCATCCCAGTTAGGGAAGATCAAAGCGGAAGCAAACTTGCGTTGATCGCCGAGCACAATTGCCTTGTCGACGTATAAACTTTTTGAAAGAAGCGACTCGATTTCTTGCGGAGCAATAAATTTCCCGCCGCTCGTTTTGAGCAGGTCCTTTTTGCGATCGGTAACGAACAAGAAACCATCTTTGTCGAGATACCCGATGTCTCCTGTCTTGAACCAACAGGTGTAATACGAAGCCGACGTCGCCGCAGTATTTTTGTAATAACCCATCATCACGTTCGGACCATCGATTAGAATTTCACCGTCGCCGGCTATCTTGGCTGACACGTTTGGGATGAGCGGGCCCACGGAGCCGATCCTGTTTCTCTCAAGCCTGTTAACTGCAATGACCGGTGAAGTTTCGGTCAAGCCATAGCCTTGCAGTACTGTCATTCCTGCTGCACAGAAAATCGTCGCCAAATCCGGCCTGAGAGGGGCGCCTCCGCTGATTATGAATCCAATTCTTCCGCCAAAAGCTTCCCGCAGATTCTTGTAAACGAGTGCACTTGCAAACGCGCGTTTCACTCTATAACCCAAAGGCATTTCCTTTTCGGTGTTGAATTGAAGCGCCAGGTCGATTGCCCATTTGAATACGAAACGTTTATACCACGGCAAGCCTTCAACGACATTCTGTGCTTTCTCAAAAGCTTTCTCCAGCATTCGTGGAACAGTAGTCATCAAGTGAGGTCTGACTTCGATGAGATCCTGCGGCAGCGCTTCAATTGATTCCGCGTAAAATATCCTGATGCCGACGTGGATGTAGAGATATAAAAGCATCCGCTCGAAGACATGAGATGGCGGCAAATAACTCAAAGCAGTTTCCTCAATCGGCGTGAAGCTGAACAATGGCGCGCAATCGACGACGTTTGAAACGAGATTTCTATGCGAGAGCATCACGCCTTTGGGCTCGCCGGTTGTGCCGCTTGTGTAGATTATCGTAGCAAGGTCGTCTTCCTGCGGAGCGTGTTTCAATTCATCGAAGAGATTCGGGGTTTGAAGAGCGGCCTTTTTCCCCATCTCGAGAAGCTCACTCCATGTGACTACATTCGAGTCGAACTTCTCATCCGAGACACTTATGACAAATTTGCATTTTGAATTTGCAACAGCATCCTTCGCTCTGTCATAAAGCTTTCGTGAACCGACAAAGATTCCTTTCGATTCGGAATTATTCAGGATAAATTCAATTTGTGGAACAGCTTGAGTTACGTAAATCGGAATGTCGGCGGCGCCCGCATGGATTATTCCAAGGTCGGAGATCGTCCAGTATGCGGAACTCTCTGCATACAATGCGACGTGGTCACCCGGGACAACACCAAGCGAGTGCAATCCGAGCGCAATATTTTTCACCGTTTCATAAACTTGATCGGAAGAAAATGATTTCCATTCACCTCCGGCTTTTGAGTTGAGCATTTTAGGATTGTGGTAAGATTCGACCGATTTTTCCAGCAATTCACAGAGTGTTCTTGGCGCGTTCATGCCGCCCCCCTTTTCTGTTTTTGGAATCGTTGACTTTCAATTTTAAGCGAGCAAAATGCCAATTGCAACACCGAGTGTTAATTAAATCTTGCAAAGAAAAATCTACACTGTAAACGACCACTGCCATAGAAGCCTGGCCGAAAAGTGGATTCAGGAAAAGAGGGGGACACAGAGTTCCGAGCGACCCCGCAAGGGGGGGCACCACTCGGCGTAACTCCTCTAATTTCTCCGTGTCCCTCTGTGAAATTCTTCTTTGCACAGGCCTTTTCGGCCGAGCTTCTATGCGGTGGCTTTCTTTTCCGCAGGATCCCGACTTTGTCGGGACAACCCCCTCTTTTCTCCCCCTTGACAAGGGGAAAACGTCCCGTCCCGACTTTGTCGGGAGGACAGTAAGGGTCGATAAACCGGCAAAGACAGTGGGTTTCTATGTCCGACTAAACCTGAGTAAATTGTCGTACAGAAAATATCATTTGCTAAATGGGCGTTCTCCAAACTAAATTCAAAGGATTTTTATGACAGAATTACTTATTGACCACATCGTTCATTGGATCTCGATCTCAGGTTACACTGGTATTGTGGTTCTCATGGCATTGGAAAGTATGGTAGCTCCATTGCCGAGCGAAGCGGTAATGCCATTTGCGGGCTTCTTGATATTCGAAGGAAAATTTTCTTTTCACGAAGTCATCCTGTTCAGTACGATGGGAAGCATCATTGGTTCGGTGATTTCTTATTACGTCGGCCTATACGGCGGAAGACCGTTCGTCGCACGCTTCGGAAAGTATCTCCTGCTGGATATGCATCACCTCGAATTGACAGAAAAATTTTTCAATAAGTACGGCGACAAGACAATTTTCATCAGCCGGTTTGTGCCGGTAGTAAGACATCTCATTTCCCTGCCTGCGGGCGCGGGAGAGATGAAAATCGCAAAGTTCATTCTTTATACGGCGCTCGGAGCAGGAATCTGGAATTCGACTCTTGCATTCGCGGGCTTCCATTTGAAAAGTCATTGGGAAGAGATCAGAAAATACAGTCAGGTTGTCGATATCGCAGTCGTTGTCATTCTACTGCTCGGAATATTGTATCTTGTTTATAGACACCTCAGACAAACGAAGAAACAAGAACCTCAATAGTTTATGCCGGGAGAAACGATTTCCTTAGCTCGCGCTTTATCAAAGCTCGGCTATTGTTCTCGTTCGCGGGCCGCACTTTACGTCAAAAGCGGAAGAGTCACCGTCAACGGGAAAATCGTGAAGGTTCCTTCCTGGCGTGTCGACGTAGAGCAAGATGAAATTGAAATCGACAACAGACATCTCACAAAACCAACAACTGTCGTCATTATGCTGCACAAACCACGCGGTTATGTAACAACATCCGACGACGAATTGTCCCGAAAGACAGTCTACGAGCTCGTGCCGAACGATATACATCTCTTCACCGTCGGCAGATTAGACTTAGATACGACCGGGCTTCTTCTCTTCACAAACAATGGAGAACTTCAGGATAAGATCACATCGCCTGAAAAGAAGATCAGCAAGACTTATTTAGTAACCGCAATAGGTAAGGTAACGCAAGACCATATTGAAAAGCTTTTGCGCGGCGTAGAAATTAGTGAAGGTGTAGTAGTCAAAGCTGACGAATGTGAAATCATGAAAAGCGAATTTTCGAAAACCCATCTTCGAATCAAAATTCATGAAGGAAAAAATAGACAGGTCAAACGAATGCTCGCCGCGGTTGGAAGAAATGTAGCGGAGCTTCACCGTTCGGCAATCGGAAAACTGGAGCTTGATCTTCCTGAAGGCGCCTGGCGAAAATTATCCGATGACGAGATAAAACTAATTTTCGATTGATGTCAAAAATAAATTTTGAGATTGTCGAGATCGTCGTCTTTAGAAGAGGCGCTGTACCTGAGTTTCTTGTACTCCAGCGCTCAGACGATGATAAAATTTATCCGGGCTTGTGGCAGATCGTCAGCGGTGGAATCGAACGAGGCGAGAAAGCATGGGAAGCGGCATTGCGCGAAGTAAAAGAAGAAATCGGAGTCAAACCGAGAAAACTTTACAATACTCCGCTCACAAACACTTTCTATTTCTTTACCAACGATTCAGTGAACCTGAGTCCTGTGTTCGCGGCAGAAATAGATCCGACGATCGAAATAAAAATCTCGCCGGAACATAAAAATCATAAGTGGTTACAAAAGGAAGAAGCTATTTCATCGTTGGTTTGGCCCGGGCAGAAGCAGGCTATCCAGGGCGTGTACGATTATATTATTCTTAACAATCCGGCTCGCGGATTTATGGAGATTCCCCTTAAGCATCGCGATAAATCGTGATGCTCATTCAAAGAAATCACGCTGGGAGCGTGATGCACATTTCCTTTTAAGGAAATTGTTTCGCTGGGCATTGGGACTTATCCAAACGCAAACTCTACACCCCTTTTTTGCTCTTCTCCCAGAGATCATTCATCTCATCGAGACTCGCATCATGAAGCGAGACATTTCGTTTGTCTAATTCGTCCTCGATATAAAGAAATCTCTTTTGAAATTTTTCGACGGCTGTTCGCAAAGCACTTTCTGGATGAACTCCGATATGTCGGGCGTAATTCACGAGTGAAAAAAGTAAATCTCCGAACTCCTCCTCGACTCGTTTGGCATCTTCGCTCTTCACCGCCTGCCGCAGTTCCTTCATCTCCTCTTCAACTTTCGGCCAGACTTCCTCTGCATTTCCCCAATCGAAGCCGACTTTCGCCGCCCTATCCTGGATTTTGAATGCGCGAGCAAGAGCCGGGAATGCTGCTGGAATCCCATCAAAGATAGATTCCCTTCCTTCCTCTGTCTTAATCCTTTCCCAATTCACTTTTACTTGCTCCGGGGTGTCCGCTTCAACATTTCCAAAAACATGGGGATGACGCACGATCATTTTCTTCGTCTCCGAGCGCACCACATCGACGAGTGTGAATTTCCCTTCGTCTTCCGCTATCTGCGAATGAAGAAATACATTCAGCAAAATGTCGCCAAGCTCGCCTTTCACTTCGTCCCATTTTTCCTGATCTATTGCCTCTGCAAGTTCATAAACTTCTTCGATTGTGTAATGCCGGATGGAACGATTGGTCTGAATTTTATCCCACGGACATTCCTGTCTCAGTCTCCGAACCACCTCAACAAATTCCTGCAGCGCATTTTCTTCTATCTTAGTCATTTATCTGCTCTGTGTTTGATTTTTAGTATTTGCTGTAAAGCTTCAAAGACCTCTTCCGGTCTGATTAGTTTCATGCAACGCATATATTCTTCCCCTTCAAGCTTGCAGATGTCGCGGCGACAACATTGGACATCCTTCTTGAAAGCAACGTGTCCAAGGTTCTTGTCATACGGGAACCATATCTCCGGCTCACTCGGCCCAAAAATCCCGACTGTCGCAGTGCCCACGGCAGCGGAAATATGCATCGGCGAGGTATCGTTAGAAACGAATGCGTCACACTGAGAAATCGCTGCGGCAAGTTTTCTCAGCCTCTTCGGGGCTTGTGGCGGGACAACTGAAAACTGCGAATGAGTTGACGCGGCGAATCTTTCGAAATACTCCTTGTCCGCCGGGCCATACGTCACAATAACCTGGGCACCGAGCTCATCATTAACCAGTTCGGCAAGACGTCCGAAGTGTTCCGGCAGCCACATTTTTGCCGGCCATGTTGCGCCGATGTGGAGACCAATTATCATTCCCGAATTGTCAATTCCCAGTGAAGCCAAAAACTCTGCCGCATCGTGAACTTCTGTGTCCGATAAAAACACTTTAGGTTGTCGGTAACTTTCTTCAATGCCAAGCGGTCTCAGATATCTCAGATGAAACGCGATGGAGTTGATTCTTTCATTGATGACGATCGGATGCGTGTAGGTTTTCCCTCTCCAACCGAAGTCTCCGCCTATTCGCATCTTCGCGCCGGATAGGAAAATCGCTATGGCGCTTCTCGGATTTCCAAAAAGATCGATCGCAGCATCATACTTTTTCTTCCGCAAAATCAAAGCGACTCTTAATTGTTCTTTCACCGATGGCGCATCGAAATCGTAGGGGATAATTTCATTTAAATTCGGATTATGTTCCAAGAGAGTTACGCCATCTTTGTCGCCGAGATAATCGATTTCGCTTTCAGGAAATTTGTCCCGAAGCGCTCCTATGACGGGCGTCGTGAGAATCATATCGCCGATGAACTTCAGTCGGCTCACGAGAATCTTCAATATGAAGTCCGCCACTTGTTGACATAATAGCCCCACATATCGGCATTCGAGTAAACTCTATCAATTCGATAAAATCTGTCGTCGGGATTTATCGTTTCTCTCGTGAGCCTGAAGACAACCATCATCGAACTCTGCGTGGAAGGTTCAGAGTAAACCCATTTTTCATTCCACGCTCCTTGGCATTCCACATAGTCCGGCGGCCCGCAAACTATGTAGAACATTCCCATCGGAGTTTTCCAGCCGTCGACGCAATTTGCGAAGTACTGGTTGGCTTGCGCGACTCTGTGATAGTACTGTACCATCTTGTCGTATCCGCCGCGGTCTTTCCAGAATTTCAGCAGATTGCCTTTGACTGCCGAATCTGTTTTCGCCTCGACAATTTTCTTGAGTTCATAACTCGAGGCAATGTAATTCAACGAACTCACCATCTCAGGCAAGTCGTCTGAAATATCCGGAAAGTTTTTTGTGCGTACTTGGAAATCCAGCAAAGCCATCGCGGAATCTTTTGATTCATCTTTCGCCGCGACCTTCAGTAAATAATTTCCCACCGGAGGTTTCGGCACAACACCGAAGACAAACGAATTTCCTCTGTTCAAACTTGCAGTAGTCCAATAGCTGTAAATCAAAACAGTATCTTTCTTCTCACTGCAAGGATCGTACGTCGACGGCTGGTTCGAAAATGTCTGGACGCTGAAATTCGGGAAGTAATAGTCACGGCTCCGCAATTTGTAGAGATAGAAAAAGATGGAATCAACGGATGGATTCTTTGAGGAAACCACCGTGAAAAATTTTATTGTGTCGGGCAAAAGACCGGCGTTCGACATAATGAACGGCGTTATCTTTCGGCTTTGCCCCGAAGTATCATATCTCGCGAGAAGCAGAATGTCGCTCAAAGCAAGTTTCTTGTCTGAGATGTCTGGGACAGTCAGGTCATAGATTCTCACAGCTTTCTGCTTACTTTCCTCGTCGTTGACGCTGACTTCAACTGAGTATTCCCCGGGTTTAACATTGAAGGAGACCAAGAACGCATCGTAGGAATTATCGAGATCTTCCGGATAAGAATTTCGTTTGATTACACGTGAGACTTCCTTGGTGATTGGAACTTGTTCTTTCTGCACGAGACGAACCGAAGAAATATATGATGCGCGGTAAATGTCACCTTGTCTTTCGTACTTTAACCTCGATTCCTTCACGCTGACGTACACATCGAGGCGCTGACCGGCACTGTCCGGCGAATAAAATAATCGTGCTTCAAATCCGGGCAAGCTCGATTTGGAAGTTTCATAAGTATAATAGCATTGGTACAATTCCGTTTCGCCGCTTGCTCCGCATCCTTCCAAAATAAAGACGGCGGCAAGCGCTAAACTAAAACTCGTCGCTTTGAACACGCTCGATGTCGGCACCAAGTCCTCTCAGCTTTTCCTCAATACGTTCGTAACCTCTGTCCATATGATAAACTCGCAAAACTTCAGTCGTGCCTTCAGCAACAAGTCCCGCCAAAATTAAAGACGCGCTCGCCCTTAGATCCGTTGACATGACCTTCGCTGCCTTGAGAAAGCGAACTCCTTTCACAATCGCAACATTCTCCTTCACTTCAACGTCTGCGCCAAGTCTGAGCAGCTCAGGAACATGTTTGAAACGATCAAAATAAATTGTCTCTGTTATGACTGAAGAACCGACTGAGCGGGACATCAACGCAATCCACTGAGCCTGCATATCTGTCGGGAAACCGGGATACGGTGCCGTCGAAATATCAACCGGCAATATTTTGTCGGGAGCCTCAATCGTCACTGAATCTTTGTCCGTACTAATTTTCGCGCCGGCTTCCTCCAGTTTTGAAAGAAGAGAAGAAATGTGGGACGGCTCGCAATCAGCCACTTTGATTTTTCCACCAGCCATTGCGCCAGCCACAAGAAACGTCCCGGCTTCTATCCTGTCCGGAATATTTTTGAAATCGCTCCGGTGAAGTTCGTCCACGCCTTCAATTGTAACAGTCGAAGTTCCAAGACCGTCAATTCGAGCGCCCATTCTTTTGAGAAACTCACCGAGTGCCACGATCTCCGGCTCAAGCGCCGCATTCCCGATTACGGTCATGCCTTTAGCGAGAACTGCAGCCATCATAACATTGCCGGTAGCGCCGACGCTCGATACATCAAAATTTATACGTGCGCCGTTCAGTCTTTTTGCACGGGCAATTATGTAACCGGAATCAAGAGTTACTTCAGCGCCCAATTTCTCCATCCCTTCGATGTGCAAATTAACCGGCCGCGGTCCCCATGCGCATCCGCCGGGCATCGACACTTTTGCGTATCCGTAGCGAGCAAGGAGCGGTCCCAAAACATAAATTGAGGCGCGCATCTTTTTGACAAGCTCGTACGGAGCTTCGAAATTGTTCACGCCCCTCGTATCAATCGTCTGAAGTTTGCCATTCAACGACACCCTTGCGCCGAGAGTCTCCATAAGTTGAGACATCGTCGAGACATCTCTCAAATCAGGTGTGTTATCAATCCTGAAAGTACCCGGCGCGAGCAAAGTGGCAGGCATGAGCGCCAGAGAAGCATTCTTTGCTCCGCTGATTACCACATTTCCCGAAAGTCTCTTGCCGCCATTAATTACAAACTTGTACATAATCTATTCTGAGTTAATTAAACTAAATTGGTCCGTTTATCCGAAAACTTTCCTGCAAAATTCACAAAAGTCACGAGAGACTTTCTTTGATGTAACGACGCGTCGCAAACAACGTCGACAACAAGCCAAGCAGCGTAGCCACTCCAACTATCGAGAGATAGAACTGCGAAGGCGGCAGAACTTCCGCCAAAATGTTTTCCCTCACCAAGACAACGGCGGCGTTGATTACGCCATAAATCACGACTGCCGCGACAAGTCCGCCCGTAAAGCCCTGAATCATCCCGCCAAGAAGAAAGGGCATTCTAACGAAGCTCCGCGATGCGCCGACCAATTTCATTGTGTCAATCATCCGCTTCTTGTATGAAATCGCGAGACGCATTGAGTTGTAAACGAGAAAGATAGACAGCAAGACCAGCGCTCCGCCGAATCCGCTCATCACTCCGTAGAACAATCTCACGCGCCTGTCGATCAACGTCAACAAAATTTTTCTGTACTTTACAGATTCTACTCCGGACATTTTCTCTATCTTCGCAGCAATCGCGGCGACATCGCGAGAGTTCTTGTTCTGATCTTTCAAAAAAACTCTGTAAGACGCAGGCAGTGGATTGAACTCGAGCACCGTTTTTATATCTTGTCCGAATTCCTTTTTAAATATTTCCGCCGCTTCATCTTTGCTGACAAATTGAACGCCGCCTACTCCTTTTGTCGCCAATAACTTTGACTTTACTTCCCGGATCTGATCCGATGAAAGCGAGTCGGACAAGAATGCTTCGATCTCGACTTTGCCTTTAAGATAGTCCAAGAATTTTTCGGCTTGCATCGACGTCAAATAGAAACTTCCCAACAAAGTGAACGAGAGCGCAACCATCAGGATCGAAAAGAACGCGCTGAGCCTTGCGTGCTGGAGTCCGCTGAAAGCTTCTTTTACGATGAACCATAATCTATTCAAACTATTGTCTCCCCCGATTTGTAACTCCCGACGACTTTCACGTGCGGGCTTACTTCACGCAAATGGTTAACCGCATTTGCCCGCTCGTCGTTTAAAATGCTTCCGCTGAAGTCGACATAAAATTTGTACTCCCACGGTTTGCCGACTATAGGAATAGAATCTATGGCAAGAAGGTCGATGTCCCGTATCGCGAAAACACTAAGAACCTTGTGAAGGGCGCCCGGCATGTTTCTCAGACTAAATATCACTGTTGTTTTGTCGGCATTTTTCGAGACGGAATATTTTCTCGAAATGACAAGAAATCTCGTAAAATTATTCCCGTCGCTCTCAAGACGCCTTTTCAGCACCGCAAGGCCATAATCTTCTGCGGCGGCTTCGCTTGCTATCGCGGCAATACTGCGGTCGTTGTTCTCAGAGACGAATTTTGCCGCACCCGCAGTGTCGTAGAATTCAACCGGCGTCAACTTAGCTTTGCGGATAAACTTTCGGCATTGAAGGAGCGCTTGAGGATGGGAATAGACTTTCTTGATGTTTGAGAACTTCGCTCCATTCATGGCGAGGAGCACATGGGAAATTTTCAGTTTGATCTCACCGTGGACATACAACGGTTCTTCGTCCAGCAGGTTAAACACTTCGCGAATCCCGCCGTTTAATGTATTCTCTACGGGAACCATGCCGTTATCCGCCTTGCCTTTCTCAACTGCGTGAAAGACATCCGCAAAAGTCTTGCAGGGAATCAACTCAAGATTCTTCAAAGGGAAAAAACGCATTGCAGCAATCTCGCTGTAGGCTCCTTTTTCTCCCTGGAAAGCTACTTTCAATTTCCTCTTTCTTTTAAAAGTTGGACTCATCCCGCCACAGAGAAATCCGCCATGGCGCCGACGAAGATGATCTTTTCAATTCAAAATATGCTTTGCCGTTGACCTCTGCAATATCCGCCGGATTAAAAGCGACTGTTAGTGTAAACCCGCGCGTCACGGCTGCGTTAAGAGAATCTTCGGTAAGAGAAAAAATGTTGTTCCAATTCAGGACCAGACGATTCACAAGCTGAAACATCATGTTAGTCGATCTCATTTCGTCGTCTCTTCCCCATGCGACGTCGACTGAATTGTCGTAGTCACGATAGATAAAAGTAAAATTAGACGCGATCAACTTCGAGTACACGGAAGTGTCTCTGAAAGTATAGGCGTAAACAAAATTTTGAAAGACTCCGTCGATCGTTTTCTGGTCGGAAAGAAAACTATTCGGAACGATCTGCTGCGTCGCCAACTTTGGCGCGAATGGGTTTTCACAACTCGCAAAAAGGAACATGAATAGGAGCGCCGCCAACCTCATTGGCTGAATCTCGCTTTCATTTCGCTCCAAGTTAGGCTGTCCCCAACCCGAGAATCAACCCAGCGGTAAATCGACCAGTTCTGATTCCTGTCGATGCCCAAAGAGAATTGCAGGTTGCCGTGCGCCTGTTGTGGATAACCCGGCACCTTGTTCGGCCACAGCAAAGTGTAATTCGCGTTATAAATTGCAGAATCACTACCTTGGTAAGTAAGGTTTGCAGATGAGAGTATAAGAGCAGAACTTGAGGAGTTCGATGATTGGGATGTAAGATTGTTGAAATATGCCCGCTCCGAGTTCTTATCCCAATTTAAAAAAATTGATCTATACTGATTGTACACATCCGCGGGCGGAACGAACGAAAAACTTCTGCCGCCAAAACTTGTGTCCGAAAGACAAGAAATATAATTGTCCACGTTTCTATCGGCGATCGAATTAACCAAGTTTTGAATTACGATGTTGGGAGAAGCCGGCGGAAGAAAATCTGTGCGACCTTGCTGAGGAGGCTGCGGCTGCCGGGTTTCAAAAATTCCGCATCCGGAGATAAAAAAGATGGACAGGAAAGTAACTGCAAAGCGCTTTTTCATTCGACGACAATCCGCCCCTCCAATGCTCTAACAAGCGTCGCTTCGTCTGCAAATTCGAGGTCTCCTCCAACAGGAACGCCGCGCGCGATTCTCGTTACTCTGATTCCGAGCGGCTTGAGCAAATTGCCGAGGTAAATCGTTGTCGCTTCTCCCTCAACATCCGGATTCATTGCCAAAATAATTTCGTTGACTCCGCCTTTCAGACGGCTCAGCAATTCTTTTACTTTCAATTGCTCGGGACTGACTCCCTCGAGTGGACTCAACGCTCCTCCAAGGACATGGTACACCCCATGAAACTCGTTTGTCTTTTCAATCGCTAGAACATCGCTCGGGTCCTCGACCACGCATATCGCAGTGTGGTCGCGAGATTGATTCGAACAAATCGAACACGGATCTTTCTCCGTTATGTTCCAGCACACGGAGCAGTAACGAATTCTGCGCTTCACTTCGACGATCGCATTTGCAAGGCGGTCGGCATCTTCGTTGTCGGTTTTCAGTAAATGAAGCGCGAGCCTCTGAGCTGTCTTCCTTCCTATTCCGGGAAGTTTGCTCAGCTCGCCAATTAAAGTTTCAAGTGCTTGAGATGTATAAATCACTCAGGAAATCCCGCCAAATTTGAACCCGGGAAGCATCGTGAGCAATCCGCCGGCGCTCGATCCCAAATGATCGGTTGCCAACTTTTCCGCTTTTTCCAACGCATTGTTCACGGCGGCGGCTACGAGGTCTTCGACCATTTCTTTATCTTGAGACTTTATAAGTTCCGGTTCAATTTCGACTTTCATAATTTCCCTCTTGCCATTTGCCGTTACCTTAACCATCCCGCCGCCGGCTTCGCCGGTAACGCTCATATTTTCAAGTTCGCTCATTGCCTTTTCAAGATTCTTTTGAAACTCGGCAAACATCTTCTGCATATTTCCAAAATCGTTCATTCCAGACTCCTCACTAAAATATACTTTTCAAAAGCCGTTCTTCAAATAACCAAAGTTTTAGCATAGTACGAAATCAATTTCGTGTCTTTCCATGTTGACGCGGAGAACTTTCACGCGAACGCGGTCTCCGAGCTGATAGACTCTGCCGCTTCGCCTGCCTTTCAGTTGAAACTGCCCTTGAACAAAAGTATAATAGTCATCCATCTCCCGTACATGCACAAGGCCCTCGACCAACAGATTGTCGGCTTGGACGAACATCCCAAAGTTTGTAACTCCGGAGACGGTTCCTTCAAACTCGTCGCCGACGTGATCCATCATGTACTGGACTTGTTTTATTTTCACCGACTCTCGCTCGGCTTCCACGGCGCGTCTCTCAGCTTCGCTCGAAGATTTGCCGACTTCGACAAGCATTCTCTTGAGATTTCCAAGATCGATAGTCTCGTTACCGCTTTCATAAGTATTCAAAAGGCGGTGCACCACCAAATCCGGATATCGTCTTATCGGAGAAGTAAAATGCGTGTAATATTTGAAAGCGAGGCCGTAGTGTCCGATGTTCTTCTCAGAATAAATCGCTTTCGCCATTGAGCGGAGCATAATGCCGTTGATAAGATATTCTTCCGGCTTACCTTCCACTGATTGAAGAAGTTTTTGAAGCTGCTTCTGGCTGATTGTTCCATCGAAGTTCAAATTGTAGCCGAAGTGAGAAACGAAGACGGCTAATTCGCCGATTCTATCGGGATCAGGGACGTCGTGAACTCTGTAAAGAAATGGCTTCGCTTTAACTCCGTGCTGGCCGATGTGCATCGCAACAGTTTTGTTTGCCAACAACATAAATTCTTCGACAAGACGATGACTGTCGAGACGCATTTTCTTGATGATCTCGATCGGCCTTCCGAGTTCATCGAACACAAACTTTGCCTCCGGCAAATCAAAGTCGATACTGCCCGCACGGTTCCGAATTTTTATAAGCGTGTGGGCAAGCTTGTTCATCTCTTGAATCGTCTCGACGAAATCTCCCTTGCCGGATTCAACGATTTCTTGGACCTCTTCGTATGTGAATCTCCTCTTGCTGCGAATCACGGATTTAGCAAAACGATACTCGACCACTTTTCCTGTCGGCCGGATTTTCATAATCACGGAATAAGTGAGTCTGTCAACATCGGGATTCAAACTGCAGATCTCATTTGAGAGTTTATGAGGAAGCATCGGAATGACGCCGTTCGTCAAATAAACGCTTGTTCCTCGCTTGTATGCTTCACTGTCTAGCGCGCTTCCCGGTCGTACGTAGTGGCTGACGTCTGCGATATGAACGCCGAGTTCGAATAACTCATCCGAAGGTCGATGATTCCCGACGGGTCGGCCTACAGCTCGACGAGTCCCAACGGGTCTATCGACCCGAAGGGTCGTGGACGAGTCATCGACCTCGTAGAGGGTCATCGACGACTCGTCGAGATCCTGCGGATCGGAGATCTTCTTCAGCGAAACGGCGTCGTCAAAGTCCCTCGCGTCTTCCGGATCGATTGTGAAAATTATTTCGTCTCTCAAATCGAGTCGATGGGCAAGCTCCTCTTCTGAGATTTTATCTGGGATTGCTTCCGCTTCACTTAATACTTCAGGCAGAAAATCTCTCCGGAGATCAAACTGAGCGGCTATGCTCTTTAATTCAACGTTCGGATCGCCGGCTTCGCCGAAAATTGAAACAACTTCAGCGGAGTATCCGTTGAAGTTGTCGACGAGCAATTTCACTAGGACCTTGTCGCCTTCCTCCGCGCCGTTCAATTTCTTCCGTGATATGTCGATTCCCGCCGGAAAATTCTTGTCGCGCGAAAAAAGCTTGTAAGAACTTCCCACCCGCTCGACAGTCCCGACAATTTTTTTCTCTTCGCGTTCGAGCACCTTGGTTACTTTCGCAACCAGCACCTTGCCGGTACCGCCGATAATTTTCACTCCCACTCTGTCGCCCGGGTTGGCGCCGCCAAGTCCGCCCGGAGGAACGACAAATTGCACCTTTACATCGCCTTCCAATTCCGATTGATCCGGATTGAACAAAATGCTGCCGCTTCTGTCGAGGCTCAGCCGTCCTGTCGCGGCTTCGATTCGCTCCGCAGAACCGAATTTCCTGCGGCCGCTCTGCTGAATCCCACCGCCCTCTTCGAGTCCTCTCAGCGCCTGTTTGAACCTTGCATACTCGTGCTCGGAAGTGTAACCAAGAAGTTTTGCAAGCTGACGCTTTTTGAAACTCGATAATGGATTTCGTTTCAGGAAAGTTTGTATTTCCTTACGGATGTCCTCGATCTTTGGGGACTTAGTTTTGTGTGAAATTCTTTTCATACTCAGCCTTATACTTCACGATTGCATTAGTGATTCCTCTTGCGATTGCTTCCCGTCCGGTTTTGCTTCTCAAATATCTCTCTTCGCGAACATTGGACAGATATCCGGTCTCGACCAAAACGGCAGGCATCGACGCGCCAATCAAAACGTAGAATCCTGCCTGACTGACGCCGTTATCCGCAACTGCCGCGACCGAGGAAACGTTATCTTCGATCAACTGCGCGAGCCGTTCCGAATATTTTACATAAGCACCGTGCGCCATCGTAGTCAAAATCATGTTGTCTGCATCGTAAGTTTTATATTTTTTCTCGTAATCATTTTCATATTTAATCGCCGCGTTTTCCTGCGCCGCAATTCGAATCGCCTCACCGGTTTTTCCTGGACGCAGGAAATAAGTCTCGAGTCCATTCGCGGGATTAGGTTTATGCGGCATCGAGTTGCAGTGAATGCTGATAAAAAGTTTTCCGCCAGCCTCGTTCGCGATTTCACCGCGTTTGTCCAATTCGACAAACTCATCGTCGTCCCTTGTCATCACAACCTTGACGTTTGGCAATTTTTTATTCAGATCCCTTTTTAAATCCTTGGCTATTGCCAATGTGACATTCTTTTCCTCCGTTCCCATAACACCGATTGCGCCCGGATCCTTCCCGCCATGCCCTGGGTCAATCACAATCACATCTAACTTCCAATTCTTCTTCTCCGCATCCAACTTCTTTTTTATCTCTTCCGAAAAAATCTTTTTGACATCCGCTTGCGAGTAAAGAGCCACAACAACGGAATTTGTCGTGCTGTCGACAAAAATCTGTTTTGAAACATAGCTTTGCTTCAGCCTGAAACTCAACTGGATAGAATTCGGATTCTGTATTGCTATGACGTTCGAATAAACATCCGTAGGAGATAACGAATTGAGTTTTTGAATGTTGCCCGTCGCCGGCATTAGTGTAACATACAGCATATTTTCTTGCCCGCCGGATGCGGCAGTAGCCATTGCGGCTTCATAAGCCTTCGGCAGCGACTGCATTCCAATTTCAATCACGGCGCCGTTGGCTTTTTCTTCGACTTGCACACCGGTTACCAAAGGTGCAATCAAATTCGAATTTAAAAAATTGAACTCAGCTTTCTCTTCATCGTAGGTCAAATTTCCCTGGAGAATGCGAGAGAAATATTCACCCGCGTAAGTTGCAGGCATATAAAGTTTCCCGTTAGCAGAGAGAACCGCGATCGGCAGTTGATAAATTTTCGACTCGCCACCGGTCGAGACAACTATGAAATTATTGTCGGGGGTAAAAAGTAGACTTCCATACTCGGAATAGACGCTAAGTTTTCCTGTTGATCGTAATTCAAAAGTGTGCAAACCGAGGCATTGTGAAAGATCATTAAGAGAAATGTAAACATGGTTGAGATCGACAAACCCGCCGACGTAGGAGACCGTTGATCCAACTTTAAGAGTAACAACCTTCGGTTGGGCAAACAGCAAACCGGAGAATAAGAAAATAAAAATGATTGTGGACTTAAGACACATTCCGAATGTCACCTCACTCGATTTCATAATTTAGCAGCGAAAAATGAGACATAACTCTCTGACAGAAACAAGGCGCGTGATTTCAGATACACCAAGAAAAGCTTTCAAATTTTATAAATCAACTATTGCACAATACCTTTAAAATCGTTTGCGGTGCTTTTGACAACAGATTGAGCAATACTAAAGCAGGACCTTGTGGATATCTGTCTCCTCTTTCCCAATGTCTGAGTGTCCCAAGACTTATTCCGAAAGAAGCGGCAAATTTAGCTTGACTCATCCCCACTCTCTTTCTCAAGCCCTTCACGTCAACATGTTTGGGAGAAAAGACTTTAGCGCCAGTCCTTTTCCCTTTCGAGTATTCAACTGCTTCTTCTAATCCATTCTTTATACTCTTAAATGTTTCGCTCATTTGTCACCTCTTATAATTTGATACCAACTTTCCTGTCAACCTTCCTAATTCATTCCGCTCAGATTTACTTGGATTTTCTTTTTCGCTTTTGCTAGATATTGTCAAGAGAAACAGCAGAATTGTTTCGTTATAAAAGAAATAAATTGTTCTTGACCCACCACTCTTGCCTTTACCTTTCGACGCCCGACGCAGTTTTCTAATTCCACCAGTCCCCTCAATGAGATTTCCAGCGTCAGGATTAGCCGATAGATGATAAAGCAACGCGTCTATTTCTTCGTTAGTGAGAATGCGTTCAGCCCTACGAGTAAACTCAGGCAATTCCACTATTGTGATCAATGTGCCTAAATATACGCCACTGGATTACCCGAATCAAGATCACGAGTTGCTGAAGATTCTTCACTCTTTCTTTCCTTTCCTCAGTTCAATCCCATAAAGGAACAACGGCACGTCGTACTTCACAGGATCGATTGGATCGAGACACTTGAGCTTCTCTGTAATTTCGACCGCTGTCTTCCAGTTGTCAGTCTTTCTTTTGGTCAACTTGAGTTTCCTTGCCGCTCTTGAAACGTTTACGTCGAGCGGTATAACAAGTTTGTCTGTGCCGAGCCAATCGTAAAAGCCAAAGTCTATTTCATCGCGCCGCGTCATCCATCTCAGAAACATATTCATTCTCTTGCAGGCACTTCTCTGTTTAGGACTCGCGAGAAGCGCCCTCGCACGCGGACTTAATTCACCGCCAAGGGAAGAAGGAATTCGATACGATTTCATTTCCTCAAGCAGCGCAGTCAGAATGTAATAGACACCCCCTTCTTTGTCATCGGCGTTCAATTTAAGCACATCCTCAATCGTCCCGTGCGAGTTGACAAGAAGCTTTAGTGTAAACAAGATCTGAACAACATCTTTCCCCGTAATATTCTTATAGGCAAACTGGATGTGTCCATTCATGCTCTTGAGCATTCTTGAGTGGCTAAAATTCATAATTGCATCGTAAGGAGACTCACCGAGTTCTGCAAAAATCTTTTCCAGAGATCTGATTATTGCATAACGCGGACCAATGGCAAACGTTGCGGCGATGAATGCAGCAGTCTCTACGTCCTGTTTTTTCTTAAATCTTTTTGGAAACCAAATCGGATCGGAGAGATAAAAATCCTTCAGCAAATTATTCGCTTGATTAAACTCGAAAATCTGCTGGAGACGCTTCAGACCCTCCATCTACTCTTTTATCTCGCCACACATTTAAGATTCGTAAGGCATTCTGCACAATAAAATGCGCCTCCGAGGAGGCGTTTGGAAAATTTGGTCGTTCTTGTCGGAACGGCGGGATTCTCCCGCAAAGCGGGATCCTTTGGAGAACCCGCGACCCCTACCACCCCAAGGTAGTGTCCCGAATTAAAACGGGATCCTTCGGACGCTACCAGGCTGCACATCCACAAAGACTCCGTCTTGGTATTCACGACAGTGTCGTCCACAAGATTCATCGATCAAATTCCTTAATAATCCTTCTCTTCCGCACCGCGCGGACTCTTCAGAAACATTTCTCTTCGAAAGGCATCCGACCTTGTATTGAACTCCTCTGTGTAGATAAGCTTGAAGGGCCGCCATGACTTGGTGGATTTCACTTTGCCTGAATTGTGTGCCTGTACTCGCTTGGGTACATCGCTCGCATGGCCGGTATAATGCCACGTATCTTTCAAACTCGTGAGTATGTACAAGTAATACTTCATTGCCTATCGTGAAACCCCACTAACTCGTTCGGATAGCCCCTGCGGCGACCCATCAACATACCAGAGGATCTTGTCGGAACGGCGGGATTCGAACCCGCGACCCCTACCACCCCAAGGTAGTGCGCTACCAGGCTGCGCTACGTTCCGATATAACCAATTGCACATATAATTTATGAAAATCCACTTCATCTATCAAACTCTACAACTATTATCGGCTTCTCGCGTAAACGCTTTGGTCCATCTCATCGTTGCATTGGACTCTATCCCTTGCACGAAAACACGTTGGTCATTGACAGAACAAGGTAATCTCACCGAGAGTATGACAAGCCGAATTTTGGGTTAGTCCTTGACAGAAAGTTTTTGGATTAGCTCCTCCAGGAAAGCGCGGGTCTCAAGCAGAGTCTGCTTCAAGTCTTGCGTCGTGTCTCCCTCCCCTTCAGTCTCAACAAGCTGTGCTGGATTGCCATTCGATTTCGCACTCAGAACTTTCTTTGCGCCTTCAATTGTAAATCCCTCTTCGCGAACAAGCCGTTTGATCTCAAAAATCAGACTAATGTCCTTGTTCGTGTAAATTCGGTTGCCAGCTCTGTTCTTTGCAGGATTCAGTTCAGGAAACTGAGATTCCCAATAACGCAGGACATGCTGTTCGAGTGTCGTTATACGACTAACTTCCGAGATGGAGTAGTAAAGTTTCTTAAACTCAAAATCCTTCATCTGGCGAAATTATAACATATTATGTCGATAATTGCAAATTTTTGTTAAGTGATCCTTATAAGTTTAAGTTTCTAATTTGGAATTGCAGGTGGCCAATAATAAATTATTTTCAACGCGCCTGTAGCTCAATTGGATAGAGCAACAGACTTCGGATGATGAGGTTTTCTTTTCGTTTCTTCCCTCTTAATGCGATTTCTCTGAATGGTTCAGAAATTGGTTCAGTCAAGGTTCAGCTTTTGCTTGTGGACTTGAGGAGTCCGCCATGAGACAAGACGGCGGAGGAGGTTACAATGTTTCTCTTTAAGAGACGCGGTTACTATCAGCTTGAATACTTCGATGAGGCTGAAAATCGTTCACGGAGAATTTCCACAGGAACAAAGCACAAACCGGAGGCGCTCCGATTCCTTGCGAATCTCCGGGAGGAGTTAGCTCACAAGCCAAAGATTGAAGCCGTTACGCTTTCAGGGTTCACAGTGGAATATATTTCTTTCCTGCGAGCCGGACGTTCTCCCAATTACGTTACGTCGGCTGACTTCGCCTTGAACAGGCTTCTCCAATTCACGGGAGACCTTCCGCTTTCACGCCTGCATGTCCGAAACTTAGAGCAATTCTTCACAGAAAGTTTCCAGCGGACAAAGCAAGGGACAGCGCACTACTACCGGACAATCAAAGCGGCATTCAGCAAAGCCGTCGAGTGGAATTATCTCTCCGAGAATCCACTGAAGAGAATCAAACTTCCCAAAATACCGAAAAGCCTTCCGCTGTTTATCTCCGAAATTGAACTCGCTTCAATTCTTGAGTCCCTCCAAGGAGACGGCCGGACAAAACAGGACATGAGAGACTTGTTCACGCTGGCGTTCTACACCGGGTTAAGATTATCGGAGCTTCTCAATCTCGAATGGAACGATGTGAGCATGGCAGAGCGAATAATCAAAGTGGCAAACACAGAGACGTTCACGACAAAGAGCAAACGGGAGCGAATCATCCCCCTGAACCAGACGGCCCTTGAGATGCTCAAGAAAAGACAGCCGAAGGTTTTCAGCCTTGACGAAAAGAACTATGTCTTCCAGAAGCATCCCGGCTTGAGATACGAGAGAGACTTTGTCAGCAAGCAATTCAAGAAGGCAGTCCGAGCCACAGAGCTTAATGGGAACCTTCACTTCCACAGCCTTCGGCATTCATTCGCGTCTAACTTAGTTCAGCGTGGAGTTCCGATAGTAGCCGTCAAGGAATTACTCGGACATAGCTCAATAGCGACAACCATGATTTACAGTCACGTCCGACGTGAAGACTTAGCGAATGCTGTGAAGATGCTGGACGGACACTGAGAGAGTCCGTAAGCAAACTTTCGGAGCCGACAAATTGAGTCAAGCAATGCACTGTAAACCTCATTTCTTGCCGTCTATCTTGCCCGACGTTTGCATTTCTCATGGTACTCAAGTAGAATAAGAGCCAGAGGAAAAACTTGACCAAAGGTTCCTGCGGACGAATAATGTCATTCCTCTATGTTTTTTTACAGATGATGGGATTAACAGGTAATATCGTGAGGACAATTCATGGAAGTATTTAAGGTTGCAGAATTATCGCATAATACAATGTACCCCCTTAAATCCGCCGGTCGCGAGAGGTGGCACGTTTTTGCTGGAATAGTGACGAGTTTGGTTAATGTGCCCGACTTTGCTCCGGAGTGTTCATGGGGAATTACGATTGTTGTAGATAGGGGACCGAACGCTCGTGAGGTGAAACTCAATACCAGGCACTTTATGAGTCGAAGTGATCTAGCGAAATCTAATACAGAACCAGTCTTCATTACTGAAGCGTCTTCCCTAATCTTCTTTAGAAATGGTTTTTACATGACTGGAAGACCGATTAATACTCAGGATGAAATGGAAGAGGTTATTCTGAGAGTGAAGAAGATTGCGTTTGACGACGAAAGCGAAATATCGACGCTGAGAAATCAAATAGCGAATATTGAGAGTGCAATTGAGTTTTCTCATTCAAAGACTGCACGTCAAGCCATCCCAGAAGATGTTAAGCTGGTGGTGTGGGCACGAGACAAAGGCGTTTGCGTCTACTGCGGCTCAAAGGTCAACCTGCAATTTGACCACACCATACCAGTGGCTAAGGGAGGTGGAAACTCTCCTGAGAACGTCCAGATTCTCTGCCGGGAATGCAACTTGAGGAAATCAGACAAGATTTCCATTTAGTCTTCGTCTGTCCGAGATATTCTTTTTTATACTCGTTACCACGGTCTACACGGTAGCGAAAAGATTGGCAAAGCCGTTGCAGCAATTGCGGCGCTACACTTTCGGGAACAACAGAACAATGAGAAAACTAAAGGCGGCATTCATAACGATGGATTAAGTTCAGAATGTCAACTTGCAAATGAAGTCCAACAAAGTTCAACATATCCCCCGTTTCGTTCCCGATTTTCGGGAGGCCTTTAGACAAGGCTTGCAGACGGGCGGGGGGATTTTGTTTGAAGGTGAGTGATGACTTTTCAAAAGGAAGAAGGCAGGAAAATTGAACGTACCAAAACAGGATTGACACCGTTTCAGGCTTTGCTCATGGAGGCTGCTAAGTTCTCAGCCGTTTGCATTTTCGGAGGCCATGGAGTAGAATTGAAACAGGAAAAAAACTTGCGAGTGATGCTGAAAGCTTTCTTTAACCCCTACCGTTTCCTGATAAAATCGGGAAGACCGACAGCACGGTTCGCAAACGGTAGGGGCTTTTTGTTTTTGTGATGAGTTAGCTTCAAGAAGAAGAAAAACGTGGGAGAATAAGATGAAGAGAAGATTGATGTTAGCATTGTTGCTCGGACCCGTTCTCGCAGGATGCGCGTCTGTTCCGGTTCCCCCTGCTATTCAGGACACAGAAATCATTAACGCTCCATTTGACAAGGTTTGGAGCGCTATTGTTGGTACACTTGCAGAGCAATCGCTTCCCATTCAATCGATTGACAAGGCAAGCGGACTTGTGACCACACAGTTTGTTGTCTTTGCCAACGGGATTCTGGCGCAAAGAGCGATTGACAAAGTGGCGGTAAAGCCATCGAGTTTGTTGTACACTTGGAGCGGCGGAAGGTACATGCTGAGTATCTTTGTGACAAAAAGCGGAGAGAACCAGACACGAGTGAAAATTACTACTCACATCGAAGCATTTGAGAACAACGTCACTTATAGCTGGATGATTTGCTACTCCAACGGCACGATAGAAAATCAGCTATTTAACGCTATCAAAGCTAAGATATGACGCGAGGGAACCAATTGCTATGATTCGAAAGAGGGTTCCCACTTAACCGCATAACTTGGCGATGTACGCCATGGAACAGTTTTAACCGCTCGCTTTTCCCGGTTTTTTGGGAGGTTGTTTGGCGACAGCCAGCAACAGGCGAGGTATTCTTATTTGAGAGGTGAATGATGAAATCACGGAACACAGAGTACCTCAAAGAGGAGTCGTCCACTTATCGCACTATCAGGGTACACGAGATATACGAAGCAGCTGCAAAAGGTAATCTATCCATTGAAGAATTCATGGAGGCATTCCGGAAATCAAAGGAAGACTGGATAGCAAAGCTTTACAAGATTGCGATGACCAAGTTTAACGAGTTCCTTTCTAAGAATGAGCATGTGTCCACTCTTTACCAGGGTTTCGCTTTCCTCTACGACTGTTATGTAAGCGTCGAAGATAATTTGAAGTTCTTTGATTATGTTACACCCGAAGGGCAGACCATTCCTTTCCCAGCTCAACCTAACCGCGAATATTACCTTTCGCTGAGACCGGTTCTAAAGGAGGACACAGCATCCCGATTGGTAGATTTGAAAATTCAAATTCTCGAAGAAGCTCTTCAAATTGTGCCTCATTGGGTGCAAAATGTTATAAAATCATTGGAGCAGGAATCAAGAGAAGATACGCAGGAACAACTACAAGCACTATCGGTGCATGATACGAAAATATTCATGGAGACATACAGAGAACATAGAGATAATGGATTGCTCAATAGAATACCGAAGATTTTCCCCGATAAAATACAGATGCTCACAGAAAGAGAAAGATTTGTCGAGACAATAAGGCAGGCAATGAGGGGAATTCTAAAGAAGGGCGGTCGAGTCAATCCTCACGCAATTGCTAAAGAGGGAGGTATAGCCGACACCAGCCTTAGAGAAGGCATGAAAAAACACATGATTGAGTTCGACAAGAAAGATAAAGTATTCATAGACAAAGAGACCGGAAAAAAGTTCTGACTTTCACGGAATTTCACGGGCAAAGACACACGCGGGTACGTAACACCTCTTTCATCAAACAATAGCAGAAAAATCATTCACGGAAATTCACGGAACACTCATTGCTTCTATGTGCTCCATGAAAGAAAATGATTTCCAAGTCAGCAAGTTTATTAGCCGGAATAAGGGCTTTGGGTTTTGGAAATACCCCTTTCACCCTTTCCGGCATTTTTATTTTTTTGTGACACATGGAAACACAAATCACCCTTCTTCCTAAGACACCCGGACGCTATTACGTCCAGCTTACCCTTCCAGATCGCACCACACGCGGCATCGGCGAACTTGATACCACGGCGGGAGTTTACCGAAAACGAATCAAGAGTGGAGACCATTTCTTCAGACTGAACGGAGAGATTGGCTTCAATGGAGAGCTTCTCTCCAGTCCGAGATTCAAGTTCAGTACTATCGAAGTGACCCTTGACAGCGAAACGCTGGCGATCTCACGTAAGGATGCCGTCCGCTTCGGGCATTCGCGATCTTTTCACGGTTGGGAAAGACAAATCTTTGTCGGCGTAAAGCACTTCCGAAAGCCGGGGAACGCGATTCAGCCCGAAGCCCACACAGAGGACTTGCAGCCGTCACTCTTCGAGGCGCTGCCATGATTGAGCGTCTCCCCTTTTTCGCTGAGGATGTTCGCAGCCTGATTCTGTCAATAGAAGGCACGCTGCAGGAACTTGGCGGGACAAAACCAGGGACAACGCCCGAAGCCCTCCTTCGCCGGAGGCTAACCGATTTCCTTGAGACAGCGGAGTCCTCACTGATTGACTGCCACGCGATCTTACTTGACGGCACGATGTGCCATGATACCGAAGACCTTGCCCTGTTCATGTCTCAGGTAGAAAGCGGAGCCGAGCCATGAACGGATGGATTAAGCTACACAGACAGAGCCTTGATTCAGCCGTATTCCAGAACGGTAACCTCTGGCAAGTGTGGTGCTGGTGCTTGATGAAAGCAACGCACGAAGAGAAGAAGATGCTGTGGAACGGTCAGGAAATCGTTTTGAGGCCCGGTCAGTTCCTCAGTGGAAGGTTTAGCGGAGCGAAGGAATGCCACATGAAGCCGTCGACGTTCCGTAACCAGATAGCACTTTTAGAAGAACTCGGAAATCTGGACATAAACTCGGACAGCCGTTCATCTCTCATAACCGTGATAAAATGGTGTGAATTTCAAGAAAACAGCAGCGCACAAAAAGGGGCAAGGACAGGTGAAAGGACACCCGAAGGACAGCCGGAGGACACAATCAAGAAAGAAAAGAAGGAAGAGAATATAACCTTTACCCTTGGACGTGACCTTCTCTTGGCCGAAGACAAGAACCTGTATTCTGTGATTAACAGATTCAAGAAAGAGTTCGGCGGTGAAGAACCGCTAAAGAAGCAATTTGCCAAAATACTCGGAAGTGAAACAAGGTTCATTGACGCGAGACAGCTTGCAGCGTACCTGACGGGCTGTCTTAGAAACAACGGGCACGGCAAAGCAACAGAGCCGAAACCAAAGCCGCTGCCTGAATTGAGTAGGGAAACCGAACCGTGGCTGAATGGGTAGGTGGGGCATGAAAACTAAACTCAACATCATGGAGATCGCTTACATGCTTTTCTGTCTCCCTCTTCCCTTTCAGGCGCGGATGATAGGCAAAGTATTGATGCGTTATTCCAGAACCGTAAGGACTTTTTTCTATGAGCTATTTTGAATTGTACTGTGAAACCGCTATCGGCGGACTGAACAACCGAAACGTGGTTATCCCTGTCAAGGATTTCCGCCTGAACGGACTACGCAACGAATGCTATCGGAGTGTGTTCCTGTTCGGCCCGGAGCTGAAAACATGGGTTGACAAGACGGACAGCGTTACCGAATTCACCGGGCCACACACGGCGGATGCTGTTCCCTTCGACTTTGACGGCGAAAATTTATCGGCAGTCAAGGCAGAGGTTGAGAAGTTCATCGGCTATCTTACAGAAACCTATGAAATCCCCTTGGACTACTTCCGGCTTTCCTTTTCGGGAAACAAGGGCTTTCACGTTGTCATTCCTATCGAGGCCTTTGTATCGGATCCGAAACCCTCAATCCATTTCGCACAGATCGTTAAAGCAATCGCCGGGGAAATGTCTCAAGGCTTCAGCTTTGTTGATTCTTCCATTTATGAGTCAAAGAGATTGCTCCGTGTCTTGAACACTGTGAATCTAAAATCGGGACTGCACAAAATCCCGTTGACATTCAGTGAACTGCAAAGCCTGACAGTGGATGAAATCAAAGAGCTTGCGAAAGAACCGAGGGAGATCGAGGCGCTGGCAACTTCCGAAATCAGCCCGGTAGAATCGTTGTCTGCATTATGGGCCAAATGGTACAGCCACGATTTCAGAGAGCGTAAGAAGACGGAAAGGCACGACAGCGACATTTTCCAGCTACTCCGGGGTGCAGAGCAAGGCAGCCGGAACGATGCAGCCATTAAGCTTGCCGGGACATATCTTGCAGCGGGCCTCAACGAATCCCTTACCCTTGCCACGCTGGAAGCATGGAACAAGCAGAATAATCCTCCACTTCCTCAAGGTGAACTTGAAGGGGTTGTTCACGGAGCTTTTCAGCGCTACAAGAAAGAGAGCACGGAAGCTGTCAGAGTGTACGATCTTAGAGATGCTGGCAAAGTCTATGCTGAATTCATTGGCAGCATGAAGAAGGCAAAGGCGCACACCGGCTTTGAGACCGTTGATAAGAAGTTACGCGGGATAATGCCCGGCGAATCCCTCTGCGTACTTGGCAAAACATCAGTCGGCAAGTCCGCATTTCTCCAAAACGCGGGAATAAACTACGCAAAGAGTTCGGGGAGGCCAGTCCTGTTTTTCTCAATGGAAATGCCTATTACCTCCGTGTTCGAAAGAGCCGCACAAATCGAGTTCGAACTATCCGGCTATGAAATCGAGAATGACCTTACGCGGAACACCGGGGACATTCAAGGTTTCGCCGAGATGCTATTCAGCAAGATTCCGAATTTCTATTGCATCGAGAAGAACGGCTTGACTCTCGAAGCAATTGAATCGCTTGTCCGGTACGCCGAAGAAAACGTGTACCACGACAAGACAGGTTTAGTCTTGATTGATTATCTTGGGCTTGTGAAGTCAAGCGGGAAAGACATATACGAGCAAGTCAGCAAGGTGGCACGTGGCATGAAAGACCTTGCGAAGTCTCTCGGAGTCCCGATTATCTTCTTGTCCCAAGTTAACCGGAACTATTCTGCCTTCGAGGAACTCCAGATTGATGCTGCCCGCGACAGCGGAGCGGTTGACGAAGCCTCCGATTTCATCCTCGGACTCTGGCGCGAACAAGTCGGCAGCGAGGATGATACAAGTCCGGAAATGAGGTTGAAACTTGGAATCCTGAAGAACAGGCGCGGTGGACTAGGAAAAATTACAGTCGAGATGGAACGCCGGACGCTGAGAATGAAGGAAGTGGACGGTCAAATATGAGCAAAGAATCGCTGCAATTGGTTAAGACTCAAAGCAGTAACGAAAACCCCTACCCTATCATCGAGGGAAACCTGAAAGTCCGAAATCTCAAGGCTGCTAAGAGGCTGATGAGTAAACTAATCGAAGCCTTTATCGCGGGGAGAGTAACGGGAAACGATGCCAAAACTTTGGCTTACCTTACGTCAACATATATTGAAGTTGCTCAGGCAGCGGACTTGGAAGACCGATTAATTAAACTTGAAACCAAATTACTTCAGAGGTAACCATGAAAAATTTACAAGCACGTCTTGAACGAATCGAGCAACAAATCGGCATGAACTCGACCCAGAAGGTCATCGTTGACGACATAGGCTATGACGGCATGGACGCAATCCCGACAGTGGAAGTATCAGCAATTGCTCACCAGCTGGCAGCGCGGAGACGGTTCCCTGTTTGTATCGTTCACGGTTCAGATATTCTTCAAGCATGGGAGGGAGACCGATGAAAAGCCTTGAAGCGCGGTTAAAAAGGTTAGAGGATATTGTATCGCCGCGAGAAGTGGAGTTCATAATTGAAATCGGCATCTGTGAAGACACGCCGGAAAACGTATCGGAAATAATTGTCATCGAGCCTAAGAAGCCAATATCCGACCCCCGGAGAAAGACAAGCAAGGTCTCCGAATAAAATCAATTCTTTGCCGTCAAAAATGCCCCTGGTTGAATTATCTTTTGTTGGTTGTGAGGGGCATTTTCCGTTGTACCATGATGCATAATCCAGAGTGTTTACCCCTCTTGACTTCACGAGGGCACATAAGTTAAATTCTTTCACCATGAAACTCGAATCTGCGTCGAGACAAGTTGATTTTGAGAAAGCCGTTGGAGCCTTTGGCAACGCAGAGCCGGAGTTTCGCTTCAGCGGCTTTTCTCGTTTTATCAAGTTCACAGCAGCACGCTGGAATGTACAGTAAAATGCACAGTTTGAATCCAGACAAAATTCAAATGAGGGCAAAAGACTTCTCCGAAAATCTGCGAAATCAGTTAGTTTTTCAACGCGCCTGTAGCTCAATTGGATAGAGCAACAGACTTCGGATCTGTGGGTTGGGGGTTCAAGTCCCTCCAGGCGCGCTACGGATTGTCAGGGCTGCCGTACTCCATTGTTTCCAAGCAGACCTTGTGGATTCCGCCAATGCCAGAGTCTTCCATGTGAGTCATCACTACTTCTAACACTGAGACTAAGCATGGTTGATCCGGTGAGACAATATTTATTCATCACAAGGAAATCGCGAAACCAATTGTAAGTCTCGCCGTAATCTGAAGAGAATAAAAAGCAGAGGGCTTTTAAGATGCCTAACAAACACAGAGGAAAAAAGAAGAAATGGATCATCGGCGCGTCAGCAGTGGTCCTTCTGGCAATCGGAGCATTCGTCGTCGCAAAATCCAAGAATAACGGTTCGTCAGAGGGGACACCCAGCGTCAAAGTTGCCAGAGGCACAATCCAGGAAAAGGCGCTCGCGGTCGGAACAATCGAGCCGCAAAATGAAATCTCGATCAAGTCCAGAGTGAGCGGTGTTGTCAAGAGACTGTATGTGGATGTAGGATCATTTGTGCATGCTGGAGATCCTCTTCTTGAAGTGAAGCCTGATCCGACACCTATCGAACTCGCCGACGCAAAACGACAACTCGAATTGGCATTGGTGGATTACGACAACGTGAAAAGGGAAAAAGATCGTCAAGATATCTTGCACAAGCGCTCACTGATATCCGACCAAGATTATGACAACACGCAGAAACAGTACAAGGAATCCGAACTGCGGGTGAAGATTGCACGCGAGAAACTCGAGCTGATGCAGAGTGGCAAAGTGACGATAGGCAACACGAAGATTGAATCGATAATCTACGCGCCAATCGACGGTTATGTCCTGACGCGTACCGTCGAAGTAGGAGATCCTGTCACCCCCTTGACTTCTTACCAGGAAGGGACAGTCTTAATGAAGATGGCGAATATGAAGAACCTTGTTTTCAAAGGTACGGTCGACGAGATCGACGTCGGCAAACTGCGTGAAGGGATGCCAGCCGAACTAAGGGTCGGCGCTCTTCCGGGCGACACGATCCCCGGCAGACTCTCGAAGATATGGCTGGAGGCAGAGAAGAAAGAAAATGCGTCGGTATTCCCTATCGAGATTGCGATCTCCAACACGAAAAATGTCACCCTGCGAGCGGGCTATTCCGCCAATGCCGATGTTATCATACAAAAGAAGACCAACATTCTCTATATACCGGAACGGGTTGTGACGTTCAGGAACGATTCTTCGTTCGTAAAGCTCGCGCTAGCCGACAATAAATCCGAAGAACGCGCAATCAAAACCGGCCTGAGCGACGCCATCAACATCGAGGTAGTCTCCGGTTTGAAGGAAGGCGACAAAGTCCTCGAAAAACCCGTCACGAAAATCAACTAACACCCCGACATGACTGCGTTTATAGGTTTCTTCTCGGAATTCTTCGCTGACCTTCGCGCGCAGAAAATGCGGGCTTTCCTAACGATGTTCGGTATCATCTGGGGAACAGTCACGATCATCGTCCTGATTTCATTCGGACTCGGGTTCAAGAAACAAGCAATGATCAACATGCATGGAATGGGCGAAAGCATTTCCGTCCTCTTCCCTAACAGAACGACGAAGCCTTACCAAGGATTCGGGATCGGAAGGCAGATAAATCTGACCGAGGAAGCGGCTTCCATTATCCAGGCTAAGGTACGCGACATTCAGTCGATAAGCCCGGAGTATATAGGAATGTCGACTCCCCTCAGATATGGAAACAACATCACCAGCCCCGGAATCACCGGGATATACCCAATCTACGAGCATATGAGGAACATTATCCCCGCGCAGGGTGGGCGGTTCATTGACACGCTGGACGTCGCAGCACGAAGACGCGTCGTTGTTCTCGGAAACCAGGTGAAAGATTACCTCTTCGGCGACAAAGACGCTATCGGAAAAATTGTCTACGTCGGTCAGACACCCTTCACTGTTGTTGGAGTGATGCAGAAGAAGAACCAGAATTCATCCTACTACATGCGTGACCAGGACAGGATTTTCATTCCGGCGCCGACTTACACCGCAATGTTCGGCACTCCTTACATTACCGACATCGTGTACAAAGCCAGTGATGCATCAAGAACGGCTGATGTGGAACGAGAAGTGCGCGAGGCACTCGGAGAGAAATACAAATTTGATCCGGCCGACATGGATGCAATGTTCATCTGGAACACTACCGACATGGATAAGATACTCCTTTACATCACCGTAGGCTTTACATTGTTCCTGGGGATCATCGGAAGTTTCACACTTGGCGTCGCCGGGCTGGGAGTTGCCAATATCATGTTTATCGTGGTCAACGAACGTGTTAAGGAAATCGGCGTGAAGAGAGCGGTCGGGGCAAGAAAATCTACAATCCTTCTCCAGTTCTTCGCGGAGACTTTTATGATTGTCGGATTGGGCGCGGCAATTGGCTTCCTGCTCGGCTGGGGGATCGTTGCGGCCCTGCAGCTCATCCCAGTTAAAGACTATATTGGGACGCCCGCGATTTCCCTCCCCGTCGTTCTATCAACCATGTCGATATTGGCAGCGATCGGACTTTCCGCCGGGATGATGCCTGCAAGACGCGCCGCGAACCTCGATGTTGTAGAGTGTCTGAGAGACTAATGAATCCCCCAGGAGACTGCAGAATATGATAATCGAACTCATCAGAGAATTCTTCCGTGACATGAACAGCCACAGGATGCGCACCGTACTCACACTGATCGCGATTACCTGGGGGACGATGTCAGTTGTACTCCTCCTGGCATTCGGAGAGGGTTTCGGCACTGCCATGAGGAACGGAATGGTGAACGCGTGGAACAGGGTCCTCATCGTTTACGGCGGAGAAACCGGAAAGGTTTACCAAGGGTTACCCAAAGGACGCGGCGTCAATCTCGAAGAAAGCGATGTGACACTGCTGAAGGCAACTGTGCCGAACATAGTCATGATCAGTCCGCAGTACAGGAAAAACGCAGAGTTGTTTTACGGCAAGACGCGGCTGACAACCGAATGCGAAGGAGCCGGGCCGGACTTCGAGGTAATGCGCGCGATGTACCCTGAAGCAGGAGGTCGATTCATCGATGCCAACGACATCAAATATCAGAAGCGCAGTCTTTTTCTCGGGTACGAAATTGCCGGCGATCTGTTCAAGGGTGAGAACCCAATTGGGAAAACCGTGATGTTGGATAATGTGCCGTTCACCGTTATCGGCATCATGGAGAAGAAGCTGCAGACATCCATGAACAACGGCCCGGATTCAAGGCGTGCTGTCATACCGTATTCCACATTCAGAATGATATACGGTTACGAGCACATCAACACGATTCTCATCAAGGCCGCGAGCCCGAGCATGCAGACTCGGATGATCAGTGATATCCGCCAGGTATTGGGAAGGAAATACAGATTCGATCCGACTGACGAGCGCGCGGTGGGCATATTCGACACAATGATGATAGACGAGATCATCAAGAAAGTCAGCCTGGGAGTAAACATATTCCTCGGCGTCGTCGGTTTTTTCACTCTTATGATAGCGGGGGTGGGAGTTGCAAATGTCATGTATGTTGTTGTGAAGGAGCGGACCAGAGAAATAGGGATCGAGATAGCAGTAGGGGCAAAGAGGGTTCATATCTTGTCCCAATTCGTGTTTGAGGCGCTTTTCCTTTCGTTGCTTGGAGGAACTTTAGGCCTGCTGCTATCGTGGGGTATTGTTTACGCAATGAGCTTCGTGAACACAAGCAGTGGCCCGATGCAATTTCTCGGAAGGCCGATACTCTCGATAGGCATAATGCTTTTTACGGTAATTGTCCTGACGCTTATCGGCTTATTCGCGGGAGTCTTCCCTGCCCGCAGAGCGGCGGGAGTTGATCCGGTAGAATCACTAAGGTACGAGTAGGAGAGCGATGCATTGCTCTTTTATCGTCACACCGCTCTTAAAAGTCGGCATCGGTTGAAACCGACGCCTCAGGAAGCACGAAACCCGAAGGGTTTTGTACAAATGAGCCGTCCAATTTATTGGATGGCGATCTTTTTGGACATCCACCCATTACATTTTCTAGTTCCTGGATTCCCGTTCCCCACTTACGTGAGGACAAGTTTCACGGGAATGACCATTAAGTGGGACTGTTCGCACACTCTGCCCGTGTTACCTCTCATTGTTATTAATTCCCCCACCAACTAAATTTCTCTCGAATTTCGGCATTACATAATATTGTTGGCAACTTCGGTGAGGCCAAAAGGCAGCACCGGTAGTTTTTCACTCTTCCTAATACTGAAAGGAAAACGATATGAAAGTGCTAATTGCGGACAAGCTGTCGGACAAAACCGTCTCAGCACTGAAGAAACTCGGCATGGACATTTCCGTGGATACTGAATTGACAGCGGAGAATTTGCCGCAAGCGGTAGGCGACTCAGATACACTCATCGTTCGCTCAACAAAAGTTACTGCCAAGACCATTGAGGCGGCAAACAATCTTTCACTCATCATTCGTGCGGGAGCTGGTGTAAACACGATCGATCTCGCCGCCGCTAATGCGCGAGGCATTTATGTATCTAATTGCCCGGGCAAAAACACCGAAGCTGTCGCAGAATTGGCAATTGGATTTTTGATTGCGGCAGACAGACAGATTGCGAATGCGACAATTGATCTGCGCAACGGTTTCTGGAAGAAAAAGGAATACGGAAAAGCGCGCGGCCTGAAGGGACGCGTTCTCGGAATCATCGGCTTCGGTGCAATCGGAAAGGCAGTTGCAAAACGCGCGCAGAGTCTTGAAATGAAAGTATTGGTATGGTCAAGGAGTCTGACTAAAGAAAACGCCGAGCAGTTCGGAGTAATTTCCGCTCCGGATCCGGTAACACTCGCACAGCAGTCGGACGCAATCAGCGTACACGTCGCTTACAAGCCGGAGACTCATCATTTGATCAATAAAGTTTTTCTTGATGCGATGAAGAACGGATCGATATTAGTCAATACATCAAGAGGAGAGGTTGTAGATACTTCCGCTTTAAAGGAAGCCATAAAGACCAAAAAGCTCCGCGTCGGTCTTGATGTATTTGAAGATGAACCCGCAGGCGGCGAAGCGTCCTTCGGCGACAAAGAACTTGCCGAAGTTATTACAGGCACACCTCATATCGGGGCATCGACAGATCAAGCCTCAGAAGCAATTGCCGACGAAGTCGTCCAAATCGTAAAGTCTTTTCAAGAAACAGGCGTACCATTCAACACTGTTAACATCCGTGCGCGTTCCTCTGCTACGCAGTCGCTTGTCGTCAGGCATTACAATAGAGTCGGCGTCCTTGCCGGGATATTGGACAAACTTCGCAGCAACGGAATCAACGTGGAGGAGATGACGAATATAATTTTTGAGACTTCGAAAGCTGCGTGCTGTACACTGCTGCTTGATGACGCACCTTCAAGTGACGTGTTAAGTCAGATGCAAAAAGACGAAAACATTATTGAGGTTGCGCTGAAACCGTTGACCTTTACTGGTTCCTAAAAAGAAAAGATTTCGCGAGACATAAAGAGAAAAGGGCATCCCGACAAGTCGGGATGCCCTTTTTTATCGCTGAACCAGAATTAGATAAGTAATTTATAACGGTTCAAAGCCTTCACGTAGTTGGCACGCTCAAAAGCCGCAGGATCAGCAACCGATTTCTGGCTCATACTTCCCTTCATCTGTTCAATCGAAACATATCCATGTTCTTCCATCCAGCGATTCAGATCACCGAGAACATTTTTGATGTGCCCATGCCCACTCTGAAGCAACGCCGAACACATCATGGTTATGTCTGCGCCTGCCATCACCAACTTCAGAACATCTTCTGCCGTGTGAATACCGCTCGTAGCCGCAAGGCTTGCTTTCAGCTTCCCGTAAAATATCGCGATCCATCTCATCGGCAGACGATTTGCGGGAGAGTCGCTTAAAGTTACACTCGGAGTGATCTCAAGCTCGTTGAGATCGATGTCCGGCTGGTAAAACCGGTTGAACATGACAAGACCATTTGCTCCGGCTTTGACGAGCCTTTCCGCCATCTGCGAAAGTGAACTAAAGTACGGGCTTAACTTAACCGCAATTGGGATGTTCACTGCATCTCTGACCGCTGATAAAACGTCGATGTATCTCTCTTCGACATCCTGAGACGTCAAGCGAGGATCAGTCGGGATGTAATAGACGTTCAGTTCAACCGCGTCCGCACCCGCTTCCTCAAAATACTTAGCATACTTTATCCACCCGCCGGCAGTAATTCCGTTCAAGCTCGGGATCACAGGAACGCCAAGCGACTCTTTCGCTTTTCTCAGAAGATCGAGATACGCATCCGGCTCCAGATTGTATTCTGATGCGGATGGCATGTATGTTAACGCTTCCGCAAAGCTATCTATGCCGTAATGCAAGTAATGATCCAGCTCGGCGCTTTCGTGCACGATTTCCTCTTCGAAAAGAGAATACATCACGATCGCCGACGCTCCAGAATCTTCGAGCCGTTTCATGCTGTCAAGATTGCGCGAGAGCGGGCTGGCAGACGGGACGATGGGATTTTTAAGTTTTATTCCAAGATATTTTGTTGTCAAATCCATATTTGGACTTTCAGTTTCGTTTTCAAATGACTGCAAAATTAATTCAAGGGAGTCGCAGCTTGAGTTGCGGCTTTCTTAGCAGCATCCGCCCCATCTCCGGATTTTTGCGGCTCGTATTCTTTCGAAAGCTGTTCATACATTTTCCACCTTTGCTGAACATCTTCCTGAGCGAGATTCATAAGGAATTTTGCTCTTTCCGGATAAATCTTTTTTAGAATATTGAACCGTGTTTCAAGTGAAGTAAATTCACTTAGCGATCCCTTCGGAGCTTTGGAATCAAGCTTGAACGGGTTCTTCCCTTCTGTAGTCAATCGAGGGTTGAAACGGAATAGCGGCCAGTAACCGGTCTCAACGGCAATTTTCTGATTGCGCGCGCCGAGGGACATGTCGATGCCGTGTTCAATGCAGTGCGAGTAGGCAATTATTATCGAAGGACCGTCATAAGATTCGGCTTCGAGGAATGCGCGAACCGTCTGCGCATCGTTTGCTCCCATCGCAACTCGCGCGACGTATACGTTGCCGTACATCAGAGCCATCAACGACAAATCTTTCTTTGGCATCGGCTTACCTGCCGCCGCAAACTTTGCAACCGCCGCGCGCGATGTTGACTTGGACATCTGACCGCCCGTATTAGAGTAAACCTCAGTATCCAAAACAAGAATGTTAACATTTTTGCCCGAAGCGATAACGTGGTCAAGTCCGCCGTATCCAATGTCGTATGCCCAGCCGTCTCCACCGAATATCCAGACACTTCTCTTCACAAGATTGTCTGCGATGTTCATGAGACTTCGAGCTTCCGTCGAATTTGCTGAACCTAATTTCTCTTTGAGAACTTTCACTCTTTGTCGCTGCTCGTAAATGCCTGCTTCATCCGATTGATCGGCTTCGAGCAGTTCCTTCGCCAATTGTTCACCAATTTGGCCCGCGAGTTTCTGCACAAGCTCTCTTGCCATTTCGGTTTGCTTGTCAACTGCAAGCCTCATTCCAAGACCAAACTCAGCGTTGTCTTCGAAGAGTGAATTCGACCAAGCTGGTCCTTTTCCGTCTCTATTTACCGTATAAGGCGTAGTTGGAAGGTTGCCGCCGTATATCGAGGAGCACCCGGTCGCATTTGCAACGAGCGAACGGTCGCCAAATAGTTGCGTAACGAGCTTCACGTAGGGCGTCTCACCGCATCCGGAGCAAGCGCCGGAATATTCAAACAGAGGCTCCAAGAATTGCGAATCTTTCACCGAATCCAACTTGACTGTTCTGCGGTCGATCTCTGGAAGATTCAAGAAGAAATCGTAATTGACTCTCTCGGCTTCTCTAAGCGGCGGCTGGGGCTTCATGTTTATTGCTTTGACTTTCGACTCAGTCTTGCTCTTTGCCGGGCAGAACTCGACGCACAAACCGCATCCCGTGCAATCTTCGGGAGCAACTTGCAGAGTATATTTCATCCCTTTATGCTCCGTTCCGCGGAAATCAACCGCTATAAATGTCGGAGGTACATTGGCCAGTTCCGCCGGATCGTAGACTTTCGCGCGAATGCTGGCATGTGGGCAGATTACGACGCACTTGTTGCACTGAATACAAATCTCCTCTTCCCAAACCGGAATCTCAAGAGCAATATTTCGTTTCTCCCACTTAGCCGTGGCTGTCGGGAATGTTCCATCGATTGGCATTGCACTGACCGGAAGCGAGTCACCCTTACCTGCGATCATGGCAGCCGTAACCTTCTTCACATACTCAGGAGCACGGTCTGAAACCACTGGAGGCATTTCAATTATGCTGGTAACTTTATCCGGAACTTTGACTTCGAAAAGATTGGCAAGCGTTTGATCGACAGCCTGATAGTTCTGTTGAACGATCAAGTCGCCTTTCTTTCCGTATGTCTTTTTGATCGAATTCTTGATCTGAACGATCGCCTGTTCGCGCGGCAGCACACCTGAAATTGCGAAGAAACATGTTTGCATTATCGTGTTGATTCTGCTTCCCATGTTTGTCTCGCGCGCGACTTTGTAAGCATCGATGACATAGAACTTCAAATGCTTCTCGATGATCTCTTCTTGGATATATCTCGGGAGTTTGTCCCATACTTTGTCCGGACCGTACATGCTATTAAGAAGGAAGACTCCTCCCGGCGCGGCTTTTTCAAGAACGTCAAACTTCTCGAGGAAAAACCACTGATGACATCCGACAAAATTCGCGTTGTTAATTAAATACGTGGAGTGAATCGGTTTGGGACCGAAACGAAGATGCGATACTGTCGTTGAACCGGACTTTTTCGAATCATAAACGAAATAGCCCTGTGCCTGGAAATCTGTATCGCCGCCGATGATCTTTATGGTATTTTTGTTAGCGCCTACAGTTCCATCCGCGCCTAAGCCATAGAACATCGCGCGAATTACTTCGGGCGGCTCTATGTCAAATGACGGATCGTATTCAAGACTTGTGTTGGTTACATCATCAACGATGCCGACCGTAAAGTGATTTTTCGGCTTGTCCTTTTTCATTTCATCAAAGACCGCCTTCACCATTGCCGGTGTAAATTCCTTTGAAGACAAACCGTATCTTCCGCCGATCACTCGCGGCGATGACTTTAACGACAGCGTCCCAGAAGCGCTTGCCTCCGCCAATGCAGTTATGACGTCCGTGTACAAAGGCTCACCAGTTGCTCCGGGTTCCTTTGTGCGGTCAAGAATAGCAATATTTTTGACCGCCTGCGGAAGAGAATTAACAAAGGCTTCAATAGAGAAAGGTCTGAACAATCTCACTTTTACGAGCCCGACCTTTTCTCCTTTTCCTTGCAGGTACTCAACTGTCTCGTGCGCGGTCTCGGCGCCGGAGCCCATCATTATTATAACCCGTTCCGCGTCAGGCGAGCCGACATACTGGAATAACCTGTACTCTCGTCCGGTAACTTTCGCAAACTTGTCCATGACTTTCTGGACAATCGCTGGACAAGCGTCATAGAATTGATTCACTGCTTCTCGCGCCTGGAAGAAAACGTCCGGGTTTTGTGCAGAGCCGCGAAGAACGGGATGATCAGGAGATAATGCACGCTGGCGATGTTGAATAATCAGCACTTCATCGATCAAAGCGCGCATCGTTTCATCAGTGAGCTGCTCGATCTTCATTACCTCATGCGATGTTCTGAACCCGTCAAAGAAATGAAGGAAAGGTACTCGTGCCTCTAAAGTTGCGGCTTGGGCTATCAAAGCAAAATCGTTTACTTCTTGAACTGAATTTGAAGCGAGCATCGCCCACCCCGTTGCCCTTACTGCCATTACATCACTGTGGTCGCCAAAAATTGAAAGCGCATGTGAAGCCACTGCGCGTGCAGTAATGTGAAATACTGATGGCGTCAATTCACCTGCAATCTTGAACATATTCGGGATCATCAACAGGAGTCCTTGCGACGACGTGAACGTAGTAGTGAGTGCGCCAGCTTGAAGCGCTCCGTGCACAGCGCCAGACGCGCCGCCCTCGCTCTGCATCTCTGCCACAACGGGAACGGTCCCCCACAAGTTTGGTTTATTTTGTGCGGACCACTCATCAGACCACTCTCCCATCGGCGACGATGGTGTGATCGGATAGATAGCAATCACCTCGTTCAGCTTATGAGCGATGTACGCAGCAGCTTCATTGCCGTCTATCGTCACTATCTGCTTGCCGGAGGCAGACTTTCCATTATTTTTCTCATTTGTAATATCTTCAGCCATTTTTTATTCCTCTTTACAACTTTCTTTGCTTTATGAAACTTCAATAACACGTATTTTTCTGCAACTTGAGTGCCATAATTTTACTGCATTACCCCTTTACATTCAATGAGTTACTTCAGCACTGATTCAGAAAGTTGAAACTCAGTGGTGTTCTGCCTCAGAAAAATGAACAAAAAGTAACCCTTCTGTTTCAAAAGTTGTTTCAGGCTACTCGCAGGAATGCTGACAAAAGGGAGGTTATCCCAAATGCCCGTCGAGGGTGTCACGGTCCATACTGTGACACCCAGAATGCGCTGCTTCGCAAGATGCGGCGTCACGAAATGGTTCGTCGTGACGCCCATAAAAAAAGACGTCCCGCAAAGCGGGACGTCAATTACATCATTGTGTCGCTGAACTCAGATTAGAACGTATACCTTGCTCCGAGCTGCAACTGCCAACGAGAGGCGAATGGAGCTGTTTGGAAGATCGTTCCGCCGTTCGGTGGGTAGAATGCATATTGAGGCTGACCCTGCGCGTTCAAGCCCTTGTAGCTCAGAAGCGTGTAAGTTCCGTACTGCACATACTTGATGTATCCCCAGCTGTGGTTCAACAAATTAAGAACGTTGATTATGTCAAGAGTAAACTCAAGACTTTGCCCTTCAACGGTGGGTATATCCTGAGCAAGTCTTAGGTTTAGCACATTCTGCCACGGTGCACGTCCGCCATTCCTGGGAACAATCTGACCACGATGACTGCTCAAGTAAGAATCGCCATTAATGAAGGCATCCAACTGAGCATAGTTGTTCGTGGTAAGAATTATGTCGCTCGAATTTTTCGGCACATACACGAGATCATTTAGGTTCTGACCATCACCATTGACATCACCGTAGTAGATGTAGGAGAACGGACTTCCCGATTGTCCGGCGTAGAAGAGGGAGAGCGTCGTTGCCCAGCCTTTGGCATACTCCACCTTTTCAGAAACCGAGGCGACTATTCGGTTCGGAACATCGAAGTCTGAAATAGCAAGCGGAGGATTGTTGGGATTACCCGGAACGGGGTTGTAGCGCCACTGCGAAATTGCCTGACTTGATGTAACAGCATTCTGGTCATACGAATGACCGTACGTGTAAGAAACGTTTGCGAAGAGCTGGTCGTTGAGTCCGCCAATGTTGAAATATGAGAAGATACCTTCACCGAATTGTCTTTGTAACTCGGCAGTGATACTGTACTCATACGGCTTATTCGTATTGGTCATATAGACAACGTTCGTGAAGGCAGGGTTAATCTTGTTGACGTTCCAATAAGTCTTCCCAACTCCCGGATTAGTGCCGTAAAGCGGTCTGCCGTCAGGGAAGTATTGCCCTGTCGGTTTGATATTGATATCCTGGTAAAGCACGTCGTTTACCGACTGACTGAAAATACCTTCAATTGTTCCGACGATTCCAAATGCCAACTGACGATCCACAGCGACGTCTGCTCTCAAGACTTGCGGCATCTTGAAGTTATTGGCGGTGATATCTATTTCGGTCGTCTTGATCGGAGATAGACCTGGCGTTACACCTGGCCTTGGCTGGTTGTTTGGATTAGGCGAAAAGAAACCGGCTGGCAAACCATACGAGTCCACTCTCAATATATCCATTCCAGTATTGCTGTACTGGTTTGATATCCAAACGTACGGCACACGTCCGGAAAACACGCCTGCACCACCACGCAAGATTGTCAATCTATCACCCGTAACATCCCAGTTGAAACCCAGCCTGGGAGAGAGCAAGAAAGACGGCTTCGGAACCTTATCTGTTCTGAGACTCATGAACGCAAAGGTCGAGTCAAATGTCGGGTTGTTGAGAGGACTGGTTGGAAATGTCGGTACATCAAGTCTCAAACCAAACGTAAGTTTTAGATTTGATGTCGCAGTCCATTCGTCCTGTGCATACAATCCGTATTGAACTGCATTCCACTTTGCACTTGGCTCGGGCGTGCCAGGAATATTGGAATAGCTGTACCTGTATTCGTTTGGCTTTCCTGCTTGAAGATCACTCAGGCTGTTGAACTGATACCAGCCGTAATAATCCCTGATGAATAAGTTATTAAACCCAAAAAGTTCTTCGTGAGTACCAAATGTGAAGAGGTGTGCTCCATTAACCCACGAAAGGTTGTCTGTCAGTTCCCATATATCCTGATTCAAACCGTTTGCGCCGGAGAATTCTTCGGTGCCGGCAACAAATGAACCATTATTAGGAATTGACGCATCCCTTACGGTGATCATTGGGGAAACAGGAGACGGAACTACTCTATTGTCACGAATTGCCGTGTAACCGAGAATCAATTCGTTGGATAGAGTGGGACTGAAAGTGCTGTTCAATGTTGCAGCAAGGGAGTTTGTCTTATCGTTAAACGTGTAATCATTGGAAGAGAAGCCTAAGCTGGTAATACCGCGTGACAAGTTATCCTGGCTTGCATTAATGTAGTTGTCCCTGATGGTCAGCTTATTTGTTTCAGAGATGTTGTAGTCCAACCTGACGAATAATTTATTCGAAGGTTGAAGCAGAGTATAAGTGTTGTAGCTTCCAGGACTGAGTCCATATCCAGACATTATGC
>JAMCQL010000025.1 GCA_023381615.1 Bacteroidota bacterium
CAAAGGGTTCGAAGCGGTGAATAGGCAAAACACAACAAAGAGGAATCCACTATAACGGACACGTCGGAAAAAGTTATTCATATGTTTCTCCTTACAAAGAAGAGTGAGAGGTAATTGCAGCTAACGTGACGCGGGAAGAAGTCGTTGCTTTCGCTCGCCATAAATGTCGCGTAGCGTCGAGTCATCGAGCGAAAGCAATGAAGCGAGCTCCACTCATAAAAATGACGAGCGTCTTCTTCCCGATTGTTAGGCGCTGCGCAGCGCCATATCGAACTTTGGTTAAATGGCCTAACAGCTCTGAATCCGCTGAAGCACATACTCATTTTCCTGTTGTGATAGCGACCATTGAACGCCAACTTTGTACCAACTATCGGGGAGGCAGTGTTTGCAAGAGCCATTCCTTAGCATAGAAAGAGTGTCAGGCGTAAGCGTATCCGTCGACAGCGGATCAGCGCTGGCAAACAGTAAAGCACTGATCAATGAGAATGAAGGATCTAGGAATGTATTAGTTGGGACGGGCGCGCCGTTGACTTTCGGAATCTGGTCGCGATGTTGGAACCCCTCCTTGATGGTTTCATGGGTATTTGGGTCAATCGTCATGGCATAGTGACCAAAGGGCAATACGGCTTGAATTGCGTATGGTATTTCATCCGTGTAAATGTCATCACGAAATTGGATTGGCATCGCTCCTCCATTGATGGCGAGAATGAAAGGGTCCTGATCTGCCACAAGTCCCTTGGAGATGTGTTTAAGATGGTTCTTGTATTTGGCGCTGATGTCTGATGTGTAACGCAGCACTATTTCATCAGTGGGAACGCGTTGAAACACACCTGCTTTGAGCTTCTCACCGATCACTTGCGAGTCTGCGCCGTCTCCGATCCTTGGCGTGACGGCTTCCACCCAAATGTGTGCCCCCTGTTCTAAGACGCAGAAGTCCGGGCCCTGGGTAGGCCGCTCACTTCTCGGTACAAGGGTGAACCCCGTTTTGATCAGAGCACTCCCCAGATATAACTCCCAGAAACGGGACACGCACTCAATTGGAAATTTCTCTGGAAAATCTCGGTCGGCATACGCAGCGAACACATCGTTGTAAAGTCCATTAATAAAGGCGCGGTGCTTGGCCTGCTTGGGGTCGTCGCGCAACCCCACGTACGAGCCGTCAGCGTTAACTCTTGACTGAAAAAGATCCATGTTGTCCTCTTAATAGGGATGTCATGTGGTGCGCTGCGTTGCGCATAACGTCTCGCCGCATCACGCCGTGCCGCCGTTCCATGAAGTATAAAATGACGGCGGCATGGAGCGATCCATAATGGCCTGTCCCGACATGCTCCTGGTCGGGAAGCGTTGTGATGCGGCGTGTTAGGCGCAGTTGTGCATTCTTGGCGTGGAACTCGAGTGAATTCACTTGTTTTCCGAATTGACTTTGTCTGCACTTTCAAGTAGGGACGCGAATCCATTCCCATCGATTAGCTCAATCGGCTTATCTTTACAAAAGTCTATTGCTGCCGATGTAAACGCTGAAGTTGTTATGAAGAGACCTTTCGTTGCTCCCTCAGACATTATCACTCCGTAAAACTCTCTGACCTGCTCGACGGTAATTTTATTGTTTGCTTGGTATCTCTTGCATTGCACTAAGTACTTCCCTGAGAAAATCGGATTTTGATTACGTGCCACGACATCAATACCTCCATCTCCAGTTTGTCCCACATGTTCACACTGGAATCCTTTTCTTTGTAGGAAAAACTGCACCGTTCTTTCAAACTCGGTTGGAGTCAGCGACATCAGCGAGTCGAGACCGCCAGGAAGACGGTTATTCATCCGGCGTGGCACAGTGCCGCCCACTCTTTCTACGGGTTTGCCACCATTATATCGGTAGTTGAAAAGTTGAAACTTGTCGGACAGCTTTTCGAAGGAAAGCGCCTTCGAGAATGATTCTCTCGAGACACCTACAGAGAGTACACAAGGACCTGGCAGTTTAGTGGTCTCTCCAAATTCGTTCTTTATATAGATGGGCTTTTCACATAGGTTCACAAAACACGTTTCATACTTTAGGTCGTTGATTAAGAGCGATACTGCTTTATATGTGTCCTCAAATATATTGCCATTATTATTAACCCACTTTGAATCGTCCTGTAGTTTCACTTCGACGAAAACAGATTTGGCAGGCACTTTATCAAGTGTTGCATTCATTTCCTCCAATCTTCTCTGACGTGATTCCAACGCCGCCTTTTTTTCGAGCAACTGTTTTTCAAGCAATTCTATCGTTTGTTTTCCTTCCTTGTCATTTATATCTCCATCGGATGCTCCGAGAGATTTGAATTTTTCGTATTGTTCTCTGTACTGTCGTTTTGCATCCTCAACAGCGTTCGATGCTTTCTGGTAAGCTTGTTGAGCGTTATCAAGTTCGGACTCTATTCGGAGCTTGTTAAAGTAGGTATCAGTATACGCGTCATAACGAATCTTTCCGACGAAACTTGTCCAAGCAATCCTGCTTAAAAAAGAGTTGATCGCCGGCATGTTTCCATTGATTGCACTTTCCTTCAATCTTGCTTCGTTGTGGTCCATAAGAACGGCCTTTCGCTTTCTATGGTAGAAATTGGAAATTACGGCGGAACCCATTATAACCAAGAGTGAGGTCATTAGTATTGAAATATGAGTAGCGCTCATTTTGTCCTTCCCCAACCTGATAATTTCCTGCCCTGATTGTATGTCGGTTCTGATTGAAACACGCATGGTCTTCTAAAGAACAAAAAAGCAGCATATTCGCAAAACGTCCACGCGACACGACTTGATGTTTCATTCGACTCCTTCGAGACGCACAATTGCGCCTAACGTATGATGGAACAAAGTCGTGGCGTTGCGAACTATATAATAATTGCGAAGCATCTATCCCGTGAGCAACGCCATGAAGCGAATTCCATATATACAAATGATGAGCGTCTTTGTTCCATCTGTT
>JAMCQL010000014.1 GCA_023381615.1 Bacteroidota bacterium
CAGGTAACTCGAGAGTTTCTGTGGAAGGGGGACGGGACTCCATTTTCGCAAGGGGAATTCCTGAGCTTGCAATTTGCAACAAAACTTGTCTCATTTGTCTGAGTTTTGATATATGAAGGTACCTAGACCACTGATTTAACCGTTGACAATCTCGTCCTGGGTGTTCATTTTGGAAAAATGTAATGAAGTGTTGCTTTCGAAATGGCCAGCAATGGATAATACACATTGGCACTCAGCCAGAGGCTCATCTACCTCTGGTGCAAAGGGAAAGGCTGTTTCAGGTCGCTGTAATCTTTCTGTGTGAGTCTAAATAAACTTTCATAAAACTGTACAGTAGAATATCATTCTTCATTGAAGGCGGGAAATTTGAGGGAAGAAAAAAACCGCAAATTCTTTTTGTTCCAGTGGACAGGTGACACGTTTTCAGCGGGATAAACTCCATCGAACCGCCGGCACACGGCGCGTTGATTCATAGAATTTGTTGGTCTGAAATAAACGGAAAAAATAAGTATATTAATACAGTGGAAAATACAAGAGTGCACACCTTTCACATACCTGTCTTGGGGTTGGCGTTCTCCATTGACACTCCGCTGAAAGTCGCCCGGTTCGGAATATCCTCCGTAGTTTCTATTGTGGACGATATCCTGATCGAGCACATGCGCAAGCACCACTCTCTGCTGAACGGCGAATCGTATTCTCCTATTTCTGTACGGGACCATGATTACCGCGCACGAAGAGTTACCGCGTATCTCAACATGGTCCAACGCATCGTCGAGAAACAGATTTCGACGCTCAAAGCCTCGGCATTTGAAAAGGGAAGTGAGATCGTCAAGTACTTTGAGATGCTTGCGGATCAGTCACCGATGAAAGCTCTTTATAACCGCATGATCCAGACCGGAGATATGCTGAAGCAATCGGCGATGCAGGACGAATTGCGGTCAAAGATTGTCGCGGGCGATATCAATGTGAACATCATGACAAAAGTGGACAAGACCAACGTGGGAAGAAATAATGAACCGCTTCCCGCGGAGTTCTCGGATGCGGTTGCCTCACTGCGCGGGTTTGTCCGGAGCGATCTCAACTCTTCTGTGGTGTTGTCTGCCGGTTTGAATCCACGCCTGTTCAGTTACATTGGACAGTACGCCGAGTTTTTGCCCGATGCCCGTGGCAACCTCAGGAAGAAAGTTATATTGAAAGTAAGCGATTACCGTTCAGCTTACATCCAGGGAAAAGTACTGGCGAAGAAGGGAATCTGGTGTTCGGAGTTTCGCATTGAATCGGGATTGAATTGCGGCGGACATGCATTTGCCACCGATGGGTATTTGTTGGGGCCGATTCTTGAGGAATTTAAATCGAAGAGACAAGTTCTTGCAGATGAATTAAGTCAACTGTACGCAGCGGCATTGCAGGAAAAGGGAGTGCCAATTCCGGACTCGCCCATGCAGATTCGCATCACGGTTCAGGGAGGAATCGGCACAGCGAAGGAAGATGCATTCCTCCGCGATCATTACGGCGTCGATGGGACCGGCTGGGGATCGCCGTTCCTGCTTGTTCCAGAGGTGACCAATGTTGACGACGAAACGCGGAACTTGCTCGCCAACGCACAGAGAGTAGACTTCTATCTCAGCAACGCGTCACCGCTTGGAGTTCCATTCAATAACCTGAGAAACACTTCGAGCGAGAAACAGGTTCGGCAGCGTGCCGAAGATGGGAAACCGGGAAGTCGGTGCACGAAAAAATTTCTCGTGTCCAATACGGAATTTACCAAAGAGCCGATTTGTACCGCATCAAGCCGATATCAAGCGTTGAAGATTGCGGAGTTGAAGAGTCTCGATCTGCCGCCCGCAGAGTTGGATGAGAAAATTGAAAAGGTGATTGAGAAGACGTGTCTCTGTGAAGACCTCGCCGCGCCGGGCTTTATCGGCGACAATTCGAACACTGGACGAAAGCAGCGTGCCGTTGCAGTTTGTCCCGGCCCGAACCTTGCCTACTTTTCAAAAATAGTTTCACTGGAAGAAATGGTGGGATACATTTACGGGCGGGTGCAGATGCTGACGACCGCACAACGTCCGAATATGTTCATCCAGGAATTGCGACTGTACATCGATTACCTCAGGAATGAGGTTCAAAAGCATATCGATTCGCTGACAGAAAAGGAACAGAAATATCTGAAGACTTTCAGCGAAAACCTGCAAGAGGGGATCACCTACTACAAATCTCTCATTCCAAAGTTAGTGGAAGAGACTGAGCGTTACAGGGAAGTGATGCGTGATCAGCTGCTGCAATTTCAGGAAGAGCTGTTAAGTGTCGTTATTCCGGGAATCGAAATGAGGGAAGCTATTCCGGTCGAGAATTCGAATGCACGTTGGGGTCCGGCCGAAGGTATGGGAAGTTCGTAAACCGGTCGAAGACTCGACTCGTCGAGAGGACGGAGAAGTGAGGGCGGAATAAGAAGGGGATGGTGAGATAATGGATGAATTCGATAGTGAGACGGAAGTGTTCCATTGGACAGGGGCCACGCTTTCAGCGGGATAAACTCCATCGAACCGCCGACACACAAATTCGAAATAGATAAAAGGAGATTCGGAGTGTGGGGGTGTGGACAGGGGCGGAATCGAACCGCCGACACACGGATTTTCAGTCCGTTGCTCTACCGACTGAGCTACCTGTCCTCATTTCGATACATAATATAGTTTTAGCAGGGTAGTTTTTCAAGAAATATTTGCATATTCGCCTTTCGCGAAGCTATTTTGAAAAAAATGAGAGACAAAATGGAAACCCTAAAACCTCCGCGCTTGAAGAAGGGTGATCTGATCTCGATCGTCTCCCCTGCAAGCTCTCCGAAAGATTCCGCAAAGGTTCATTCCGCCGTTCATTATTTTGAATCGCTTGGATACAGAGTCACTGTTAGCAAGAACGTTTTCAACGTCAACGGTTATCTCGCAGGTACCGATGAAGAACGTGCCGAAGATCTGAATCAGGCTTTCGCAGACAAGAACGTAAAAGCAATCATTTGTTCACGCGGCGGTTACGGTACGCCGAGGATATTGGACAAGCTTGATTATTCCATGATCAGAAAGAATCCGAAAATCCTGGTTGGATACTCGGACATTACGGCGCTTCAACTCGCAATTTTCAAGAAGACGAAACTCGTTACCTTCAGCGGGCCGATGGCGGCGGTTGAGTTTGGCGACAATATCGATTCATATACGGAAGAAAGTTTTTTTGAAATCGTTACGCGTGCGAAGAAAGCCGGCGCTTTGAAGAGCCACAAGAATTTCAAGGCAACTTTCAAGGGGAAGAAGAAGACACAGGGAAGGCTGCTCGGAGGGAATCTTTCTCTCATCATGTCTATTCTCGGGACCGAATATATTCCTGATTTTTCTGAAAGCATGCTCTTGATCGAGGAAGTCTCGGAGGAGCCGTACTCGATTGACCGAATGCTGACCCAGCTCCGGCTGGCAGGAATCTTGAAGAAGGCTTCGGCATTCGCAGTCGGACAGTTTATCGATTGTACCGAAGAGCAAGTCGGAAGACTTGAAGAGGCATCGCGGTTTGCTGTCGGACAGTCTGCAGAGCGTACACCGGGGGAACCGGACAAGCGTCATCTGACCGTTGACGAAATTCTTGATTCTGATTTGTTCTCTTATGAAAAGCCATCCGTTTCAAATATTGCCTATGGTCATGTGCCGATAAAATTAACACTGCCGATCGGTGCGCTTGCGTCAATCGATCCTGTGAAGAGAAAATTCTCTATTGACGAAGCGGCGGTAAGCTAGTGTAGTGCCTCCAACGCTTTACTGTTGGTACTTGAAAAACGTTGAACTCCTCTACGAGGCCGACGGCTCGGCTCGTCGAGTCGTAGACCTACGGAGTTCTGTGGTTAAGAAATGCTAATTGCCTGCAAACGAGAGGCCGTCCACGTTGGTCGACGAGCCTCGTCGACCAACATTTCGGACGGCCCCGCAATAGTCAGGCTCAACTCCATAGGAGTTGAATGTTTGTAGAAAGTGAAAAAGGAGCCCAATTACAACTCCGTAGGAGTTGAACGATAAGTCACGAGATTTATGAGACACTACACTAGTCTTCGTATCTTGAATTTGACCACGGGAGACACGGAGAAAAGATAGAACAAAATTCCCTCAGTGTCCCAGTGTTTTGATTCGCTTAGTGTCGGTTTGAAATCCCCGCGAGGAAGTTTGCGATGATCATTGCGGCGAGCTTAGCTGTGTGTCCGTCCACATCGAACTTGGGATTGAATTCACAAACGTCTATCATCGCAGTTTTTTCTTCTGTTCCCGCAAGATAAGCACATTCCAAAATCTCTTCTGCCGTCAGTCCCGTCGGCGTCGGCGCGCTGACACCGGGAGCATCGGAAGCTCTTACACTGTCGATATCGAAACTGACATAAACGCTTTGGGTTTCTTTGCTGACGGCTCTGTATGCCGTCATGAAAGATTCGGAGTTTTTCTGGGAGCGGACTTGAGTCAACGTGTAAACCTGCGCACCGTTATCGCGGACGAACGAAATGTGTTCTCGCGAGTTGACAAATTCCTGTACCCCGTATTCCACAAAATCCTTTCCACGCAAAGTTCTTTCTTCGATGAGCATTCTGTACGGTGTGCCGCTGTTGATGCCTTTGGAGTAATCGCGAACGTCGAGGTGCGAATCTATATTTATCGCACCGCACCTTCCGCGGATGGAATCGCATGCGCGAAAGTCGGCGTAACTCATGTCGTTGCTTCCGCCAAGTACGGTCGGAGTGTAACCGTATTTCAGGAACGAGCTCACAGCGGCTTCGAGCTTTGTCAATGCATCTTCAAGCTTCATGCCTTGCTTAACATTTCCCGCGTCGAATATCTGCGCGCCGGCGTCGGCAAGTGCCGAAGACTTTGTCGGCGTGAGCTTGTAGAATGCCCTGCGGATTTCGTTCGGTCCCGATGCGCTGCCAGCCCTTCCATGGTTACGGACTGTTCCTTCGTCGTAAGGAAAACCGACTACGACAGCTCTGAAATTCTCTCCGAATTTTTCCCGCCTTGTCTCGACGGCTTCGCCGAATCTTGAATCCCAGCGTTCTCTGCCCCTGTAAAGTAGAGACGGATCCGGATCGTCAAGAAAATTCCAGAACTGTTCCATTTTTCACAACCTTTGAAATTTTATTTTCAGTGAAGTGGTAGGGAAGATAACTGTAATTCTGCGCATCGACAATGAGCATATCGGCTTGCTTGCCAACCTCGATGCTTCCAAACTTGTCCGACAAACCAACGGCGGCGGCGGCGTTGATTGTCGCGGCGTTGAGCGCTTCCTCAACAGTCATCTTGTTCAAGCTGACCGCGAGCCACATTACTGTCTGCATGTTGTCCACCATAGAAGTGCCGGGATTGAAATCGCTTGCGATGGCTACCGCGCAGTTGTTGTCGATCATTTCCCGGGCGGGCGCGGGTTTGCTTCGCAGATACGCCGCGACTGCCGGGAGCACTACTCCGACAGTGTCGCTCTTTGCAAGAAGCATTATTTCATCCAGTGAAATATTTTCGAGATGATCTACAGAAGTCGCTTTCAATTCCGTCGCGAGCTTGACTCCGCCATTTGCCGACAGCTCGTCGGCGTGCATCTTTAACTTTAGTCCATTTTCACGAGCAGTGGACAGAATCTTTTCAGCCTCTTGAATGGTGTAGAACCATTCGTCGCAAAAGACGTCGCAGAATTCCGCCAGATTTTTCCTCGCAATGTAAGGAATCAATTCCCCAGTCAAAATTTCTATGTAAGTTTCTCTGTTGTTTATATGCTCCTGCGGAATTGCGTGCGCGCCAAGGAAAGTCACGACGACGTCGGATAAGGATTCGTCTTTCAACTCATTTGCCGCCTCAAGTATTTTGATTTCATTTTTGAAATCGAGGCCATAGCCGCTTTTTATTTCGATTGTCGTCGTGCCCCAGCTAAGCATCTTGTCGATGCGTCTTTCGGCTTGCGAGCGGAGTTTTGATTTTTGAGCATTGCGAGTCTGCCTGACAGTCTCCAAAATTCCTCCGCCGGCTTTCGCGATTTGGCAGTAAGTCATTCCTCTTGCGCGCATGGCGAACTCGCGTTCTCTCGTCCCGGCAAAAATTGCGTGCGTGTGTGAATCGACGAAACCCGGTACTACGATTTTGCCGGATACATCCATCACTTCACAATCGGAATCGACTTCGATTTTTCCGATTTGCTTTATGATTCCGTCTTCGATATAAATGTCGGCGTCATTGATTAGTCCGACATCTTTCATTTCCGCGCCGCGCTTGAACGGCTTGCCCGAACTCGAACAGGTTACGACGCTCGAAGGATTCTTTAGTAGAAGCTTCACTTTTCCGCAGGATCCTTCGGAGAATTCGCTGTATATGTGACTGTTACGGACGCGGACACGGAAATGTTCGATGGATTCACGGACGGTCCGGCTCCTTCCATGGCGGCGACTCTGTAAAGTGGTAAGATCGGCGGACGCGAGAATGAAGTGTTCATTGATTTCACTTTCAAATCAGTTAAGCCTTCTAACTTCGTTATCGCTTCTGCTTTCTCCCGCGCTTTCTTCACCGCCTCTTCAAGCGCTTTTATCTCTAATCGGTCCTGATTTTTTGCGCGGAATGCGATGCCGTTGATGGTTACGCCATCGACAGTAGTAATTTTCCCGAGAACTTTATTCAATTCTGAGATGGGAACCGACAGTGACATCGAAGCGGAAACCTGATAATAATCCGGAGTAATTTGCTCCGGCTTTTTGTAATCGAAAGACGGAGTTACAGACAAATTATCAGTCATAAGCTTCGTCGTATCGATCAAATTCTTCAGGGAATTTTGTAAAGCATCATATTTGTTCAGGTAGATTTTGAAAGCGTCAGTGACTTGCTGCTGCCGGACAATGATGCTTAAATGAAAATCTGCAATATCCGGCTCGGCGGAAATGTTTGCATTTGCCGAGACGGTGATTTCCGATTGCGCCCATGCCGTCGCAACAACCACCAATGAAACGAACAGAAATAAAAGTCGCCGCATTTTAATCCTCCATTTTATATTATTTATCAAACGCAGCCCGAAAATTCAAATGATATTCTTGTCGATTTTTTCTTGAGTATTGGGGTAGAATCCTGTAACTTTTTGCGTTCTTAAATGTCAATTAACCCAGAATTGCCATCGGAAACAATGGCACATGCCTGCGTGCGGAAGCGCACTTCGATGCGCAAGCACGGCTTACATGGACAACGCAGATTTTTGAGCGACTTTGGCGACATGCCACATACCCGTATAAAACAATTGAGCGGCACACGGATTGATTTATTCCATTTGATCCTATCTGTGGAAATCTGCGTCATCAGTGTGCTATCTTTTGTTTCCTCCGAAGGAGTCCCGACCTTGTCGGGACAAGAGTTCTAATGACAAATCTGGGAATTAATTACGTTATGGTAGAATCCAACCGAGTTAAGCACATCTTCTCCAAACGCAGAAGTCAAAAATCATTTACGAAACGAGGCAAGAGGATATGAAGACCCATACGAAAACCAGAAGCGCATTATTAGTTCTGATCGCCGCACTCCTTATCCCGGGCTTTCTCAATGCGTCCGAAGGATCCTTTGGACAGGAAAAGACCGGTTACAAAAATATTCAGGAAGCCATGCGGGCTACCGCAATATTATCAGGCAAATCCGGCCCGAGAAGTTTGAATTGGATCGATAACGGAAACCGCTACTCTTACATCACGACCAAAGATTCTACCAAGCGCGAAGAGATTCGCTCGTTCGATCCGAAAACAGGAAAAGACGAACTGATATTTGACGCGGCGGGTTTCACTTTTCCGGACACGAGCAAGCCGTTCGAGTATCGATCATTCCAGTGGGCGCATGATTCCAAGCATATCCTGTTTGAGACAAACTTCAGAAAAATTTACCGCAGATCCGGAATTTCCGACTACTACGTTTATTCTTTAGCAGACAAGAGTTTGAAAGTTGCGGCGAAGAATGCTAGGACAGCGGAGCTTTCGCCGGATGGCTCAATGGTCGGCTACGAGAGAGAAGGGAATATGTATGTATATGATTTTGCGACAAAGAGCGAGGCTCAACTGACGAATGATGCGACCGAAAATATTTTTAACGGTCACTACGATTGGGTTTATGAGGAAGAGTTCGGGCAAGCGCAGGCATGGAACTGGTCGCCGGACAGCAAATACATCGCCTACTGGCAGTTCGACGAAAGCGCAGTTCCGAAAATTCAGATCACCAACTACGAAGGACTTCACAACAAGTGGGAAAAAATTCCGATTCCGCAGGTCGGCGATCCTAATCCGAAGGTCAGGATCGGAGTGCTCGACGTCAAGACGCACAAAAATATCTGGCTCGATATCCCGCTAAGGCGGGATGATTACTACGTCCCCCGAATTTACTGGACAAGCGAGCCGAATACGCTTGCCATGATCGTGCTAAACCGCGCGCAAGACGATATGAAGCTTTATTTCTTCAATGTCACAAACGGCGATCGCCGCCTGGTGATGGAAGAGAAAAATGACACATGGGTTGCGATCTTCAACTTCTACACCGGCGTAAACGATATGATGTTCTTCCCGCAAAAAGTTCATGAATTTTTCTGGGTTTCCGATCGAAGCGGCTATTATCAGATCTACCGTTACAATTATGATGGCAAGCTTATGAATCGGGTTACAAACGGGAATTGGGATGTAATAAAAGTCATGGGGATTAATCCGGAAAAGAAAACGATCTATTACACATCTGCCGAAGCCTCCCCCCTTGAGGTGCAGCTTTACTCTATCAGATTCGACGGCAAACACGAAGAGCGTTTGTCAAAAGCACCGGGCTATCATCAATTCAACATGTCGCCGAATTGTAAGTACTACATCGATATGTACTCGAGCGTTGATCAGCCGAGACAGGTTGAACTTTGGAATACCGGCGGCAAGATGATTAAGAAGCTTGAAGAGAACGCGTCGGTCACAAAATTTTTAGCGACTCACGAATATTCTCCGCGTGAACTCTTCAGCTTCACAACCTCCGATTCCGTGAAGCTCGATTGCTCGATGATCAAGCCCTTTGATTTTGATTCAACGAAGAAATATCCTGTTATTCTTGCGATCTATGGTGGACCTGAATCCCATTCGGTTTATAACTCGTTTGATTTTTCGGGATGGGACCAGTATTTGGCTCAGCAGGGATACATTATCGTCGATGTCAACAATCGCGGCAATGCAAACTACGGAAGCGCGTTCGAAAAAGTTGTTTACAAGAATCTAGGTTACTGGGAAAGTCACGACTTTGTAGAGACGGCTCATTACCTGGCGACGCTTCCTTATGTTGACGCGAGCAAGATGGCGATAATGGGAACGAGCTACGGCGGCTACAGCACAGTCTTCACAATGCTTACTCATCCCGGAGTGTTTAAAGTTGGAATTGCGAACTCGCCCGTAACAGATTGGCGGCTCTATGACGACATTTATACCGAGCGCTACATGGGATTGCTTTCCGACAATGAGGCGGGTTACATCAAAAGCGATGCGATGACCTACGCCGACAGTCTTAAAGGCAAATTGCTGATCGTGCATTCCGACATGGACGACAACGTCCACCCGATTAACACGATGCAGCTTCTGACTGCGCTGACGAATGCCGGTAAAGATGTCGACCTCCGGATATTCCCGCCGGGAGCGCACGGCGCTGTATACAACCGCGCCAGTTATTTACTGCTGCTTAGGATCTACGACGAGTACTTGAATTTATACCTGAAGGGAAATTGCGATAATCTGAATCTAAATCAATAGTTCGAATTGACGGCTCAGCAATTACAGGTTTTCGCTTTGGTTTCGGTTGCCTTTGCATGCCGACAATCGTATATTTTGATAAGAGAATTCAATGCGCAACATACTTGTTGTTGACGACAATGCGATTAACCGTCAGCTTGCTGTTTACCTGCTCAAAAAGGGCGGCTACAATGTTTACGAAGCCGAATCCGGACGGCAGGCTTTTGACTTTCTTGCAGAGCAGACACCGGACGTCATTCTTCTGGACATACAGCTTCCCGAGATGGATGGCGTTGAAGTGTTGAAGCGCATCCGTGCGAACGCGGCGACGAAAAACATCACTGTCATCGCGCTGACGGCGTACACGATGCGAGGAGACAGAGAGAAATTTGAAGCGGCTGGTTTCGATGGCTATCTGCCGAAGCCGATTGAGCCAAGGACTTTCGCGAATCAAATTTTGGAAATACATAATTCTTGAACAGAGACGACAGCTTTGAGAATCTCAGAACTCTGTTCGCGGCAGATTTAGCAGAGAAGATCAAAACTCTGCAAGCCGCGGTAAGAGATGCAAACTGGGATACCATTGGCAGAATCTCGCATCAAATAAGAGGGACTGCAAAGTCCTTCGGTTATTCCGAGGTTTCTGTTTTGGCTGCCGAATTGGAACAAGCGGTTGCGCAAAAGAGTTTAGATTATTCGGCAGATCTGGTGAAGAGAATATCCGATTTGTTTGTTCTTTAAAAATTTGAAAACCATTTTCCGTCGGATTTTCTATTACTATTTTGGGGATGACATTGGAATCGACGGGGATTTGGGAAACTTTGAGCTGCGTGCCGCGGTTGCCGGTGCCGCGTTAAAAAATCGGTAAAACTCTAAATGCGAACTACAACTACGCATTGGCTGCCTAATTAAAAAAAGGTAACCCGTCCACTCAGAGGTCCTGTCTGTCGGCACTGAACTGGGCGTCGCTTAGGCAGGCTTTCCGTTTGTCAGTTCTCGGCGGGCTAACGGAAACTACAGCTGAGATAGCTGATCACAACTCCGCTTCGCGTGTAGTGCTCAGTGAAATTTTTAGTCGAAGCTATGCACGTAGAGGCTCATTGAGTCCTATCTTCGGACCGGGGTTCGACTCCCCGCATCTCCACTATTTTTCCACATTACCAGTCGTTGCGGCAGACGAATGAACTCTCTCTACATTCGTGTGTTTCTCTGCCTTATAGCGAATTCTATATTAGAATTGATGCCTTGCATCATGGCGCACTCCTATTTGAGTTCACCACGCGTCTCTCGTGGTGAAAATGGAGCGCCATTTGCGTGGTGGGCTATTTTGAATTTTGGAATCGCTTTAGGCGGGAACTATTCTTGATCTAATATTCAGTTAAGACCAAGTGATAACATTAGAGCGTTATCGATTTCATCCATTCTCTTTTTTGAAAGCTGCCCCAACTTATTAATTAGTCGCGCTGCTTTATCAACTGCCCTAATTTGTCCACAATGTACAAGGCTATCCTCGCTCAATCCGCCCTCACCTTTATTTAAATACACAAAGACGGGGGATTTCTTTGGAACACCTTTGGTTGATGATAGTAGTTTACTTAACATCAACAAATTTCCATTCTTCGTTCATTTTGAGATCAAACTCATAATTAGCCTCGTATGCTTCGGCAAGTTCTTTCATAATTCTTTCCTTCTCAATCTTGCTGAGATATTCAGAAAGAGCGATCGTTACAAGCTCACTCAGCGAGGAGATGTTTGATTGTTTTATGACGACACTCGCTTGTTTTGCGAGGTTCTTAGGAATCGTGAGACTCTTTCGCTCTTTCTTAGCGGAAGAGTATTCCGTCCCACTGGAAAAGTAATCCATGGTGTGTCCCATGATAACCTCCTTTTAGTATCTCTTTAGTATATATTGACGCAATCAGAAGAGTATTAGTTTCGGCAATTATGAACACGGAAAAGAGTGAGCGATTTTACGTATAAATATATACGTGTTTATAGGCACTTCTCAAGTGCATTTATCACGCCAGTTTTATCGGATGTTTTGTGGGGGTATTTAATTTTAAGTCAACTACCCCTTTGAGCCTAAGGCTCTTCTCCGCCAGAGGCGGATGCGTCTATGGCGCAAGCCTCTGGCCGAAAAAGCCCAAGTTTTGCTTGTTTTTTTTTGTTACTAAAATGAAAATAGCCCACTACTGAATTTTGAGTGGACTTGGTTTTATCAACCGAAGTTTTATATTGAATATTATGTGGACTCGAGAAAGGCTTTCTGAACTAATAAAATCGAAACTCGGAGACAGGCTCCTTATCGTCGTGTCGAACCGCGAGCCGTATGTACACGTATTTGACGGCGACGAGATAAAATACTACGTCCCACCGGGCGGACTCGTGACGGCTCTTGAACCGATCATGGAAGCGAGCGGGGGTTACTGGGTGGCACAAGCTTCGGGTGAGGCGGATAATTTGGTCGTCAACGAAGCAAGTGAGATCGGATGCCCGCCGGAAAATCCGAAGTTCACGTTGAAGCGCGTCTTCATCACCAAAGAAGAGGAGACCGGGTTCTACTACAATTTTTCGAACGGTGGATTATGGCCTCTGTGCCATGTTGCTTACATCAGACCGAAGTTCGAAGAAGCTGATTACCAGATTTACAAATCCGTTCAGGAGAAATTCGCCGACGCGATTGCTGAAATAGTAAAGGATCGTCCGGCATTCGTATTTATCCAAGATTACCATTTCGCGAACCTCGCAAAAATTCTCAAAGAAAAAGTGCGCAACGTAATTACCGCGCAGTTCTGGCATATTCCTTGGCCGAACAGCGATGTCGTCCGCATTTTGCCGTTCAAAGAGGAGCTGCTTGAAAGTCTGTTGTACAATGATCTTCTCGCTTTCCAGGTACAACATCATCTCATGAATTTTCTCGACACTGTCAATCGTTTTCTTGAAGCGCGTGTCGAAAATGACGTCGCCAAAGTCAATAAGGGCGGCAGGACGACGCTTGTTCGTTCTTTCCCGATTGGGATCGATTTCGAGCAAGTCTCTCGGCTTTCGGACAGCCAGCAGATTGAAAGTCTCCGGCAAGAATTGATCAGGAAGTACAGGCTGAAGGATAAAGTAGTTGCCGTCGGTGTAGACCGAATCGACTATACAAAGGGAATAATGGAACGGTTCCGGGCGGTGGACAAGTTTCTCGAAAAGAATCCGGAATATATCGGCAGGTTTGTTTTTGTACAGCTCGGTGCCCTCAGTCGAATGCAGATTCCCGAATACAGGGAACTGAACGACTCACTCAACAATTTGATGGTAAGCATCAACGAAAAACATCAGTCGCGTGGTTGGAAGCCGATAATTTTTGCGCGTGCGAACCATTCCAAAGAAGCGGTTACTGCGTGGAACGGAATAGCAAATGTCTCCATGGTTACCTCGCTGCATGACGGAATGAATTTGGTCGCGAAGGAATTTGTCGCCGCGAGAAACGATTTGCGTGGAGCGCTTGTGCTAAGTGAGTTTACCGGCGCGGCGCGCGAGCTTACCGATGCAGAGATTGTCAATCCGTATTACATAGACGGACTTGCAGATGCGATAAAGAAGGCGATTGAAATGACTCCGGAAGAACAGCAGAGAAGAATGACGAAAATGAGAGAAGCGGTTAGACAGCAGAACGTTTACAGGTGGGCTGCAAAAATATTGAGCGAAATTTTTAATTTCGAGTTTGTCGAGTATGATGCTGAAGTTGTTGACAATTGAACAGCTGATTATTCCGGCGGCGATTATTCTAGCGTCGCTGCTCGTCGGGATTTTTCTGAGAAATGTCGTCCTTGCCTACTTTCTGAAATTGACCAAGCGTACCAAGTGGCGCTTCGATGACATAGTGGTCGAGGTTCTTCGGAGGTCGGTCGTCTTCTGGGCGCTGGCGCTCGGCCTTTATGTCCTAATAGAAACTCAGGGCCTTCCGCGTTATGCAGCCGACATCTCTTCGAAAGCGCTTGGTGTTTTCGTGATTTTCTCCGTCACCGTTGTCGCTTCTAACATCGGGACTGAGATGATCGAATATTACAAGACGGTTATTACAGGACTTTCCTCCGCTACGAGTCTGTTGAAGAATATTGTCAGGATAACCGTGTATTCTATCGGTATCCTAATCATTCTCGACGATCTGCGCATTTCCATTGTGCCTCTTCTTACTGCGCTTGGTGTCGGCGGTCTCGCAATCGGATTAGGACTGCAGGGGACGCTTTCCAACTTTTTTTCAGGACTTCAGATCCTCGCTGCGAAGCAAATTCAGGTCGGGGATTATGTGAAAGTAAGTTCGGGCGAAGAGGGCTATGTCGAGGACTTGAATTGGAGAGCAACGGCGATACGTTCTCTTGCCGGCAATCACGTCATCATTCCCAATGCGAATCTTGCAAACCTAATTATTACAAATTATCAGCTCCCAATGCCTGATGTGGGGATCGGCTTGGAAGTTGGCGTTGACTACCGAAGCGATCTTCAGAAGGTGGAGCGCGTAACTGTGGAAGTGGCGACTGAAATCCAGAAGACCGTCCCGGGCGCAATGCGAGATTATGAACCTTCAATTCGATTCAGCAGATTCGGAGAGTCGGCTATTTATTTTTCGGTGAACCTGCGCGTCGCTACTTTTGTCGACCAGTACTTAATCAAGCACGAATTCATAAAAAGGCTGAAAGAAAGATACGACAAAGAAAACATCTCAATACCGTTCCCGATTCGCACGGTATATATGAACAAAGAGGCAGATTGAATTGGGAATCACTCCATTTGAATTTAAATCGAGATTGATTCTCACTGAGCTGCTTGGCCGGAAGGCGGCGACTTTGCCGGAACTGACGGACGGCATTAAAGCCGTACCGCTTTCTTCGATTTACCACCACACTCACAGGTTTCTCCAGCAGCATCATTTCCTTTCGCCCGAGCCGCCGAACGATTTCGCTTACTGGGTGACAAACATGCTGAACGATGAAATTGCCGGTGAGAAGTTGGCAAGCATTGATGTGATGCAGTTCGGGAAGCTTTCAGACCTGAGGCGGCGTTTTATCGAATTGTTGGAAGATCACCTAAAAAATGCTGAGCACAGCGTAAGCCGTAGATGTCCTGATGGCGAGGAGTTTCACTTCATGAGCTCACACATATTTGTCGTGCCTACAAATAAGGTTGCCGCCAACGTGCAGGAATTCAGGGATTGCTTGAAAACCGTGAGCGTACATTCGATCTATTTTCACATGTTCGAGGCGAAACTTCGTTTAGAGAAGGGGGATAACGATTTTTCAATTTGGCTTCGTTCAGCTGGAAAAGAAAAAGAGGCGGAACAAATTTCGCGTCTCGATCCATACACATTTACTCTCGAAGGGCTGAGAGAAAAACTTTTAGAGATAGTTTCCAATGGCGCAAGTTAAAGATTACACTGAGATCGTCGGCAATTCGGTTATCGAGGAGTTGTTCGCAGTTGGTGAAAGAGCCAGCTCGCTGACGATTCAGCACGTGAATTCAACCGCAGTTGGCGGAGGCGTCGCCGAGATTCTGACTCGCCTTGTTCCAATGATGAACGAACTCGGCGTGAAAACCAAGTGGGATGTGATAAAAGGCGGCGAAAGATTCTTCTCAATTACGAAGAAGATGCACAACGCGCTTCACGGCGTCGCTGAGAATTTCACGGACGATGATTGGGCGCACTTCCTGGAAGTTGACAGAGACAACGCGCGCTCGATGAACTTCGACAGCAGCGTCGTCTTCATACACGATCCTCAGCCGATAGGCTTGGTTGAAGAAAGAGCGCATTTAAACAACAAATGGGTATGGCGCTGCCACATAGATTTCTCGGAGCCCAGAGAAAATGTCTGGCTGTTTTTGAAAGACTTCATCGAACAATTTGACGGAGCAATCTTTTCTGCGCCGGCGTTCAGTCGTCCATTAAGCACGCGGCAATTCCTTATCTCGCCGTCCATTGATCCGCTCAGCGACAAGAACCGAGACCTCGATGATGCTTACATCGACAGCATCTTCGAAAGATTTCAGATCGACAGAAAGCGTCCGGTTATCACACAGATTTCCCGTTTCGATTATTTGAAGGATCCTGTCGGTGTCGTCAAAGCTTACAAATTAGTGAAGCGATATATCGATTGTCAGCTTGTTCTTGCAGGGGGCGGCGCGACGGACGATCCGGAAGGCGAGAAAGTTTTGAATGAAGTCCGGGAGGCTGCGGAAGGCGACAAGGATATATTTGTTCTTCTTCTTCCGCCATCAAGCGATCTGGAAATAAATGCACTTCAAAGAGGATCGACGGTCGTTTTGCAGAAGTCTCTGAAAGAAGGATTTGGTTTAACTGTCGCAGAAGCTTTGTGGAAATCCAGACCTGTCATTGCATCCGCGGTCGGGGGGATACCGCTTCAGATCAAACATAAATACAACGGGATCTTGACGCACAGCATCGAAGGAACAGCATACTGGATTAAACAGCTAATCAACGAACCTAACTTTGCACGCGAGCTTGGCAAGAACGGCCGCGAACACATCCGGCAAAATTTCTTGATAACGCGCCACCTTCGGGACTATCTTCTCCTCTCGCTTTCATTGTTCCAAGATAAAGATATAGTCTACCTGTAAATTGACTTCTTCTCCTGCAAGGTTCAGCAGCGAATTACTTCTGAAAAGGGCGGGTAAGAATCCCATTTTCTTTTTTGATTTCGACGGGACTTTGACAAGCATCGTGGAAACACCGGACAAAGTAGAATTCAAGAGAATTACCAAGTTCGTACTTGAAGAACTTTCGGAAAATTATCCGGTCGGAATTATAAGCGGAAGGAAATTAGATGAGCTTAAAAAGTTTGTCGGAGTGAGAGGAGTTTTCTACTCTGGAAATCACGGAGTGGAAATCAAAGGGCCGGGACTGAAATTTGTTGAACCAAATTCCGCAAAGTCGGTCGGATACATTACATCTCTTTCAAGACAAATCGAGCGTGTGCTGAGACCGTATGGAGCACTCATCGAGTCGAAAAAATACTCCGTGTCTGTTCACTACCGAACGGTTAAACCGCACCTTGTGCAAAAACTGTTGTTCGATCTCGATGCGCTCGTTCGCCAGCCGCTCAAGGAAGGGAAGGTCAAGCTTCTGCGCGGGAAAAAAGTAGTGGAAGTAAAGGCGCCTGTTGATTGGAACAAGGGGAAAGCCTTAGAATTAATTTTGAGAAAAATTGGAAAGCGTGGAAAGCCGATCTTCTTTGGAGATGACTTGACGGACGAGTTCGGTTTCGAGAAAGTGAATGCGCTTGGTGGTATAAGCGTGTTTGTGGGAAGACTGCGGCGAACGACCGCGGCAAAATATCGGATCGATTCGCCTGCCGCGTTGGTTGGAGAATTAGCGAAGTTCCTGTTCCTTTTGAGTTGAGACAATCTCGATTGCAGAGTCCGAGAAGCAGGCTTCGGGAATGCCAAAACTTTTCCGTTCGAGCCTGACATAGGTTCTTGTATTTCGAAAGCTACCCATACGTCAAAAGGTTGACTCGTCCGCACAGCCGTGTCCGTGAATAAAAAGGTTACAGCGATTGCGATTTAACAGATGTTCCCGACCAAGTCTCGACTGTTCGGGCGCGAGTGCGATATTGAGCTGCGGTAACTGTTTCATATCTTCCAATTTGGCAGATGTAATCACGTGAGTTAGAACGAAAGGTCGTGCACCTTTTGTTATAGGAGTTTTTAAGTGGTAAGTGGACCCACTTTTAATATCAGCATCGTTCCAGACCTTTGAAAGGATTGGAATCTTGCTAATATATTGGGAAAAACTCACGGCTGCTGAGAACATTCCTCTTACTGTATCGAGGGTTACGACGAGTTTACCCAAAATGCCATGAGATTTGAGAATTTGGTCTTGACCTCCCCTTAGTCCCCTCCTTGACAAGGAGGGGATAAAGGGGTGGTTGATTCGTGATGATCTTAGTAGGCTTATCTTACAACTTGAGTTAGATCCTATGTCGATTTCCACGAGGTCCTGTCGATCGTAATCAAAATGGGTAAACTCGTCGAGGGTTCCTGAGTTTCCCACGTTGTTGAGGGAATGTTGAAAAGCCTTGAAATGGAGGTAAATTTTGGGTAAACCAGGATGTGAAACCGCACTACGAGAGAATACGGAAAGTGAAGACGGCTTCTGGAAGTACAGCCGTACAGGTAGGATGGTACGTTGGGAAACGGTTTCATGTGACAAAGCATATTGGTTCAGCTCGCGAGACAGAGAAGGTCGTGGAATTAGTGAGGATGGGGGAAGAATATATTCGTTCGCATTCTCGGCAAGTAGAACTGAACTTCGACCCACATTCGGAAGAAATCTTATTTAAAAGAGGGATTACTGTTGCCAAGAGCACGCTTTCGGAAGCATACTCTTATCTGGGTGAGGTATATGAGAAGATCGGCTTTAGGCAACTGAGAAGCGCTGTCCTCAAAGATTTCGCCATTGTTCGAGTATTGGAGCCATCTTCTAAAGCAAGGTCAGTCTTGCTATTGAAGAAATATTTTGACATCGACTATAAAAAGACAACAGTCTTTAGGCATCTTGATGAATTGGTGGATCTGAAGGATGAAGCAGTCCGGGTCGCCATAGAATATGCGAGGGAGCATTTGCAATTTGATTTCACCCTTATCTTTTATGATGTCACGACGTTGTACTTTGAGAGTTTTAGCGAAGACGAGTTAAGACGGAATGGGTTTTCCAAGGACAATAAAATCAATCAGCCGCAAATTCTCATCGGCTTGGTTGTCGATAGAACGGGGTTCCCCATTTACTACGACATGTTCGCCGGGAATACGTTTGAAGGAAAAACAATTATTCCGGTCATCATGGCTCTGAAAGAGCGGTACCAGATAGAGAAGTGTACCATCGTTGCCGATGCTGGGATGCTTTCTGAAAAGAATTTGGAAGAGCTTCAGAAGAACCGCCTTGATTACATAGTTGGTGCGCGGATAGGCAACATGAACCCTGAGGAGGCGAGGCGCATTGCAAATCAACTTGAGAAGACAGATAAGAGGATCATTAAATCTGACACTGTACTCTATGAATATTCCGCGGCGAGAGCAAAGAAAGACAAAGCAGATAATGATAAAGCGATTGCGAAAGCAGAGTACTACCTGAAGCACCCTTCGAGGGTGTTGAAGCGATCTAAGTTTTTAGCAAGCAGCGGAGAGAGGGACTTTGCTCTTGATGAGAAACTTATCGAGAAACACAGGTTGCTCGAAGGAATAAAGGGATACAGAACCAACATTACCGACGTGCCACCGGATGTTTTGATTGCTCGCTACAGAGATCTGTGGAAAATCGAGCAATCATTCAGAATAGCAAAATCTGATCTGGGAGAACGACCAATCTACCACCGTATGGAGAGACCGATTAAATATCATCTCCTGATTGTCTTTGTCGCACTTTGCATGACACGCGTCATCGAGAAAGAAAAAGGAACATCCATTAACCATATCGTAAGCGAACTCAAGGACAAATGGACAATTACTCTAAATGATGAAATATCAGGCAATTCCCTTAACATCACCCTCGATAAAAAACCGCACTAAATGGGAAACTCGGGAAAGAACATTACTCAAAGAAAAATCTGAAAGCAAACTACAACATTGCAAAGAAAGGAATATAATTATGACTGGTTCAAAGAACATTAATCAAATGCCGCCTTTGCCGCCTTCGGCATGCCGTAAGCGGCAGCGGCATCCCGCACTCCAAATTCAATAATGTTGAGCGGGAGAAAAATCTGAAAGCATTGATAGGGATTTAGCAATTAAAAAGTCCCCCGATAAAATCGGGGGACTTTTTCGTATACACGGATTTATTTGTCTGACTGAATCAGTACATGTCGCCCATTGGAGGACTTGGCATTGCCGGTTTGTCTTTTTCCGGCTTATCGCAAACAACCGCTTCGGTTGTGAGAAGCAGGCTTGCGACGCTCGCCGCATTCTGTAACGCGGTTCGAGTTACCTTTGTTGGATCGATGACACCGGCCTTGATGAGGTTTTCGTACTTCTCACTTTGAGCGTTGAAGCCGAAATCATCTTTTCCTTCTCTAACTTTCTGCAAAACGACCGAACCTTCCAGTCCTGCGTTGTTGACGATCCATCTCAACGGCTCTTCAAGAGCCTTCTTTATGATTTCGACGCCGATCTTCTGGTCTTCATTTTCGGTCTTGACGGAGTCGAGTTTCGAAATCGCTCTTATCAGCGCAACGCCACCGCCGGGGACGATTCCTTCCTCGACAGCTGCGCGAGTTGCATGGAGAGCATCTTCAACGCGGGCTTTCTTTTCCTTCATTTCGACTTCGGTTGTAGCACCGATTTTCAGCACTGCAACACCGCCGGAAAGTTTCGCAAGTCTCTCCTGGAGTTTCTCACGATCGTAATCGGAGGTCGTCTTGTCGATCTGAGCTTTTAGCTCGTTGATGCGGCGCTTGATGTCCTCTTTTGAACCTGCGCCTTCGACGATTGTTGTGTTGTCCTTGTCAACGTTGACTTTCTTTGCGGTGCCGAGGAAAGACAACTGGGTGTTCTCAAGTTTGAAGCCTTTCTCCTCGGAAATAACCTGGCCGCCTGTAAGCACTGCGATATCTTCCAACATTGCTTTTCTTCTGTCGCCGAATCCTGGCGCTTTGATTGCCACGCATTTCAGTGTGCCACGAATTTTGTTGACGACGAGAGTTGCAAGCGCCTCGCCTTCAAGGTCTTCCGCTATGATTACGATGGAGTGTCCGCTCTGTGCGACTTTTTCGAGAATTGGGAGAAGATCCTTCATCGAAGAGATCTTCTTGTCATGGATGAGGATGTAAGGATCCTCCATGTCTGCTTCCATCGACTCGGTGTCGGTAACGAAGTAAGGCGAAAGATAACCGCGGTCGAACTGCATTCCCTCGACGACTTCCATTGTCGTCTCGGTCCCTTTTGCCTCTTCGACTGTGATGACGCCGTCTTTGCCGACTTTGTCCATTGCGTTAGCGATCAGTTCGCCGATTTCGCTGTCGTTGTTTGCCGAGATTGTTCCGACCTGTGCGATTTCTTTCTTGTCGGTTACTTCGCGGCTCAATTCCTTAAGACCGACGATGATTTTCTCAACTGCGAGGTCGATACCACGCTTCAAGTCCATCGGGTTCGCGCCAGCCGTAACGTTCTTCAGCCCTTCGCGATAGATTGCCTGTGCCAACACGGTTGCGGTGGTTGTACCATCACCGGCGACATCTGAGGTCTTCGATGCAACTTCGCGCACCATCTGCGCGCCCATGTTTTCTATTGTGTCTTCCAGCTCAATTTCTTTTGCAACGGTTACACCGTCTTTTGTTACTGTCGGTGCGCCGAACTTCTTGTCGATAACTACGTTACGACCTCGAGGTCCGAGCGTAACTTTTACTGCGTCCGCCAGCGTGTCGACGCCGCGCTTCAAAGCTGAACGAGCATCAAAACCGAATTGGATAATTTTTGCTGCCATTATTTCAAACTCCTTTCATTTAGATAATTGCAAAGATGTCGCTTTCGCGCATGATGAGGTACTCTTCACCGTCGTAGTTAACTTCGGTGCCCGAATACTTTCCGTATAAAATTTTGTCTCCGACCTTCACATCGATCGGAATCTTCTTTCCATCGTCCGTGACTCTTCCGGGTCCAACGGCGACAATTTCGCCTTGCTGCGGACGTTCCTTTGCCGTGTCCGGAACGAAAAGTCCGCCTTTGGTTTTGTCGTCTGCCGGCAACGGCTTGACAACAACACGATCTGCCAACGGCTTAATCTTCATTTGTTAATCCTCCTTTTTATTTAATACTCATTAAGGATTTGATTCTCTTTTAGCACTTAGTCTGTGCGATTGCTAATTTAGTTTCGGGGACTCTAAAAATCAAGCACTCTCTAACCAAGAGTGCCAACAGTCCATCGAGAATTGTAGGGAACCTGCCTTCGTTCACTGATTTCTTCGCAAATATCACGGAAAGTTGCCTCTTTGCTTTGCGGAAAAATGACCTGAGGGCCTAAACTTGCACTTTCAGATAGCAGATTTTTCCTGATTAACTTCGGCACGTCCGTTGCCCTTAATTCATTGCCCGGATGCCAAAAGCATCCGACCTGCAGCGAAGTTTCTACCGAAAAACTCAGAAAACTTCGGATGCTTGGAATTTTGAAGACCAACAAGATTTGAAGAAAAGGAGAAGTCCGATGCGAGATCAACCGAATGTGAGTCAAATCGCTGAAGTGCGATTCTACGTCACGGAAGACTGCAACGGATGCGGCGTGTGTAAGAGCATGGCTCCTGACTTCTTCGATTTTTCAGAATACGCCTACTACTATTTCCTCGTCCGCCAGCCGCAGAACGAATTAGAAATCAGTCTTTTGCGAGATGTTGCGGCAGTCTGTACCGTCGATGCGATTCGCGAAACACAGAGAACAAATACTCATATAGAAGAAGGATGAAAGGATCGAATGATGTTTGAGATACTCAACAAGGAAGTACTCGCACGTGGAATTACAAAATTCCTCATCAAGGCTCCCTTCGTTGCCCGAAAGCACAAAGCGGGGAACTTCGTGATTATCCGAGTGAACGACCATGGAGAACGAATTCCACTTACGATTGTCGATTCTGATGCGAAGAATGGCACCATTACTATTATTGCCCAGACTATTGGCAAGACCACGAAACTTCTGAGCATGCAAAATGCGGGCGGGTTTCTTCTTGATGTCGCGGGACCGTTAGGCAATCCGACTCCGATCCATAATTACGGAACGGTAGTCTGCATAGGCGGCGGCGTGGGAACGGCGGAAGTTTATCCGATCGCAAAAGCGTTGAAGAACGCGGGAAACAAACTGATAACGATTGTCGGCGCGAGGTCAAAAGACCTTGTCATACTTGAAAATGAGTTGAGAGAAATTTCCGATGAATTTTTTGTAACCACAGACGACGGCTCCTACGGGATGAAAGGGCTTGTCACCAATGCACTCGACCAATATCTGAAAAAGGATCCGAGCGTGAAGTCGGTTTATGCAATCGGTCCTATTATAATGATGAAAGCTGTTTCGGATTTCACAAAGCCGATCGGAATTAAGACGTATGTGAGTTTGAATCCGATCATGATGGATGGAACAGGAATGTGCGGCGCATGCAGAGTCACAATAGGTTCGGAAACAAAGTTTGCTTGTGTGGACGGCCCGGAATTCGAGGGACATCTGGTTGACTTTGATGAGTTGATGACGCGAAACAGGAGCTACATGGATCTGGAAAAACTTTCTCTTGAGAATTTCGAAAAAGAAATTTCGGAGCACGAATGCAAAGCAGTCGCGAAGGAGGCAGCCAATGCCTAATACGCTGAAGCCATCGGAACGTTTAAAGATCCCGAGACAAAATCCATTGGAGCAGGACCCCGAAGTGCGGCGGCGCAACTTCGAAGAAGTGTCTCTGGGTTTTAACGAAGACCTCGTTTTGCAGGAAGCGCTTCGCTGCATAGATTGCAAAGAGCCGCTTTGCATAGAAGGATGTCCTGTCCGTATAGACATTCCGGCATTTATAAAACTGGTCGTTGATAAAGACTATTTGGGCGCAGCTCAAAAAATAAAAGAGAAAGATTATCTCCCGGCTATCACCGGCAGAGTTTGTCCTCAAGAGAGTCAGTGCGAAGCAGTTTGTCCAATTGGCAAGAAGCATTTGCCGGTTGCTATCGGGAAGATCGAACGCTTCGTTGCTGATTACGAGCGATTGCACAACATGTTTAATGGATCCGTGGTCGAGCAGAAGCGTAAAGAAAGAGTCGCGATTGTCGGCTCGGGACCTTCGGGCTTGACGTGCGCTGCTGAACTCGCAAAACTCGGTTACAACGTCACCATTTTTGAAGCGCTCCATGCTGCCGGCGGAGTGCTGCGGTACGGGATTCCGGAATTCCGATTGCCCAAGTCGATTCTCGATGCTGAAATAGAAAACGTCAAGAAATTAGGTGTCGAACTTGTTCCGAACTTCATCATTGGCAGGACTGCAACTGTCGATGAGTTGATGGATGAACTTGGGTTTGAAGCTGTCTTTCTTGGAACAGGAGCAGGGACACCGACCTTCCTGAACATTCCCGGCGAGAATTTCCCCGGTGTTTATTCGGCAAGCGAGTTTCTGACAAGGGTAAATTTCATGAAGGGATACAGGTTCCCTGAATATGACACGCCGGTGAAACTTGGACGAAGGGTAGCTGTCGTAGGCGGCGGCGATACAGCAATGGATGCCGTTCGCACCGCAATGCGGCTTGGCCCGGACAAGGCGTATCTCATTTACCGAAGAAGCAAAGAAGAGATGCCCGCCCGTGACGAAGAGGTGCATCATGCAGAACAAGAAGGAATTGAGTTCCATGTGCTGACGAATCCTGTTCGCATAATTGCCGGAGAAAATAAATGGGTTAAAGCTATCGAATGTGTGAAGATGGAGCTTGGCGAACCCGATGCCGACGGCCGCAGGAGACCTATTCCGATTTCAAACTCGAATTTTATCATGGATGTCGACACGGTCATAATTGCGGTTGGCCAACGCCCGAATCCTATCTTGCAGGCGACGACACCCGGTTTAAATATGTCGAAACGTGGGACCGTCGTTGTCGACGGGAACGGTCAGACAAGCCGCGAAGGAGTTTTTGCCGGCGGCGACCTCTCGCGAGGCGGCGCAACAGTGATCCTGGCGATGGAAGATGGCCAGCGGTCGGCCGCTGCCATACATGATTATTTGAAAGTCAAAGGTCAAAAGGCAAAAGCCAAAGAGCAGAGCATTCCAATTTGAATTTTGACTTTTGAGGTTGAAATATGAACATTGGCATTCCCAACGAGTTATTGAAACATGAGAACCGCGTTTCGCTTACTCCCGCGGCAGTCGCTGCTTTGACGCAGCTTGGACACACGATCTTTGTCGAGTCGCAAGCGGGGAAGTCGAGCCGGTTCGGCGACGAGGTCTATCGCAATGCCGGTGCCACGGTCGTTTATTCGAAGGACGAAGTCTTCCGGCGGTGCGAACTTATCTGTGGAGTCGAGCCTCCAACAATGGACGAAATCGGAATGATGGAGTCGGGGCAAACGACTTTCAGTTTTCTGAATCTTCCAGTGGCGCGTCCGCAGTTTATCGAAGCGATTATTCGGAAAAAAATAAATACGGTTGGTTACGAGCTGATCGAAAGCGACGATGGTGATCGTCCGGTTTTCCACTCGATGAGTGAGATAGCGGGACAGCTCTCAGTTTTCATCGCCGCACGTTATTTGGAAACAGGAGATCATGGACGCGGTATAATTCTCGGCGGTATAGCGGGGGTCGCTCCTGCCGCGGTGGTAATCATTGGTGCAGGTGTTGTCGGGACGGAGGCTGCGCGGACAGCAGCTGGACTTGGTGCACAGGTGATTGTTCTCGATACAGACCTCCGGCGTTTGAGAAATGTCGATCGTTTGTTGTTGAAGCGAGTTTCCACGGCGCTTGCGACGCCGGTCAATATAAGAAAAAGCGTTACTTATGCCGATGTTCTTGTCGGCGCAGTTTTTATAAGAGGAGAGCGCTCGCCAAATGTCGTAACCGAAGACATGGTGAAGTCGATGAAGCCCGGCGCGGTTATAATTGACATCTCGATCGATCAGGGAGGCTGCGTCGAAACAAGCCGTCCGACTACTCTACAAGACCCGGCCTATGTTCTCCACGACGTGATTCATTATTGCGTTCCAAATATAACGGGAACGGTTGCGAGAACAGCTACGTACGCTCTGACGAACTCGATTCTCCCGTTCGTGATCGAGATCGCGCAGAAAGGAATCGTCCAAGCCTTGCGAGAAGACAAAGGTCTTGCAAAGGGCGTGTGCAGCTTCAATGGTTTCTGCACGCAAGAAATGGTCACTACAATTTTCGGTAAGAAATTTTCATCAATCGAAAGCTTACTGAGTTAATGGCTTGGATAGATACATATAAAAGCAAAATTGCATCTGCAGATGAAGCGGTAAGACTGATTCAGTCGGGAGACACCGTTTACATTCATCCCGGCTGCGCGGTGCCTGAAGTTCTCGTCGATGCAATGGTGGAACGCGCAAATGAACTTCACAATTGCGAAGTCCTTCATATCCTTTCTCTTGGGAAAGCGATGTATGCTAGGCCGGAAATGGCGCCGCATTTTAGGCATACTGCGCTTTTCATCGGAAAGAACACACGTAATGCCGTCAACGAAGGACGAGCGGATTTCGTGCCGGTTTTCCTTTCGGAGATACCTCAGCTTTTTTACTCTGGCGAGATGAAGATAGACGTGGCGCTGATTCACGTGTCTCCTCCGGATGAACACGGCTTCTGCAGCTTTGGAGTTGGAATAGAAACGACAAAAGCCGCAACCGAAGTTGCGCGCGTTGTGATAGCGCAAGTCAATCCGAACATGCCGCGCACTTTGGGAGACAGCTTCATTCACGTCAGTAAGATTCACAAAGTCGTCGAGACTGACGTCCCGATCATGGAGCTTCCCCAGGTTGAGCCGGACACATCGGAGGAAGAACTCGAAGTTTACAAAAAGATCGGTCAGAATATCGCCGACCTGATAGAGAACGGTTCAACGCTTCAAATGGGCATAGGTAAAATTCCGGATGCTGTCCTGATGTCGCTTGGAGGCAAGAAAGACCTCGGTATTCACTCCGAAATGTTTTCCGACGGCGTGATAAAACTTGTTGAGAGCGGCGTCATCACGAACGAAAAGAAGTCGCTGCACCCCGGAAAGATAGTCGCAAGCTTTGTGCTTGGAAGCAGGAAACTTTTCAATTTCATTCACAATAATCCGATAGCGGAGTTCCATCCTTCGCAGTACGTCAACGATCCATTTATAATCAGTCAGAACAAAAAAATGGTCGCGATAAACTCCGCGCTCCAGATCGATCTGACGGGGCAGGTTTGCGCGGATTCCATCGGATATAATTTCTACAGCGGCTTTGGTGGTCAGGTTGACTTTATTCGCGGAGCCGCGAGATCGGAAGGAGGAAAACCTATCATGGCGCTCCCTTCAACGGCGAGAGGCAGCACCGTCTCGAGAATCGCAGTTCATTTGGCTGAGGGCGCAGGAGTTACGACCTCCCGCGGAGATGTTCATTACGTCGCGACGGAATATGGCGTTGTGAATCTGCACGGCAAGAAAGTCAGCGAGAGGGTGAAATCGTTAATCAGTGTTGCGCATCCGAAATTTAGAGATGAGCTCACACATTTCGCAAAGCAAAGGTGCTGGATATGAAATCTTCAGAACCACAAGTAGAGTTCTGTGAACATCGAACAAGTAACTTCAGTTTTTCTTTTTGGAGTAAAGGCTCAAAAATTTTTTGCCTAAAACCTACTCCTGTTGGTGTAGATTTTATAAATAGGAGGTTGCGATGACAACGGGGAAACTCTTGAAGATTGGGGAAGTTGCAAAGCGGTTAGGTGTTGCAGTGTCAACGGTACGAAAGTATGAGGCTGCTGGAATTGTCTTGCCCGTCCGTACGGCAGGCAAACACAGGCTTTTCTCGGAAGATGACATTTACTGGTTGGGATGCGTGCGAGATTTGATCACACGTAAAGGCATGACTTTAGAGGCGATCAGAAGAATGGTTTCCATGGTGCCCTGCTGGGAAATGCGAAAGTGTCCGATGGAAGAAAGGCTAAAGTGTCCTGCATATACGAATGATTCGGCACCTTGTTGGCTGCTCCACGGCACTAGATTCGATTGTTCGACTGCGGATTGTCGGACTTGCGTTGTTTACAAAAGCGTTACTCACTGTGAAAATCTTAAAGTACTTCTTACTGAACTTGTTTACTCGAAGGACTAGGAATGCAAAAAGTAATCACATTAATATTTTTCTTTCTTACACTCTTGGTTAGTGCTTCTGCCGGCATTTATCAAGCTCAGAAGTTTCCACTTGGCGTTGACAACACTCAGCGCTGCTTGAGATGTCATGGGATGCACAATTTCACTTATGTTGATAGCTCTAAGACTTTAGTTAATCTCACTGTTGATTCGACAATTTTCTTCTCATCCGTTCACGGAAAACTCCAATGCCAGTCGTGTCATCCCGGAATAACTGAGTATCCTCACAATCTTTTGGCGGCAGGAAAAACGACTTGCGCTTCCGAGTGCCACGCAACGAAAGAAGGCAAACCTTACGATCACAAAACCGTCTACGAAACTTTCTTACACAGTGTTCACGGAAAAAGTCTTACCGGTAAGGATCCGGACGCACCGACTTGTCTAACGTGTCACGGAGGAAGTGCACACGTGGTGCAGCCTGTCAAAAAGGTGATGAAGGTGGACGAGAAGATGGCACTGTGCGTTTCGTGTCACAGCAATCGTGAGATGATGGTCAAGCACAAGGTCGATCCTAATGCTGTTAGCTCGTATGAAAGAAGTTTCCATTGGAAAGCGATCCATTATGGATATGACAAGACTGCGGTTTGCGAAAATTGTCATACGAGCCACTCGGTTCTGCCGCCTGAGAACCCGTATTCCACAGTGAACACGGCAAATCTTGAAAAGACTTGCGGACAGACCAATTGTCATCCGGGTGCAAAAATGAACTTTGCTATGTCAAATGCAAACCACCTCGAGTTTATGGTGGAAAAGAAACCAGTCCTTCGATACGAGGAGAAATTTTTTTATGTCTTGACGGACGGCACTTTAATGATGCTTGCGGTAGGAATTGTGCTTGATGTTCAGCGGAAATTTGGCTGGATCTTTTTGATCAAGAGATTGTTCGTTTGGCTTGATAGAAAGACAGACCAGCTTGGGAACATGATCGTGAAAGTCTTGAAATTCATAAAAAAAGTATTAGTGGATTGAGGTTCACCATGAAAGAAAACAAACAAAAAGAGAATCAAGAATACTTTGTAAGATTAAACTTATTCCAGAGAATTCAGCACTGGATGCTGCTAGGCAGTTTTATCCTTCTCGCTGTCACCGGACTTCCAATGAGGTTCCCGGATGTCCGATGGCTTGGATTTGTCTATCGTCTTGTCGGCGGGTTGGAAGTAGCCCGAACAATTCACCGGATTGCAGCCGTGATTATGATTGTTGGTGGGCTTATTCATTTAGGCTACATACTCTATTTACTCAAGAAGAACAACTTCAAAATCCTTAAGGCTTGGCCCATGATACCTACATGGAAAGATGCGGTCGACTGGTGGAAGACGTCGCTTTACTATTTTGGGTTGAGGGACAGTCTTCCTCAGTATGATCGTTTCAATTTCCGTGAGAAGTTCGATTACTTTGCTGTGTTCTGGGGATTGCCGGTTATGATGCTTTCCGGATTAGTTCTCTGGTTCCCAGTCTTTTTTGGAAACCATCTTCCAAATCTTGCGATTGACATTGCATATATCGCCCACAGCGATGAGGCAATTCTCGCAATCTCGGCAATTGTACTCTGGCATTTTTACAACGTGCATTACGATCCCGACAAGTTTCCAATGAGCTGGATATGGTGGCACGGTAAGATCTCAAAAGAAGAAATAAAAAAAGAACACCCACTTGAGTATCAAAGACTTATTTTGTCTGATATTGCCGACAACTCAATCAGCAACAAGCAATCCTTAGAAATAAATCCAAAACAAAACAAAAGATGATTACTTATTCAAAAAAACTCTTTCAATTGGAGGTTAGTTACGCAATGTCTTCCTCAAAAAAGAAACGCTGGATAATTCGAATAGCTGGACTGGTAATAGTCCTTGCGCTGTTCGTGTACTTTGATTGGTCGAACCTGCTAAACCTGATTGTCCCTTACAATGTACGCACCGGTGAAGTTGACTATTCATCACATCCGGTTAGTAATGCTCAGTTTGAACAAATAGCGCAATCTCTCCTTAATTCAAAATTTGATTACCAGACGATTGATTCGTCGGCGTTGTCAAACTCTGTATATAAACAGGTTGCACGGACTCTCGCTGAAAATCACCTTCCCTCGTTATACCAAAAAATCGGCTTGAACCACATTGACTATTTTCGTAAAGCCGGCATTCGAGAATATGACGGCCCAAAAACTTGCTTGAAATGTCATTCGACAATCCAGGTAAAGAACAGCCACGGCAGTTATGACAAGGTAAGTCTGAAAGAAGACGTTCTTTCGAGCGTTCATTTCAGGCTGAACATGTGGCATGGTTTCAGCACTGTTGGTTTTGACGGCAGACCGGTTAAAGATATTCCCTTGGGAAAGATCGACCGTGCTTGTGGAATACCGGGAAGTTTTACGTGGGTGGCATGGGCTGCCTTAGTTAAAACAAAAAACGGGGAAACCAGAAGCGATGGATGCGGCCAGTGCCATATTGGCGGAAATTACGGTCCGCCTACCGGAACTATGCTGCCGGGTTACAAGCCGACTGATGATGAATTCAATTCTATAGATTGCCTGATTTGTCACTCGCAGTCATACGACATGAATCAGCTTTATGTTGTCAAAGATCCGAATGGCAAACTCCGTTGGCATCAGGATAGAAGTCTTGAAGCTGCAATGTCAGTTACAAAGCCGACGAACAACACTTGCTTGCGATGTCATCAACATAATTTCGGCGGCGACCTCTATCCGGGAAATGTTGCAGCACATGAACTTGGGTATAAAAATCCTCGACTTCTTCACCCGGGCGCAAAGAGAGGTACGCCATTTGGCATCGAGGATGTTCACTATAGAGCTGGTGTTCAATGTCTCGATTGCCACGAAGCCCACGGACACAAGATCGCGCGCGGCGATATGGGGACCGACCTGATCGACAACGATCTACCCGGCGTCAAGGTAAGCTGCACAAAGTGTCACGGGGACTCTCCGCACATTCAGAATCCCGTTACCCGCGCATTCTTGAATGCTCACACCGATAAGATTGCTTGCGAGACTTGCCACATCCCAAGCCTGCGGCCAGAAAACGTTGTGCTGCGAGACTGGGCAGATCCGGTATTCAGCGATGAGGAGCAACTTTACGTTTACCGTGACGTGCTTCGTTCGGGCGCTCCTGATACAGCGATCGTTTATAAGTGGTGGAACGGCTGGGGAACGTTCATGGCAGGTGCTCTCGGAGATAATCCGAATGGACTTCATACTTACTATGCCTTCACCACTCATCCCGATTCAGCGTTCAAGAACTTCAACTATAAGGCATACTACGACAGCGTGCTGAGACCTGTTGCCGATCTTGGCAAGTCGAAGATCTATCCGTTCAAGAGATTCAATGCCAAGATGTACGAGGATATGGACAATCAGGGGCCTTTCGGCGGAATGATCCTTCCATTCGACTACCCAACTTATTATGAAACGGGCGACGCAAAAAAATCAGTCGAAGTGGCGCTTCAGCAGCCGATCATGAAAGAACTCTACGGTTCAATGTTCAAGTACTATATTATGGACGACTACATGCATTACATGGACATCGAGAAAGGCTGGACGATTCCATTTACGAACAACATTGAAGCGAAGTGGATGAGACAGGATGCAACCCTTATGTTGAACCATTACATCAGAAAGAGTCAAGCTCTACAGTGTCAGCAGTGTCATGCTCCTGTAGGAAAGGGAATCATGCCTTTTGAAGAATTAGGTTATCCGCCGGCTCGCGTGAAGGACCTTAGAAATCTTCCGGAGCTTAAGTTCGTTCTTCCGCTTGAAAAAGCTGAGCAGTTGCGAAATGCAAAGGTGACTGCCAAGTAGAAATAAAATTCAGTAAGATCAAAAAAAGCGGCGTGGAGCTAACCTTCATGCCGCTTTTTTTGTTTTGATGGGTCGTGAGTTTATACTGTTTTTCCAAGCGCCAAACATCAGTAGAGTCCGATTCTCAATCGGACGCTATTTCCCCCTCACTCCAGCACTTAGAAACGTTCGTTAGCTTTTACTTGGGTTGTCCCAAAAGGTCTGAAAATGTCGTTGCAGGATGTCCCGATTTTTCCGAATTTATAGCGAGCTTCGCGCTAGGATCTCGTCTCAGCGAGCCTGTTGCCTTTAGATTTGTAATCGGGCTCTACATATTTTGTCTTGGGACAAACCGCACCAGCCGAATTTGGTAAATCGCCACGTTCTGAAGCTTACATATCTCGTGTCATAGTGATCGTCCGAAAGAGGGAGATCGCCGGTTGGAGAATATATCTAACTAATTGTCATTCCAAGAGTCATACAACCGCTTCTCTTTCTCTTGCTTCCGCCCTAACCGCACCATCAATTTGGTTTGGCACGACTGTTGATGCTACATTAGCGAATGTAGGTTATATGTAGCAGATATTGTAGAAAACATCAAAAGAAAGATCAGTATGCAGACAGACTTGGGAGTTTACGATCCGGTCTTGACAATTGGGACAGTTGCGAAGATGCTTGATATTGCGGTTCAGACGATAAGGATGTACGAGCAGGAGGGGCTGATTATAGCCTACAAGACTGAGGGCGGGCACCGGATGTATTCGCTGCATGATGTGGAAAGACTTCGATGCATCAGGAAGATGATTACGGAGCATGGGCTGAACATCAACGGGATTAGGAAAATGATGTCTCTAGTTCCTTGTTGGGGCTTCAAAGGAGGACTGGATGATGAATGCAGACAATGTCCTGTGTACTATGACGCCGAAGGCCCATGCTGGGCGCAAAAGAATGTCGGGTCAAAGTGCCGGCTGGCAGATTGCAGATCTTGCCCCGTCTACAGAATTGAGTTTAACTGCACTACAATAAAGGAAGTCGTTTTTGGACATAAAAGAGATATAAAACCACTTTCAAATCAAGAACAAAAAAAGTAAATGAGGAAATTATGAAAAAACTTGTGATTCTCGGAGCGGGCACAGCAGGAACCATCATGCTCAACAAATTGTCTGCTGCGCTTGACAAAAAGGAATGGCAAATAACGATTGTGGATCAAAACGAGACGCACTATTATCAGCCAGGCTTTCTCTTCATACCCTTTGGAATTTATACGCGAGACGATGTTATCAAACCGAGGCGCGACTTCTTTCCGTCCGGCACTGAAGTCATCATTTCTCCTATCGAGTTAATTCTCCCGGCGGAAAATAAAGTCAAACTTGCCAACGGGAAAGTTCTTAACTATGATTACTTGATAATTGCGACCGGCACCCAGATCCGTCCCGAAGAGCTGGATGGCTTGACAGGTGACGGATGGAGACAAAACATTTTCGACTTCTACACGGTTGATGGTGCTGTGGCGCTGAGCAACTTTTTGAAATACTGGAAAGGCGGCAAGATGGTGCTAAACATCGTGGAGATGCCGATAAAGTGTCCGGTCGCACCTCTTGAATTCGTATTCCTGGCTGATTGGTGGTTTACTGAACAAGGGATCCGGGACAAAGTTGAGATCGAGTATGTAACACCATTGCCAGGTGCATTCACAAAGCCGATCGCATCAAAGTTTCTCGGCCAGTTTCTTGAAAAGAAAAATATCAATTTGACCACCGATTTTAGTACAGGCAAAGTTGACAGCGGAAACAATAAAATCGTTTCATGGGACGGGAAAGAGATTTCCTACGATCTGTTGGTTACGATTCCGACCAACATGGGTTCAGATCTGATTGCACGTTCCGGCATGGGAGACGATTTGAATTACGTCCCGACAGATCCCAAAACGCTCCAGTCAAAGAATTACGAAAACGTTTTTGTGATTGGCGACGCGGTCGACTTGCCTACATCGAAAGCAGGTTCGGTTGCGCACTTCGAAGCCGAGATACTTTTCGAAAATTTCCTGAGAAAGATTGAAGGACGGAAACTTGAACCCAAATTCGATGGGCATGCCAACTGCTTCATAGAGTCCGGGTTTGGGAAGGGGATTCTGATCGATTTCAATTATGATGTTGAGCCTCTGCCGGGCAAGTTTCCTCTTCCGGGCATCGGCCCGTTCTCGCTCCTTCAGGAGACGCGCATGAATCATTGGGGGAAAATGACGTTCCGCTCAGTTTATTGGAATCTCCTTTTGAAAGGCGCGGAATTACCTGTTGAATCCCAAATGAACATGGCAGGAAAAATGAGGATGCAGCAATGAGCACAGAGTTAATCGAACAGCAGTTGGCGGATATTCAGCAAAAGCTGAATTTTATCAGTGAGGAAATGCAGGAATATCGCGCACGTCAACGCGAGTTGCAGGAGTTCAAGAACGATTTCACACTGATTGCCAAAGATGTTTTCCAGGCAGCGTCGGAAGAACTCGAGGAGGTGGGGAATCACTTTGACACGGCAGACATTCTTCACCTGTTCAAGAAGCTGCTGAGAAACGTCAGGAATTTGAACAAGATGCTGGATCAGATGGAGAGCGCACAAGATCTCTTCCGCGATGCAGGGCCGCTTGGGAAGATAGTGTTCGATGAACTTCTGCATAAACTTGATGAGATGGATAAGAGAGGATACTTCGATTTCCTTCATGAGGCAGGAAAGTTAGTTGACCAGGTCGTTACTTCCTTCAGTCACGAAGATGTGCGCCTGTTGAGGGAAAACGTCGTTTCCATTCTTTTGACCGTCAAGACCATAACTCAACCAGAAATGTTAGCACTTACGAACAATGCTGTCGGATTCTTCAAAAAGATGAATGCCGATGTAAGAGAGAATGTTTCTTTCTTTGAGCTTCTGAAAATACTCAGAGACCCGCAAACGAGGCGGGGGATTGTCTTCATGCTGGAGTTCGTAAGGAAAATGGCGAGCTCCAATGGAGGAACGACTCAAGGGCACATTACAAGCAGTAACTTATTAACCAAAGGAGAATAACCATGGCAATGAAAAATCTGGCGGGAAAAACCGTCGAAGTAAATGATGAAGGCTTTTTGGCAAATCCGAATGATTGGACAGAAGATATGGCGCCAGAGCTGGCAAAGGAAGAAGGGATAAATACCCTGACCGAACAGCATTTGAAAGTTATACGATTTATGAGACAGGACTACAAAGAGAAAGGACAGATCCCAACGATAAGGCGCATTAAGAATGCAAGTGGAGTTGGCGTGCAGGATCTTTACGCTCTTTTTCCTGAGGGTCCTGCAAAAAAGGCAGCAAAGATTGCCGGACTTGGTAAACCGGTCGGCTGCGTGTGAACTATTCTTTGAAATTTCTAACAAAAATTTATTTATCGGAAAGGAAACTTTAAAATGGCTGAAGAAAAGATCAAAAAAGTCTCCATTGTTGTTTCTAAAGGATCGCTTGAAGGAATCTATCCCGGTTTGATCATGGCAAATGGGGCAAGGATGGAGGGAATGGAAGCCAACCTGTTCTTCACTTTCTTTGGGTTGGAAGCGGTTTTGAAGAACAAGATGGACAAAATAAAAGTCGCAACGGTTGGCAATCCTGCGATGCATCTTCCATCATTGCTAGGCATAATTCCCGGGATGTCGGCATTTGCCACTTCCAAGATGAAAAAGGAAATGGAGAAGTTAGACATACCACCTGTCGGAGAATTCATAGAGATGATCCACGATGCTGGCGCTAAGCTTTACGCATGTAAAGCAACGGTGGAGATGTTTCATCTCACGAAAGATGATTTCTGCGGACAAGTAGAGGCAATTATTCCGGTTGGGAAATTTTATGAAGTCTCCGCTGGCGGACAGATAATTTTTACATAACTGTCAAACGAATACTCAAGTGAAAACAAGAAGGCGATGCGGTAATTCCACATCGCCTTCTCTGTGTTTTAGCTGGACATAGAAACCCCACCGTCTTTTCCCAAAGGACTCGTGCGGAGACGGTGTTTATGTACAAATGGCTTTGTCTGTTTATCGACCCTTACTGTCCTCCCCGCAAAGTCGGGACGGGGCTTCTCCCCCTTGTCAAGGGGGAGAAAAAGAGGGGGTTGTCCACGGGATCTCCGCTTACGGAGTCTTCGACCTGCGGAAAAGAAAGCCGCCGCCTACGGCGGTGGTCGTTTACCTTTCGCTCTATTCTTACAGAATTAGCAGCCGCCAGCCATTTCGATATTATCCACATAAGTTTACTATCCGGGGAAACTGTCTGACCCAATGCTTACTTTAAAAATGAAACTCCTCGGAGTTCCCCAAGCCGCGCCGCTGAAGAACGAACCTTTCAGCAGATATTGGTGGTTGAGAATGTTATTTACATAAAGTTCCGGCTTTATGCTGAAATTATTCCAATAAAAAGTTTTGCCGAGTGAGCCGTCGAATATGAGATGCGGATTCACGTGTCCATTGACTGTGCCGTTTGCCAAGCCGCTTCCATAGCTCCCGACCATGCTTGCGAAGTAACCGCTCTTGTCGTAGTTGACTCCGAGAGAATATGTGATTCTCTGATCATGGTCGAGGTCGAATGCGGTTGTCGGCGGAAGGGCGGGCAGGAAACCTCCGGTTGTTGTTCCCACACCTTGCGCGTGGCTGACAGCGAGATTGAAGTAACCGGTTAGCGGTCCTTCAGGATGGTAATCGATTCCAAGTTCAGCGCCGCGCACAAAAATTTCCTGAATATTGACTGCTGTTTGGAGATTCGTGCCGGGGATTGTGTTGTCATCCATCCCGGGATTTTCTTCGGTGTAATAGCCGACGAGTTTTGTCGAAATTGAATTTGTAAACGAGTGAGTAATACCCGCTTCGAAGTAATTCCCCCTGACGGCTTTCGTCGGCTGCGAGACCGTGCCCGTGGCGCCGGTGATTTGTCGCAGCTGCTCGATGAGTACCGGCACGAAAAGCCGTCCGTAGTAAACATAAGCTGTTGTTGACAAATCGGGTATGTAGGTGAGTTTTACTTTCGGCGAAACCTGCGATTCGCTTCCGATGCCTTTAGCATAATGCAAATCGTATCTGACTCCTGCGTCAACCTGGAAAATCGGAAGAGGCTGGTAAACTGTTTGGACGTAACTGCCGAAGTCGTACCCCTGTAGAGCCTCGATTGACTGGGGTCCAACTATGTTGCCATTGAATGTAGAAAAGTTTTCGTTGCCGCTTGTCCAGTAGTTTGAAGCGCCAACTTTGAACGACAAATTGTCTTTTACCGGCAAAGACACATCAGACTTTATTCCGTAAACATTAAATTTTCGATCTTCTTTAATGTTATAGGCGGTAGTCGTGTCTCCAGAAAAGAAGAATGATGGAACGTCATTTGTCCCCGGCGTGTATGTTGAAGTCCCCTGTCTGTGAGTTACTGCAATGAATAGTTCACCCGAATTTGCATCGTCTCCAAAACCATGCCTGTAGATAAGATTTTGGAAGCCGCCGTTCTGTTGCTGATTGTCGTTCATTGTAATCCCACCCGTCGAATCGTATGGAACTTGAAATTTAGAATTACTGAAGTCGAGGTCGAGCGCAAGAATATCGTTCGGGGAAAAGATGTACTGAACTTTGCCAAGACCGTACAAATCCTGACCGTGGTCGTGAAAAATATCAGGCATCGGTGTATCAATCCTTCTGTCGGTGACTTTCCTTGAGCCGGCGAAAAAGTAAGCGAAGTTTCCCGTGTGCGCATTAAACGAAAGCGACTGTCCTGACGAGTTGAAACTGCCGAGATAGCCGGAAGCATTTGCATGGAGTTTTGTAGCAGGTATTTTTGTTTTCACGTCAATAACAGCGAGCGCGTCTCCGTACTCGGCCGGGAGATCGCCGACACGGAATGTGATGCGGTCGACGACACGCGGATCAAAGAGTTCCGTCATTCCTTCGCTTTGTGTCTCGGGAATTGGGACGCCATCCACGTAGTATGAATATTCGGCATGTTGTCCGCGAATGTGGACTTCGCCGGTCGGAGCCTGCACAGCACCCGGGATGTTTTGCTGAATGATGGTGGAGGGGAGGCTTGTTGGCGCAGCGTGATATGTGTTCTCCTGGAAGAGCAGAGCGTTTGTTATGATGTCAAGTTTCTCCCTGTGCGCCTTATTCTGTGAATTTGCCGTCACCGTAACCCCTTCAAGCGTAATGTCGCTCGCTTCCAAAGCGAAATTCAATTCATTACGGCCTAACGCGAGGTCTGTATTTGTTTGTGATTTCTTGAATCCGACGATATATGCGACGATTGTGTATCGTCCCGGGATCAGGTTTCTTATTTCGTAATTGCCTAACTCGTCTGCGATTGTCCCGGTTACAACGTCATTTCCTCTCATCACTGCAACTTCGGCATAAGCGATTGGGTGCCCGTCGGCTTTCTCAGTAATTTTCCCGCTAATTGACGCCCTATCGGATTTTTCCGGCACAGGCGCTTGTGAAAATGCTGTGACTTGAAAAGCTGTGAAAATGATTATTGATATAACGATGCTCCTCAGCATTTATAATTCTCCTTTTGGAATTTCGTGAAAACTTGACTATTGGGAAATTGGGCTTCGAATTATGCTTGAGGAGGCGCGCGAGTGGATTGCTTTGGCGCTGGCTCGAAAGAGTGATAAGGTAGGTCGCTTATCCGTATTAGGTGAAAATTCTTCGGTGTAGAAAAATGTAAGTTGGAAAGTACGGGGCTTGTTGTCGATTGCGCAAAGTTATGGGCGGGGCAAACGAAGTTGTCGTCATTGACGGCGCCGCCCGCCGCATTGTCCGTCGGCGTGATGAACCGCCTTGAACTCAGTGGGACGTAGTCTTTGTGAGCAAGTGCGAAAGTCGCACTGATCATAAAATAGACTAGGGCTACAAATATTGCTGTTTTTCTGCGCTCTTTAAGCAATTGTCCCGTTTTCTCTGTCGTTATGATCTGTCATCGATGCAAAAGTATTAGACGCAAAACGCAGCGCATTAGTTCCCGATTTTTAGATTGAATCATTCTCATAACGCAAAGCCGGCTTTGTCGGATCAGATACTTTCAATCGCCTGTTTCAGATCTGATATCAAATCATCCGCGTCTTCGACTCCGACGGATAGTCGTATGAGCGTGTCTTCCAGACCGGATTGAAGCCTGACTTCGCGTGGTAAAGAGGAATGCGTCATCGAAGCCGGATGCTCGATAAGAGATTCGACGCCGCCTAAACTTTCTGCGAGGGTAAAAATCTTCGTAAGCGTTGTCAGCTTCTTTGCGGCACTCATGTCATCGTTCTTAAGTGTGAATGAAACCATTCCGCCGAAGTCGCTCATCTGCCTCTTCGCGATTTCGTAATTTGGATGAGTCTTGAAGCCCGGAAAATTTACATGCTTGACTTTCGGATGAGCAGCAAGAAATTCCGCAACTGCCGTGGCGTTCTCGCAATGTCTCTGCATTCTTAGATGCAAAGTCTTGGTGCCGCGGAGCGCGAGGAAGCAGTCGAATGGTCCAGGAACCGCGCCGCTCGATTTTTGGATGAAATAAAGTTTCTCGGCGATCGCGTCGTCGTTGGTAATCGCGGCTCCTAAAATTACATCAGAATGTCCGCCGATATATTTCGTCGCGCTGTGTACCACGATGTCTGCACCCAACGCGAGCGGTCTCTGTAAGTACGGCGTCGCAAATGTGTTATCGACAACCGACAAAGCGCCAATTTGTTTTGCCAACTTTGTTACGCTTTCTATATCGACGATCCTGAGCAGCGGGTTTGTCGGTGTTTCTATCCAAATCATCTTTGTGTTCGACTTCAAAGCCTCCTTTACATTCTCGATATTGCTCATGTCGATAAAGTCGAAGCTAAGACCAAACTGCTCGAAGACCTTCACGAAGATCCTGTAAGTTCCGCCGTAGAGATCATTTCCCGCGACAACGTGATCTCCCGATTTCAGGAGTTTCACGACCGCGTCGATCGCCCCCATCCCGGATGAGAAGGCTGCACAATATTTCGCCCCTTCAAGCGCGGCTAAGTTTTTTTCGAGGGCGGTTCGAGTCGGATTTCCCGCCCGTGAATAATCGTAGCCTTTGTGTACCGTCGGCTCTGATTGAGCGAATGTTGATGTCTGGTAGATTGGCGTCATTATTGCGCCGGTCGCGCTGTCGGGTTTCTGCCCTGCGTGGATGGCTAACGTAGCAAACTTCATTATCTCTCCGTGCTTTCAGTTGAATTTTCGGTTATGGCGTAAATCAAATCTGATTTTGAAATTATATCGAGCGAGCTGTCTTCATGCTTGACGATAACTGCCGGACTTTCTTTGTCGAGCATCTTGTACAAGTTCTCGATTGATATTTTCTCGTTGACGACAGGAAAGGGTTTGTCAAGGAATTCTTTGACTTTGTGTTCACGCAGTGTTGGATTGGACACCAGCGTCGAAAGGACTCTGTTCTCTGTCAAGCTTCCGACAACTTGTCCGTTTTCAATAACGGGCAATTGGGAGATATCATTTTCCTGCATCAGCTTGATTGCCTGCATCAAAGTTGCCTCTGTGCCGACGCTGATTAGAACTCGTTTCCCTCGCTTGCCGTGTGTTATGTCTCCGGCGGACAATTTGAGTTTAGGCTCAAGATACTGATTATCTTTCATCCAAGTGTCGTTGTAAAGTTTCGAGAGGTATCTTGAACCGTGGTCGGGAATAATTACGACGATGATGTCGTTCTCCGTGAGGTCGTTAGCAATCTTCAAAGCCGCATAAGTGGCAGTTCCGGCCGATCCACCTGCAAATACTCCTTCTTTCCTGGCGAGCTGTCGCGTGACTAAGAATGAATCTTTGTCGGAAACCGCGATTACCTCGTCGATATTTGTGAAGTCCATTATTTTTGGCATTGAGTCCTGCCCGATTCCTTCTACTTTGTAAGGATGGCTTTCCGGAAGTTTTCTCGTCTTGAAATAGTCTGCGTAAATACTTCCTTCGGGGTCCACGCCGATGACTTTTATGCTTGGATTTTTCTCCTTCAAGTATTTAGCCGCGCCGACAATTGTTCCGCCAGTTCCAATGCCGCAGACGAAATGTGTGATCTTACCTTCGGTTTGTTCCCAAACCTCTGGACCGGTTGTTTCGTAGTGCGCCTGCGGGTTGCTCGGATTGTCGTATTGGTTTGGGAAGTATGAATTTGGGATTTCTTCGTTGAGTCGGTGCGCGACAGAATGGTAACTCCGTGGATCATCAGGTTCGACGGCGGTCGGAGTGACGATTACCTCAGCTCCAAAGGCGCGAAGCAGGTCGATTTTTTCCTGGCTCATCTTGTCAGGCATTGTAAAAATACATTTGTAACCTTTCATGGCCGCCGCGAGCGCCAATCCCATTCCGGTATTTCCGGAAGTTCCTTCGATGATTGTTCCGCCCGGTTTTATAAGCCCTCTTCGTTCGGCGTCTTCGATCATTGTCAAACCGATTCTGTCTTTGATCGAACCGCCCGGATTCAGGTTTTCCATCTTTGCGAGTAAAATTGGTTTGATGCCCGGAGCGACGCGCGTGAGCCGAAGCATTGGTGTATTACCAATAATTTCAAGTATAGAATTGTACCACATCTGTGTCACCGGATCTCTTTTTATGTATGAATGTTTACCGAATGATTGGGAATCGACAGTCATCTCATTGCGTGCTGACCTGTTTTCAAGATGGGAAAAATGCTCCAAAAAAACAACGACTGAAAAGCTCACTATCTCATCTCAACTTTTCCAGCGTCATTTTCCAAATCCACGTGAAAGCCGGGGGATATTCGCGATGCCTATCGCGGTATTTGCAAGTGCGGAAAAGGAAGCCAACTCGTTGAAACGAAAGGCGGCCAACCGGATATCGCACGCAACTCTTGCAGCTATGGTGAAAAGCATTCGCATAGAACGACGTGTTAAGACGCATTTGGATTTCCCAATCCGATATTGAACGCTAAGGATAAGGTTTATAAATTTTTTGTTATGAAGTACTTATCAGTTGTGAGATGAGGAGATGAGAATACCATTTTTCTATCGTGAACGAATGAACGTTAAGAAAATCCTGCAGAGAAGCAGAGTTAGACGATCCTTCTTGAAGATCGTGACCGCTGCAATTCTTTTGCTCTCGGGGACGTCGAGACCTGCTTCTGCCTGTGCATGTGGTTGCGGTGTGTTCAATGTAGGCACCAGATGGATGATGATTACGGGGACCGGCTTACGCGTATTCTTTCAGTATTCCTATATGGATCAAAATAGGAATTGGTCGCGATTGAGTTTGGCTGAATCCAGCTTTAACAATGACAAAGAGATAAGGACAAGTTTCTATACGCTCGGCTTTCAATATATGTTCGATAGGGATTGGGGAATCATGGGGCAGTTTCCTTATTGGGACCGTTATTTTAACACCATAGATAATTTTGGCGCCCCCGTTTCTGTTGACCATAAAGCTATCGGCGATGTTCGTTTGCTTGGGATGTACACCGGTTTTTCCCCAGACATGTCGAAGGCTCTCCTTTTCGGGGTGAAGCTTCCGACAGGACCAACGAATCTTTCTATCATGGACAGAGACACGCAGATAGGAACAGGAACTACCGACCTCCTTCTGGGCGGATACCATGCGGCACAGTTAGATTACTGGGGATGGTACTTACAAATCATGTGGAGACATGCGCTGAATACTTATCAAGACTATCGGCCCGGCGACAGCTATAATATGGCACTCGGTTTCCACTATGATTCCTTTTTGCAGGATTCTTCGGGCGAGGACAAATACAAATTTACACCTATCGTCCAACTGATTGCTTCAATAAGAAATCGAGACAGTGGGGCAAACTCGGATCCGTCTAACACCGGTTTCCAAAGATTATATGTGGCGCCCGGTTTTGAGATTGATCTGAAAAATAATTGGCAGCTTTACGGTGAGGTTCAAGTCCCAGTATACACCCTTGTAAACGGTTATCAGCTTGTCGCGCTCTTACTTTTCAACGCGAGCATCAGTTATCATTTCTGAGTTCTAAGACATTGAACCTCGATGCGGCGAGAGGTTCTGTGTGTTACAGCGTCGGAGGATTTACTTGTTTGTTCGAAGCGATCACACGAACCGTTGTTCGGGCTCGAAGCCGGCGTTTTTTATCGCGCGAGTGATATGACTTAAGCTGAATCCGGAAAAATGTTTCGTACCTGCCGCGCTTACCACGTTCTCTTCGATCATCAGGCTTCCGAAATCGTCTGCTCCGAATCGAAGGCCAATCTGCGCAATTTTCAAACCTTGTGTAACCCAGCTTACTTGAATCGAATCAATGTTGTCGAGCATGAGTCTGGAAATTGCGAGTGTCTTCAGGTAATCGAACGCTGATGATTTCTCTCGAAGGTTATCGTGATTCTCAGCGAGTTCGGTATTCCTCGGTTGAAATGTCCAAGGAATAAATGCCGTGAAGCCGCCCGTGATATCCTGAAGCTCACGTACGACGATCATATGTTGGAGTCTGTCTTCGTAACTTTCTACATGTCCGAACATCATCGTGGCTGTTGACTTCAGTCCCAACTTGTGAGCTTCGTGCATCACACCGAGCCATTCGTCGGAGGTACACTTTTTGGGTGCTATCTTATCCCGAACGGAATCAACAAGAATTTCTGCGCCGCCTCCGGGAATTGAATCGAGTCCCGCCTCTATCAAGCGCTTGATTACATCTCGTGTTTTTAGTCCGCTTTGTTCCGCGATGAAGACGACTTCTTCGGGGGAGAGGGCATGGAGCCAGATCTTGTAATTTGACTTGATGAATCTGAAAGTATCTTCGTAATAATCGAGTCCGAGTTCCGGATTCAAACCGCCTTGAAGAAGAATCCTCGAGCCGCCGAGGTCTATTGTCTCCTGAATTTTCCTGCCGAGCTCATCGTACGAAAGCGTGTAGCTCTTTTTCTCGTCGCCGACCTTCGCGTAAAATGCACAAAAAGTACATTCGGTAACGCAGACGTTTGTATAGTTTATATTCCTGTCTATTATATATGTAACGATCGGCTTTGGATGTTTTTTCCGGCGCACGTATTCCGCCATCATGCCGATGGTCAGGAGATCGTTGGATCCAAACAATTCCATCCCGTCTTCAAGCGTGAGACGTTTACTATCACGAACTTTATCGAAAATTTGTTTTAACATTTTCTGAGCTTTTTAACAAAAATCGCAAAAAAATGACGAAGAAACAACGTAAGTGTTCTGGCTCAATACAAAAGGTGTACATGCCCCGCGACGGGACGCCACGGCGGATGAAAATGCGGCACGTGACCGTCACTTTTATGTCAGATTGTCAGTGCATTGCAATATTGACACAAGTGACGGTCACCTTCACATTAAACATACAAGGTTGAATAAGGCTGGAGTGCCCTGTGGCAGAACATTTGGCATTTTCGAGGGAGGGAGTATTAACATTGTGAAGCGGGTATTGCGTTTCCATTTTCAAACGAAGGACCGTAAAATTATTTGTAGAATCCGATTCGGAATCGGATTCTACGGAGACATTTGGCTCCGACGGCGACCATCGGAGCGAGAAGACGGAATTCTCAAGTCAAAAATCAAAGTCTACAAGCACCGTAAAAAGATTATCCTTGGTCGGGTTTGTTGTTCCTATTTCTCTATATGTATACTCTCCATGAAGCGCAACATTGAACGCTGTCCAGTCGCCAAGATAATACCTCACAAGTGCGGAGTACGCATTGATAGACCTTCCGTTATCATAAGATGGCGGCGTAACCCAGTTGTAAAGCACAGAGGCTATAAGTCTATTGTTCATCAGCGCTGCCCAATCAAGCTCTACAAACCCACCTGAATATCGATAATCTTTTGTAGGATCCAAAGTGTTAAGAGCCTTGTCATCATTACCACCCATGACAAGTACTTCGAGATTTAATGTTGACCAGTTAAGGCTGACATCCCCGCCAAGTTTGTAAAACGGCTTGTTACCACTGCCATTCGTCTCGCCGGTTGGTGCAACAACGCTGCCTGGAAGAACGGTAGGCTGCCATCCATAATAACCAAATACGCCTATCCTCTGGCCGGCGCTCTGCCCATCACCTTTGCCAATTATCTGAACAAGGTTAAGGTATACGTCTTTATAGTTACTGTTATCAGGATTGCCGCCATTGCCGTTAACGACACCAAGTCCATACTTAAAGCCGCTCTTGAAATGTCCTGTTGCCTCAACACCCATCTGATTATCGGAAAACAGATAGCTGTTTGCTGGTGTGGTGAACGTGTAAACCTCGTAAGGCTCCATGATATAAAATGAGCGGTGTGAACTGAACACCTGATAAGCGGGTTCAAACCTGCCTATCCTGAGATTAAGAGCATTCTGGACAATGTTGCTGAATACAATATTTGCTGATTCCATTGAGCCTAACTGCGATGGGTTGGCACCATTGTTAGGGCCAGCGTAGTCTCCTGCGGGCTCGTCAATTCTCGGTGTATAGATAAGCAGGAATGAGATATTTTTGTGAAGTACGCCCGCTGCAAGCAGATCAAGCCCGTAGACATTAAAGCCTGATGTAGCACCCTGTTTTGAATCATATACAGAAAACCCTACCGGTGTTCGCATTGATATAGGTGGTGGTATTTCAAAGACGTTCTTTTCATACCCTTCTTGTCCAGGGATTTGATACCCGTTATCTCTGAACCTCTGGCCAAAATCATTTAACTTTGGAAACGCCGTATGGCACATTGTGCAAGTGAAGCCATACTTTCTTGCAAATGCCGGTATGGCATGAGCCGTTTCCGGCACTAAAAAAGACAGAGCAATAAATGCTAATATCAAAACATAAAGTTTTTTCATGGCAACCTCCGTTATTTAGGCAATTCAGAAACAGGGATGGGTTTCACGTGGGCGACTTCCGGATTGTTGCTTGTTAATGCAACGCGCATAAATGCGACCAGAGCCTTGACCTCTTCCTTTGACAGCCCAAGCGGCACGATCAAGGGATCAAGATTGGGATCATCATCGCCTCCACCTCTGTTGTAAAGATCAACCACTGTCTCAAGTGTTTTTTCTGAACCATCGTGCATGTAAGGTGGGCGCAGTCCTGCATCCCTTACAGTTGGGGTTTTAAATGCACCCATGTCTGCTGGATTATGCGTTACATCGTATCTGCCATTATCAACCTTTGATGGCCCTGTTTGCACAACACCAAGATTATGGAATCTCCCATCACTGAAGTCGGGTCCCCAATGACATGCTGTGCAGTGTCCTTTGCCATTGAAGATTGCCATACCCTGTTTTTCAAGAGGTGTAAGAGCCTTTCTATCACCTCTAATGTACCTATCAAATGGTGAATCTGTTGTAACGACAGTGCGTTCAAATGCTGCAATAGCTTGCACAACCTGAGCTATTGTAATAGGCGTTGTCCCAAACACCTGCTTAAACTCTTCGACGTAACCTGGAATGCCATTAAGTGTTTCAACCACATTATCAAGTGTATTGCCCATCTCAACCGGATTTTGCATAGGACCTTCTGCCTGCTCTTCAAGACTGGCAGCTCTTCCATCCCAGAATTGCAGAGGGTTATATGCAGCATTTGAAACAGGTGGGGCTCTGCGAGGGCCTTTCTGTCCATGAATACCCGTGCTTGTTGGACCTGCATCGGACCAGCCCATAGCTGGGTCATGGCAAGTTTGACAGCTCACCGTATTGTCTTTTGATAAACGGGTATCAAAGTAAAGCTGCTTGCCAAGCTGTACCTTCATGCTTGTTTGCGGGTTATCAGGCGGAACAGGAACCGGAGGGAGATTACCGATTCTCTGTGGACCAAGGGAATGCACATTAATAGTCGTAATATTCGGAAGAACTTGCTGCTTGGGACTCCCCTGTGCAATTAAACTTGAAGGAGCTATGAGTACCGCAAGCATCAGAAAATACTTTGCACGTTTCATCGAAGCCTCCTATTTTAATGTTAGGCGAATTTAGATAGTAGTTTTGTAAAATGCAACTTGCAAAAAGTATTTTTGGGTAATCCGTCAGTGATGAGGGTAAGTTACAACCTTGCGAAGGTTCGAAACCATCGCAAGGTTCTATTCTCTCGGGACGGCGAGGTGTCTTGTCCTAACCACACCGTCACTGACGGATTACGAACGGCATGTTGAAGATTTTTGCAACTTCCGCCGCTAACTGTTAAATTTTCACGCAAAAAACCTTTTGAAAAGATGAGAGCTTTAATCCCTGTCGCAGGGGTGGGAACACGTCTGCGTCCGCACACTTACACATTGCCGAAAGTCTTACTCAACGTCGGCGGCAAACCGATCGTCGGGCATATTGTAGATAAACTTTCCAACATTGGAATAAGAAATATTTCTGTTGTCGTCGGGTACATGGGAGATATGGTGGAAGAATATCTCCAAACCAATTACAAAGCAAATTTCAAATTCATTTATCAGGAAGAGAGACTCGGTCTCGGTCATGCAACTTATGTTGCGCTTTCCCAAGACGGCAATGACGAGCCGCTTCTTATCATTCTGGGCGATACCGTTTTTGACGTTGACCTTTCGCCGCTTTTGAAGAGTGAGTTTTCAAGTATCGGTGTTAAAAGGGTTGAAGACCCAAGAAGATTCGGCGTTGCCGAGACGGCGGGCGACAAAGTGACAAAGCTGATAGAGAAGCCCGATCATCCGACTTCAAACCTTGCCGTCGTTGGTTTGTATTATATAAAATCGCCGAAGAAACTTCTTGCGGCACTTCAGGAACTCATTGACAAGAACATAAAAACTAAAGGGGAGTATCAACTCACCGACGCGCTTCAGATGATGCTAGATCGCGGCGAGGTGATAACATTTTTTGAGATCGATGGCTGGTACGATTGCGGCAAGCCCGAGACACTTCTTGCTACGAATCGTTACTTATTGAAAAAGACCAAACATTTCAAGAAGCGCGATGACGTGGTTATCATCCCTCCCGTTTACATAGCCGACTCAGCGAAGATATCAAACTCAGTAATCGGTCCGAACGCAACAATCGATTCTGATGTAACAGTAGTCGACTCATTGATTCGTGATTCAATAATCGGCTCCGGCGCTTCAATACAGAACGCGCTTCTTGAGGGATCGATAGTCGGACAGAACGCACAACTTAAAGGAAGTTTCAAACGCGTCAACGCGGGCGATTCTACCGAGATAGACTTTTCATAACAAATTACTGGAGAAGAAATGTACAAGCTATTCACATCGGAATCAGTCACTGAAGGGCATCCTGACAAGATTTGCGATCAGATTTCCGATGCAGTGCTAGATGCACATTTAGCAATCGAACCAAACTCGAGGGTTGCCTGTGAAACGTACGTAACGACGGGACTCGTGGTTATTGGCGGCGAAGTAACAACCACCGAAAAAGCTAAGGCGAAGATAGATGTTGCCGACATTGCCCGCGGAGTCATAGAGCGAATCGGTTATACAGACAGTAGTTATAAGTTTGACGCGTACTCCTGTGGTGTTATCAATGTCATGCACTCCCAATCAGGGGACATAAGTCGCGGCGTCGAGCGCGGCGGTGCGGGCGACCAGGGGATGATGTTCGGTTACGCCTGCTCGCAGACGGAAGAATACATGCCTCTTCCGATTGCACTTGCGCATAGAATTACTCGCAGACTTGCCGAAGTTAGAAAGATGAAAAATTCTCCCATGCCTTATCTGCGTCCTGATGGGAAGAGCCAGGTTACGATTGCCTACCACGATGGCGGCAAGGTAACGGTGGAGACGGTTGTTGTTTCGACTCAGCACGATCCCGAACCCAAGGGAAAGACCGAGAGTCAGTGGCAGAAAAAAATCTCCGATGATGTGAAGAAGTATATCGTAAAGAATGCCGTTTCAGAAAAGTGGCTTACGAAGGACACGAAATATTACATCAACCCGACGGGAAGATTTGAGATCGGCGGTCCGCACGGAGACACGGGACTGACAGGCAGGAAGATTATCGTCGATACTTACGGCGGATATGCTCCACACGGCGGCGGCTCATTTTCCGGAAAAGATCCGTCCAAAGTCGACCGAAGTGCCGCCTATGCCGCGCGTTATCTTGCAAAAAACATCGTCGCTGCAGGTTTGGCAGATGAGTGCATGATCCAACTTGCATACGCGATCGGAGTTGCAAAACCGGTTTCGGTTTTGGTCGACACCCGCGGAACTTCAAAGTTCTCTTCTGATTCCGATCTGGCAAAGACGGTGAGCAAAGTTATGGATCTCACTCCGGGTGGTATCACAAAGCATCTCAATCTTCGCCGGCCAATCTTCGAGAAGACCGCTGCTTACGGACATTTCGGCAGAGATGACAAGGATTTCACCTGGGAAAAACTGGACCTTGTGAAAACTCTGCAGAGTGAAGTGAAATAATTCTAGTTTAAATTGTCAATCTCAATTAATTCTTTGGAGAAGTTTCTAGATGAATGAAGTAAAAGGATTATACAAAGTGCGGGACATTTCTCTCGCTGATGAAGGCAAGAAAAGGATCGCATGGGCGGAATCGAGAATGCCTGTGTTAATGGCGTTAAAAGAAAAATACAGCGCATCAAAACCGTTCAAGGGTTACAAGATCGCCGGATGCCTTCATGTTACAAAGGAGACGGCTGTTCTTGTGAAGACGTTTGCTGCTTGCGGCGCGCAGGTAAGCTGGAGCGGATGCAACCCGCTTTCGACTCAGGACTCGGTTGCCGCGGCACTCGCCTCCGAAGACATTTCAATCTTCGCATGGCACGGAATGTCAGTGAAGGAATTTTACTGGGCAATCGACGAAACGATAAAGATGAAGCCGAATCTGACGCTCGATGACGGCGCAGATTTGATTTTCACTTTGCACAAGAAATATCCCGAGCTTGCCGAAAGCACGATCATCGGCGGGACGGAAGAGACAACGACAGGTGTTCACAGGCTCCGCGCGATGGCAGACGACGGTGCGTTGAAGTATCCGGTCATTGCAGTGAACGACGCTGAGACGAAATGGGATTTTGACAACGTTTACGGAACGGGGCAATCGACGCTCGATGGAATCCTGCGTGCGACAAGCGTGCTCCTCGCGGGAAAAAACATCGTCGTTGCCGGTTTCGGCCACTGCGGCAAAGGCGTTGCGATGCGCGCAAAGGGACTCGGCGCGAACGTTATAGTCACTGAAGTGAAACCGACAGCTGCTCTCAAAGCAACTCTCGAAGGATTCAGAGTCATGACGATGGACGAAGCGGCAAAGGTCGGAGACATTTTTGTGACGGCAACCGGCGTGAAAGATATTGTGGTCGACCGGCACTTTGAAAAGCTCAAAGACGGAGCGATCGTCTGCAATACCGGACACTACGATTGCGAGCTTAACCTCGATCATCTGAAAAACATCACGAAGAAGGTTCAGGAGATCCGGCCGAACAACGAGGAGTATCTTCTGAAAGATGGCAGGCGCATCTACGTGTTGGCGCAGGGAAGGCTTGTCAACCTCGCCGCGGCAGAAGGACATCCTTCCGAAGTGATGGACATGTCGTTCGCGAATCAATTTATGTCGCAGCTTAAACTTGCCGAGCTTTACAGGAAGGGCAAGAAGCTTGACAATAAAGTCCACGATATTCCCGCTGAGCAGGACCAGGAAATCGCAAGGGTGAAATTGAAAACGATGGGAATCAAGATCGACAAGTTGACTCCGGAGCAGGTGAAGTATCAGACCGATTATAGCTCCGGAACGTAAAACCATACTCTGGCTAACCTTGTCAAGGTTGAAAACGCTCTTAACCTTGACAAGGTTTTGAATGAGGCTGTTCCTGTATGCGGGACAGTCTATTGCTTTTAAAGCGTCTTCCAAGACTTGCTCTCGGGAGACGATAGTCTTTAACACTTTGTCAGGGAGGCAAAATGAAAACTTTATTTGTGTTATTCTCGGTTCTTTTTTTCGCGGAGGTTTCATTAGCTCAGATGGACGAGAATTGGATCAAACAGGCGGCTGTTGATCGGCTTCTTCGGTACGTCAAGATCGACACGCAATCTAAGGAAGAAGTAGATCGTGTGCCAAGCACGGAAAAGCAATTCGATCTTGCACGGATACTTTTGAAGGAGCTGCAGGACATTGGGCTGAAAGATGCACGGCTTGACGAAGAGTACTGCTATGTCTATGCGACTTTACCTTCAAATCTTTCCGAGGAGGAAGCTGCGAAGGTCCCCGTGATTGGGTTCATAGCGCATGTAGATGCCTCGCCTTCGGTCAGCGATGCTAACGTGAATCCTATCATTCACAAAAACTATCAGGGTGGAGACATCGTCCTTCCGAACGACACAACGCAAGTAATCACCGTGAAGAACAATCCGAACCTCCTGAACAACATAGGCAGTGATATTATTACCACCGACGGGACGACTTTGCTTGCGGCAGACGATAAGGCCGGTATTGCCGAAATCATGACCGCTGTAGAGTACCTGCTGAAACATCCTCAGATAAAACACGGGACGATCAAGATAGCATTTACTCCTGATGAGGAAGTCGGACACGGACCGAAGTATTTCGATGTCAAAGGATGGGGCGCAAAGTACGCTTATACGATTGACGGCGGCCAGCGCGGTGAACTTAGTGATGAAACATTTAATGCTAATACTGCCATAGTGACTTTCAACGGCAAGAATACGCATCCTGGTTACGCGAAAGGGATCATGGTAAATTCGTTATATGCGGCGTCTTATTTCATCTCATTATTTCCGGAGAATATGAAACCTGAGACAACATCCGGCAGAGAAGGTTATCTTCATCCGTACGATCTTACCGGCAATGAGGAGCAGACTCGTCTGAAGATTCTTATCCGCGATTTCGAAATGAGCGGAATGGAAGCTAAGGCGAAGATACTTGAGAATATGAAAGAGAAAACCCTCGGGGAGTTTCCAAAGGTCAAGATAGACTTAAACATCACCGAAAGTTATCGCAACATGAACTCGATCCTCAGCAAATATTCTGAGGTCACGAAGTTTGCGGAAGAGGCAATGAAACAGGCGGATGTTAGGCCGGTCAATCTGCCGATACGGGGTGGAACCGACGGTTCGAAGTTGACATTCATGGGATTGCCGACTCCTAATATTTTTGCGGGAGAGGAGAATCCGCACGGAAAGCAGGAATGGGTCTCCGATAAGTCGATGGTGAAGGCCGTAGAGACTATCGTGAACCTCTCAAACATCTGGGCGGAAAAAGATGCCGGGAAATAATGCTAACCTTGACAAGGTTGAAAAGCTTCTTACCTTGACAAGGTTCGTCAAGCAATGCTGCCTGTCTCTGCCGCCACCAACCTTGTCAATGGTAAGAAGAAACCTTGACAAGGTTTATAGAAGAACAAATGGACATAACCCAAATCGATTCATTATCGCTACCTGAGCTTAAACCTTACCGTACAATGCGGCGAACGCTGGAGCATCGCGCGAAAGGAATTTTCGTTGCGGAAAGTGAGAAGGTTGTCCGGCGTCTTCTCGAGAGCGACCTGAAAGTTGTGTCGATCCTCCTGACGAGAGGGTGGCTTAATATTTATGAAAATTTGCTTGAGAACAGGCAAATTGAAAACGGAATTTTTGTAGGCGAGAAAAGTTTGCTTGAGCAAATTGTCGGCTGCGGTTTGCATCAGGGGATAATGGCAATCGGAAGAGTGCCGGCATCAGTTGCTATTTTTGATTTACTGAATAAATTTCCCAATCCCCGCTTGCTTGTTGCATCGGATGGAATAGCGAACTCGGAAAACATGGGGGTAATTGTCAGGAACTGTGCCGCGTTTGGCGTGCAAGCGCTTATCGCCGGTGAGACTTCATGCGATCCGTATTTGCGGCGCTCCGTCAGGAATTCCATGGGAACGATTTTTAAATTGCCAATCGCTAGCGCAGAGAAGCTTTCGATTGTCCTAAAGAGATTGCGGGACGAATTTTCATTTCAAATTGTTGCGGCACATCCACAGAGTGGTTCGAAGGACATTGCGGATGCTGATTTTAGTAAAGATATTTGCATCGTTTTTGGAGGCGAAGGTAAGGGGATTTCGGAAGAAATTCTGGATGAATGCAGCATTCGCGTCAGAATTCCGATGCAGAACGATGTTGATTCAATAAATGTGGCGAGTTCGGTTGGCGTAGTTTTGTACGAGACAATTCGTCAACGGGGAATGGGCGTTTGATGATTGATGCGGAAAGTTGAAATTGCCGGCCGATGTCTTTGCAATTCAGTGAAAGATTTACAGAGTGTTGCGTCATGGCACCATTGTAAATAGATTATACGTGAGAGGTGATAAAATATGTGCTTAGGAGTTCCAGGAAAAGTTGTTCGAATTGACGAGAATCCGCTCGGGATGACAATGGGAAAGGTGAACTTCGGCGGGATATCAAAAGATGTTTGCCTTGCTTATGTGCCTGAGGCGAAGGTCGGGGACTACGTCATCGTTCACGTCGGCTTTGCAATAAGTAAGCTCGACGAAAATGAGGCAAAGCAGGTTTTTGAATATCTTGAGCAGATGGGAGACCTGAAGGAAATAAAAGGCTCCGGGCAGACTTAATAGTATGTCGCCTGTAAATGCCCGAGATTTGATTTTTAGATCCGAGGAATTTCTTCCCGCGTGGTTCGTTGGAGAGGTCGTTCTGTCGTTGTGGATGGAATCGGAGAATTAGAGTATGCACGAACTTTCAATAGCTGAGAGCATCGTCGATATAGTCAGAGAAAATCTTGCCGCCAATGGCTCGGGCGCAGTAAAGAGCGTAAGAGTCAGAGTCGGCGAACTTGCGGGCGTCGTTCCTGATTCGCTGGATTTTTGTTTCATTGCAATCACTAACGGAACTCCGCTCGAGGGCGCCAAGCTTGAAATTGAGAAGACGAATATCGTGGCGCATTGTCAGGATTGCGGAGTTGATTCAAAAGTTGAAGGACTTGTGTTCCAATGTCCCGTATGCACGAGTACAAATATTCAAGTTGTTTCAGGAAATGAATTGCAAGTCGTCGAGATCGAAATCGACGATGAAAAGATAATAGACCACTGATAACACGGATGACACTGATTTACACAGATAAAATGAATGAGGATGAAACAATCCGTGAAGATCCGTGTAATCAGTGTAATCTGTGTGCTATCATTTCTTACCAGTATTGTTCCCGATTGTCTGTATTAGGAGAGTCGAAATGAGTGTCGTAACGATTGAACGAAAAGTTTTGCAGAAGAACGACGAGTTAGCACAGCAAAACAGGTCTCTTTTTGCACAAAATGGCGTCTTTGTGATAAATCTCGTCAGTTCGCCCGGTTCCGGAAAGACAAGCCTTCTTGAGAGAACGCTCGATCATTTGAATGGCAAGATCAATGTTGCCGTCGTCGAGGGGGATGTGCAGACGGATTTGGATGCTCAGCGAGTTGCGAAGTTTGGTGTGCCGGTCGTCCAGATCGTAACAAACGGCGCTTGCCACCTTGAGGCAAAGCTCGTTCAGGATGCAATCGCGAACATCGATTTGAAAGGTGTCGAGCTGCTTGTTATAGAGAACGTGGGCAATCTCGTTTGTCCGGCAGGATACGATCTCGGCGAGGCGATGAAAGTCGTCATCGCAAGCACGACTGAAGGGGACGACAAGCCGTTGAAATATCCGGCGATGTTCCGCAACGCTTCGGTCTTGATCATAAATAAGATCGATCTTGTCCCGTATGTAAACTGCAATCTTGAAGTCCTTAAGAAAAATGCTTTCCAGATCAATCCGAACCTGACAGTCTTCGAGACTTCGTGCACCATCCCGACAGGTGTCGGGACCGGTATTGTGGAGTGGTCGAACTGGCTTTTGAATAAAACCAGAAACTCTTGAAAAGTCGGCTTCATATTGCCTTGCGCGGTGCAGTGCAAGGTGTTGGATTCAGGCCTTTTGTTTATCGACTTGCTGTGGAAATGGGACTCAACGGTTGGGTCCTCAATTCATCTCAGGGAGTCTTTATTGAGATTGAGGGCGAGAAGAATCTACTCGACATTTTCCTATCCAGACTCGAAAAGGAAAAACCGCCGCGTTCATATATTCAGGGAATGGAATTTTCGTTTCTCGACGTTATCGGTTTTACGAAGTTTGAAATAAGAGAGAGCAGTTCGAACGGCGAGAAGAGCGCGATTGTTTTGCCTGATATCGCGACATGTCCCGACTGTGCAAGCGAAATTCTTGACCCGAGCAACAGACGGTATTTGTATCCATTTACAAATTGCACGAACTGCGGTCCGCGTTTCAGCATAATCAGAGCTCTTCCTTACGATAGGTCGAATACCACGATGCAGAAATTCGAGATGTGCGAGAAGTGCAGGGAAGAATATAATAATCCGCTCGACAGGCGATTCCATGCGCAGCCGAACGCGTGTCCGAAGTGTGGGCCGCACATCGAGCTTTGGGATAAGAGTGGCGGCATTTTGTCGATGCGCCGCGATGCGCTTCTTCATGCCGCTGACTCACTCCGGCGTGGTAAAATTGTTGCGCTGAAAGGGATCGGCGGATTCCAGCTGATTGTCGACGCAAGAAATGAAGAGGCAGTAAAACTCCTGCGTACCCGGAAGCATCGTGAGGAGAAACCGTTCGCGCTGATGTATCCATCACTAGAATACTTGAAACGTCATTGTGAAATATCTGAGGTAGAGGAAAGATTGCTTTTATCACCGGAGGCACCGATTGTATTGCTGAGGAGAAAGAAGATAACCTTGTCAAAGAGCAAGCTACCCTTGCGAAGGTTTCCAGAGACGGATAACCCCAACAGCTTTCATGAGTGTGGAACCTTCGCAAGGTTAAAGGCATCGGATATCGCCGATTCCGTGGCGCCTCGGAATCCCTATCTCGGAGCTATGCTGCCTTATACACCGCTCCATCTTATCTTGATGTGTGAGCTTGGATTCCCGGTGGTCGCAACAAGCGGAAATATTTCTGACGAACCGATTTGTATCGATGAGCACGAGGCGCTGGAAAAGCTGCGGGACATCGCCGATTTGTTCTTGGTTCACGACAGGCCGATTGAAAGGCATGTAGATGATTCCGTCGTTCGCATCATGATGGAGCGCGTCCAGATGGTTCGCCGCGCCCGCGGTTATGCGCCGTTTCCGATTGAACTTGATGGAGAGAACCATGCGTCGGTGCTTGCAGTCGGTGGGCATTTGAAGAACACAATTGCAATCAATTCGGGAAATAACATTTTTGTGAGTCAGCATATCGGCGATCTGTCGACCGAAGAAGCGTTTAAGGCTTTTGAAAAAGTGACTCGCGATTTTCAGAAGCTGTACGAAATCTCACCTCAAGTGATCGCGCACGACATCCATCCGGATTATCTCTCGACGCAGTTTGCTCGTGCAGCAATCAGCAGTCAGCAATCAGCGGTCAGCATCCAGCATCACTTTGCTCATGTCGCCTCTTGCATGGCGGAGAATAAGTTGAATGGGCAAGTGCTTGGAGTTTCCTGGGACGGTACCGGCTACGGTGAAGTCGAAGATCCCCCGAAGGGGCAGGCCGTTCGCGGGAACGGGACAGTCTGGGGCGGAGAATTTCTCCTGACAGACGGCGGCGATTATAAACGTGTTGCGACATTTAGATCATTTCGCTTGCCGGGGAATTCGGCGTCTGTGAAAGAGCCGCGGCGGACAGCGCTCGGAGTTCTTTATGAAATCTTTGGCGAAAAATTGTTCGGGATGACGGAGATGCCGCCTGTCAATGCATTCGAGGAACAGTCACTGCCAATCTTGAAGAAAATGCTTGAAACTGGTTTGAATTCTCCGACAACGACAAGCGCGGGAAGATTATTTGATGCCGTTTCCTCGATCATCGGGCTTCGACAAGTTGTGAATTTCGAAGGACAGGGCGCGATGGAACTTGAGTTTGCCGCGGATGGAACGGAGTCGGATGATTGTTACGATTTTGACGTTACAGGAAACAGGAGAAAGGAGACAGGAGACAGGACAGGATACGAACCTTCATTCATCGTAAATTGGGAACCGATGGTCAAAGAGATTCTTGATGATAAATCGAGGGGTATGCCGGTCGGCTTGATAGCTGCTAAGTTTCATAATACTCTCGCGGCGATTATTGTCGATGTTGCGAAACGAGTCGGCGAAGAAAGGGTCGTCATTAGTGGCGGATGTTTCCAGAACAGATATCTTACGGAGCGAACGATTTGGCTCTTGAGCGGGAATGGTTTCAAACCTTACTGGCACCAACGAATACCGCCAAACGACGGAGGGATTTCGCTGGGACAGCTGTTTGTGGCGTTAAGGAAGGAAAAAAGGAGGCAGGAGACGAAAGGCAAAGTGGAAGAATGGAATTGTGGAGGAATGGAATTGTGGAAGAATGGAATATCTGAGTAATGGAATTGTGTCTCGAAATTGAGCCGGCCTTGAGTCCCGTTAGGGACGAAATGTTTGTAGTTAAGGGAAGGAAGTCAAGGCAGCCCCGCAGGGGCGACATGTGCGTGGACGAATGGAATAATGAAAAGCGAAGGCGGGATGCGGAACCAGAAGTTAGGAGCAAGATGCAAGAAAGAAAAAACAGGGGCAAGAAGGCAGAAGGGAATAATGGAAAAATGTCCCGCTCAATTATTCTATACGAGAGTGCGGGATCCCGCAGAGCGGGAGAATAATGGAATACTGGATAATTTCCGAGAATGAAAGAAGCCAGAGCAGGAAAGAAGAGCGAGTGTCAAGCCCTCCTCTCCCTCGCGGGAGAGGAAAGAGGTGAGGGCGAAATGGAATGGTGGAATACAAGAAATTAGAAGTGATAAGTTAGATGAAATACATAGACGAATATAGAGATGCAGAGACGGCGAAGAAATACGCCGAGATGATTCACAAGATCACGACTCGTGAGTGGACTATGATGGAAATATGCGGTGGGCAGACACATGCAATCGTGAAGTTCGGCATCGATTTTCTTCTCCCGAAAGAAATTACACTTGTTCACGGGCCGGGCTGTCCCGTTTGTGTCACGCCGCTAGAGATAATCGACAAGGCGATTGTCATCGCAAGCCGTCCCGATGTCATCTTCACATCGTTCGGAGATATGCTTCGCGTTCCCGGCTCGAAAAAAGATTTGCTCACTGTCAAGTCCGAAGGCGGCGACGTTCGAATAGTATATTCTCCGCTCGATGCGCTTAAGGTGGCACAGCAAAACCCGAACAAGAAAGTTGTGTTCTTCGCAGTGGGATTTGAAACGACCGCTCCGGCGAACGCGATGGCTGTCTGGCAGGCGAGGGAATTAGGCGTAAAGAATTTTTCGGCGCTTGCTTCGCACGTTCTTGTTCCGCCGGCGATGGTGGCGATATTGTCTTCGCCTTCTCATCTTGTCCAAGCTTTTCTTGCAGCCGGGCATGTTTGCACGGTGATGGGATACGAAGACTATTTCCCGATTGCGGGAAAATACAAAGCGCCGATCATCGTAACGGGTTTCGAGCCGGTGGATATTCTGCAGGGAATTTATATGGCAGTTAAGCAGCTTGAAGAAGGGAGAGTCGACGTCGAGAATCAATATGCGCGTGCGGTTCGAAGAGAAGGAAATATTCCCGCGAAGAAGTTGCTCGCAGATGTATTCGAGGTCATTGACAGGAAGTGGCGCGGCATTGGAATAATTCCGCAGAGCGGCTGGGGATTGAAACCGGAATTTGCGGACCACGATGCAGAGAAAATCTTCGACGTTGGTGGAATCGAGACTCAGGAATCGCCTCTCTGCATCGCGGGAGAAATTTTGCAGGGGCTGAAGAAGCCGCATGAGTGCACTGCCTTCGGAACGCTTTGCAAGCCCGAGCATCCGTTAGGTGCGCCGATGGTGTCGTCGGAAGGAGCGTGTGCGGCGTATTTCGCCTATGGAAGGTATAGGGAGGCCGATGGACGTTGAGCATTTCGCTGGACTAAATTCGAAACTCGAAAAACTAAATCCTAAACAAATCCGAAATCCTAAATCGGAAATTCCGAATTGCGAAATCCTTTGTTTTGGATTTTTGTCATTCGAATTTGTCCCGTCAAAAACTATTTATCCCGCTCATTATTACCAGAAAAGGAATATGCGGGATGCCGCAAGGCGGCATATGTCGGGATGCCGAAAAGCGGCATTTAGAGTTTCGGATTTCTGAACGACGTTAGTCAACAAAGGAAGAGGTTATGTCAAGTTACCGGCAATTAGACCTTAGAAGCGGCTTCGCCTGTCCGATTCCGAAGTCGGACTATACAAACATCCTCCTCGCACACGGCAGCGGCGGAAAACTCACTCACCAGCTAATCGAGAAAATGTTCGTGCCTCAATTTCAAAACGAACTTCTTGAGCCGCTCCACGATGGCGCAGTATTTACTGCTGGAAACAAACGGTTCGCATTCTCGACCGATTCATTTGTCGTCAGTCCGATCTTCTTTCCGGGCGGAGACATAGGTGAGCTCGCAATAAACGGAACCGTAAACGACATTGCGATGTGCGGAGCGAAGCCGTTGTATTTGTCATCGGCGTTCATCATTGAAGAAGGTCTTCCAATTGACGATCTGTGGCGAGTTGTGCTCTCCATGCAAGAAGCGGCCAAGCGGGCTGGAGTTCTGCTTGTTACCGGCGATACGAAAGTCGTGGACCGCGGAAAAGGGGACAAGATTTTTATCAACACTTCCGGCATCGGGATAATTGAGGATGGCGTCGACATAAGTCCGAAGCGGATAAAAGTCGGCGACAAGATAATTGTGAACGGCGAAATCGCGGTGCACGGAATTGCGATAATGTCCGTCCGCGAGGGATTAGAATTCGAGACTCAGATCAAAAGCGACACCGCGCCGTTGAATGGACTCGTCGAGGAAATGCTGAAGGCAAGCAAAAACATACACGTTATGCGCGACCCGACCCGCGGTGGAGTTGCAACGACACTGAACGAATTGGCCGAGCAGTCGAACCTCGGAATTCTTGTCAATGAAGAAAGCATCCCTGTATCGGATGACGTCAAAGGAGCGTGTGAGATCCTCGGCTTAGATCCGCTTTACATTGCCAACGAAGGAAAGCTCCTCGCGTTTGTTTCGCCTGAAGATGCAGACAAAGTCTTGGATACAATGCGGAGACATCCGCTTGGCAAAGGCTCGGTCATAATCGGAGAAGTTGTCGACCGGTATCCGGGCACGGTGGTCATGAAAAGCAAAATCGGCGGGACGAGAGTCGTTGACATGTTGACAGGCGAACAGCTTCCAAGGATCTGTTAGACCGTTGAACACGCCGGATATAAGAAAGGGGCGCTCAGTTGGACGCCCATTTCTTTTTTGTTTCAATGAAAAAATTGCTAATATTTTTTGCCTGTTGGCCGCGGTTCTTTGATTCCGAGGTTGTATGCCATGAAAGCCAGCACATCCGCAGCTTGCGCGATGCGCTTGTCTGTCGGCATGTAGTTGTGGCTCGTCTTTGTCTCGACTCGAACTAATGCACGGTTTCCTTGCGCAAATCAGACCTCGGCGCATCACTTATACACATCTTTTCTATGCTTGATTCTGTAGATCAGGATTTCTTTACCCTTATCAGAGATTTCATATAGGATGCGATAATTGCCCGCGCGAATTCTATATCCGTCAGTGCCTGTAAGCTTCTGTACGCCAATCGGCCGTGGCTCTTCAGAAAGGTTTTGTATCCGGGATGAAATGTGTAAGACTTCCTTATCGGGAAGCGAATCCAGATCTTTTTGCGCTGATGGCTTAACGATTATCTCGTATGCCACGCTTGCTCAAGTATCCGATCAAGGTTAGATCTTTCCCTTTTACAGTCTTTGCGCTCTCCAAATCATACTTGTCTTCAAGCAATTCAACCAGTTCACCAAAGGTCGGACTCTTCTTCAACTGTTCCCATTCCTTCCTCGGAATGCGAATATCATCTTTCCTTTGCTGCAACCGCGCTCTTCGATTGGCTAACATTGTATCACCTCTGTAAAAATCTCTTCTGAATAAGTTAAGGCAATTTTCTGGGACGGTCAACAGGAAGCGACGACGAGTTTACCCAAAATGCCATGAGATTTGAGAATTTGGTCTTGACCTCCCCTTAGTCCCCTCCTTGACAAGGAGGGGATAAAGGGGTGGTTGATTCGTGATGATCTTAGTAGGCTTATCTTACAACTTGAGTTAGATCCTATGTCGATTTCCACGAGGTCCTGTCGATCGTAATCAAAATGGGTAAACTCGTTGAAGCGACCGATCAGCCATCGAATTTCAGCCACTGTCTGACTGCTGAAAGCTGACAGCTGATCGCGCCTTTTTTACTTTCCCGCCGGTGCTTCTTTGATTCCGAGGTTGTATGCCATGAAAGCCAGCACATCCGCAGCTTGCGCGATGCGCTTGTCTGTCGGCATGTAGTTGTGGCTCGTCTTTGTCTCGACTCGAATCAGCACCGGGTTATCACAAGCCTGATCGTGCTGCATCTCGGCGATGAATTTGTATGAGTGGCTCGGCACGACCCTGTCATCGTGATCGGCGGTCGTGACAATTGTCGGAGGATAACATGTACCAGGCTTGATGTTCTGCACCGGTGAATATTTGATAAGATACTGGAAATCAGTTGAGTCATCCGATGAACCGTACTCAGGAACCCAACCTACTCCCGCGGAAAATTTCTGGTAACGAAGCATGTCCATGACTCCCGCGCCGGCGTATGCTGCTCCGTAAAGGTCGGGGCGCTGTGTCTCTACAGCACCGATAAGAAGTCCGCCATTCGAATATCCCTCGATGCCGAGCTTCGGTGTCGATGTGTATTTTTCTTTTATCAGGTATTCGGCAGCGGCAATGAAATCGTCGAACACGTTCTGCTTTTTGCTCAGCATCCCAGCGTGATGCCACGCTTCGCCATATTCGCCGCCGCCTCGTAAGTTTGCCACCGCATAAATGCCGCCCATCTCAAGCCAGGCGGCGGTCGTAGGACTGAATGACGGCGTGATGCTGATATTGAATCCGCCGTAGGCATAAAGGAGTGTCGGGTTCTCCCCGTCGAGCTTCAATCCCTTTTTCATCGTAATAAACATCGGAATTCGAGTGCCATCTTTGGAGTGATAAAACACTTGCTTTGTCTCATAATTGTTTGGACTAAAGTCTACATGCGGCGGTTGGAATTCCGTGCTCTTTCCTGTCTTGTCCCGACGAAGGTCGGGATCCTTCGGAAAGTCATAATGGAACACTGTTGTTGGATAGAGAAATGACGTGAAAGCGTAGAATAGCTCCGGTGTGTCGTAACGGCCGCTCATTCCTCCTACTGTGCCAAGTCCGGGTAGCTTCAGTTTTCCTTCGGCTTTTCCTTTGAGCGAGTAGAATGACACTTCGCTCTTCGCATCGACGAGACGCATGACAACAACCCGTCCGCCCGCGAGGAGCGACTGCTCAATCACATTCTTCGATTCAGGAACGACTGTCTTCCAATTTTTCGGATCGGGATGGTTTATATCGAATGACACCATGCGACGGTTCGGTGCATCAAGAGTTGTCTGCATATAAAGTGTCGTCCCGACATTTCCAATCGGATAGTATTCGGCGTCGTCTTTTTCAAATAACGGAGTGACAGGCGATGAAAGGTCGGGATTTCCCGGGTCTTTCAGATCGACATAATAGACTTTGTTTTTGGACTCCGTCCCTTTATTCAGGATTATGAAAAGGTACCGCCCATCTTCCGTTACTCCACCGCCAACGTACCAGCCGGGATAGTCTTTCAGGTCATAGAAAAGTTTATCGTCGCTCTGTGGAGTTCCGAGTTTGTGGTAGTAAAGCTCCTGTCCGACAGCCTCGGACATCAGAGCCTCACCCTTCTTTGGCTCCGGGAATCTCGAATAGAAGAATCCGCGGTTGTCGTTCGTCCACGCGATTCCTGAGAATTTTACCCAATGAACCGTGTCGGCGAGATCTTTTCCGGTCGCAAGGTCGCGGACATGAAGCTCCTCCCAATCCGCTCCGCCTTGAGAAAGTCCATAGCATAGATATTTCCCATTCGGCGAGGCCTCATAGCTTAGAAGCGCAATCGAGCCGTCGGGCGAGAGCTTGTTCGGATCGAGGATCATCCTTGGTTTGCCCGCCAAAGACTTCTGGACGTAAACCGGGCTTTGGTTCTGCAATCCGGAGTTCTTGCTGTAGAAGAGTTCCCCCGACCGGGTCGGGGTCGGCACTCCGACCTTCTCGTAGTTCCAGAGCTTTGTGATTCTTTTATTGATCCACTTTCGGACGGGAATCTTGCCTAAGTAATCGAAGGTGACTTTGTTTTCCGCTTCGACCCACGTTTCCACTTCAGGACTGTTTTGATTCTCCATCCATTGATATGGGGCGGGGACTTTCGTTCCGAAATAATTGTCAACGATAGTATCCCTGCGTGCGACCGGATAAGTCAAGGATTGGCCTTTGACGGTGAGCGGTAAAATAATCATAGCGACAAGAATGAATAATTCGAAGTTAAGCGCGGTCCGAGTTCCCAGGAAAGATGGAATGTTTCCCTTCCTCGTTCGTCTCGATTGATAAATAGGAATAGCGAAGATCAGCAGAATGCTGAAGAGTATTAAGAGCGCTGACATTGTTCCTCCTTTTTCTTGTTTTCAAACTTGATGCTGCCGTTTATTTAGAAAATTTCATTGATGGATTACCGTTTTCAAACATCGGGGAGAAATTCTTGATGATTGAATTGAAGTGTATGCTTTCGATCATTGTTATAAATATCGCAGGAGTGGGCTGAGGTTGCAAGTGGAGTCGGCAGATTAGTATTTCTCGATAACGTTTGATTTATTGAATGTGCATAGATACCTTATTCGAGAAGTATAGAGGAGGAAAGTATATGGCAGACTCAATTCAGTCAAAATCGGAAGATATCGGCAAGTTGATTCTCCGCATTACGATAGGCGGACTTTTACTTTTCCACGGAATATTCAAACTCATACACGGCGTCGAGTGGATGAAAGGTCCCCTCAGCGCGTTTTACTTGCCGGGCTTTCTTGCCTACGGTGTCTATATTGCAGAAGTGATCGCGCCTGTTCTTATCATTGTCGGTTTCTGGACTCGTCCCGCGGCACTTATTATTGCGTTCGATTTGTTCATGGCGATCGTGCTCGTCGGGAGACAGGCTATTTTTACAGTCAAGCAAGCCGGAGGCGGATGGGGAATCGAGCTGGAAGCATTCTTCCTTCTCGGTTCGTTTGTCCTCTTCTTTTTAGGTGCGGGGAAATACAGTATCACAAAAGGACAGGGCAAGTGGAATTGAAAGCGAGAATCTTTAGTTCATTCACTGCGTAGTATTTTCTGCGTAAAAATTTTTCCTACATATATCGGAATATATTTTGGTGAGGGAAGTTACCATGAAGACTGGCGATAAGATTAAAGAAGAAGTAAAAGAGAAATACAGCGAGGTTGCCAAGGGAAATTTAAAAGCAATCAAAAGTATATCGGGTTCATGCTGCGGTGGAGACAAAGTTGTTGTAGATATGGCGCTTAAGTATGGCGATGCAGATAGAGATGCAATTCCCGATGGGGCTGACCTCGGTCTTGGCTGTGGAACACCAACTGCTTTTGCGGACATAAAAGAAGGGATGACCGTGCTTGATCTTGGCTCCGGTGCTGGCATTGATTGCTTCATCGCGTCAAAATACGTCGGCTCTGCTGGAAAAGTCATCGGCGTCGATATGACCGAGGCAATGATCCGGAAAGCCAACGAGAACAAAGCAAAGGTAAATGCTGCGAACGTTGAGTTTCGACTTGGCGAAATCGAATCGCTTCCGGTGGAGAATAATGCGGTGGATAGAGTCATCAGCAATTGTGTCATCAATCTTGTGCCCGACAAGGAAGTTGCCTTTAGAGAGATACATCGGGTGTTGAAACTCGGCGGCAAGTTCACGGTTTCCGATATCGTTGTGGACGGAGAAATATCGGACGAAGAACGGCGCGACGCTTCTTTGTGGGCAGGATGCATAAGCGGTGCGATGGATAGGAAAGATTACCTTGCAGTTATCGAGAAAGTTGGATTTAAAAACGTGCAAGTGACCTCCGAGAAAAAGTACGATTACAAACTGAGTGGTGGAGGTGGACTTTATTCCATAACTGTTGTTGCCGCGAAGGAATAGAGACCGATACTTTCTCGTCTAACCTTTCCGGGGGAGGATTTTGAACGACCATTTTTATTGCGGGCACAACTTATTTTCTTAGGGCGCTTCGTAAAAGCCATCGTGGTCTTTGTGTTTACATTCTTTTTTGTTTGTGGCTACGCCGCTTTAGGGAAACGCCCGACACAGTCTGCCCGTCCGTATGATGAATGGCGTGCATTGGGTTGACACTATGCCAATTTGAGACTAATTTACGGCTGTAGCCATTCCTCTGCCGATAGTCGGTGGCGCACTTTTTCAACCGGATGCGGTGGATTGAGTCGGCCTGAATCATGTTATCTAAGTACCTTTTGTTAAGTTCGAGGGATGCTCGAGCTCCATTCTACAGACTTCTAATACCTCATTTTTTGCCGTCCGTCCATGATTGACGGACGGATATTCCGGCTGAAATAGCCTCGACTCTTCCGAGCCGGTTTTGCCGGATCATTTTCCGAGAAATGGTTGACTGAATTAGACGTAGATCTTATTAACGATTTGACAAGGGAGGTTATCATGACACTCGAGAAATTGAAAGAATATTTAGACGGTCATGCGGTCAAGTACGTTGTTATCAGCCACTCACCGGCCTATACCTCGCAGGAAATTGCCCACTTTGCGCATATTCCGGCAAAACAACTGGCGAAGACAGTTATCGTGAGGATTGACGGAAAGTTGTGTATGGCGGTTCTGCCGGCCTCTTACAAAGTTGACCTGCATCTTCTCCGAGAAGTTACTGGGGCCAAAAAAGTTGAACTTGCCACGGAAGATGAATTTGCCGGCATGTTTCATGGATGTGAGGTCGGGGCGATGGCACCATTCGGAAACATTTACGGAATGGATGTATATGTTTCGCATCTCTTGACAGCGCAGGAAGAGATTGCATTTAACGCCTGCTCGCACCGGGAACTTGTGAAAATGGCATTCGCAGACTACGCGAAGTTGGTACAGCCGAAGATCATGGAGTTTGCTGAACTTTAGTTGGCTGAGTGCACTGCCATTTTTTTGTTTTGATCGGTTGTAAGGAAATGGGACGCTCCCCGGCGTCAGAGTGAGTGTCCGTCAATTCCAAAGGGGAGACATATTCTTGCAGATTTCCCGGGATGGAATTCGTCAGGGAATAGTTTGCACAGATTTTATTATCTTTCCAGAGAATTAATGACAATTCGGTTCAGTGCTGAATTACATGAAACAAATAAATGGACAAACTGAATATGAAAATTCCAATTTATCAGATCGACGCTTTTACCGAAGAAAGATTTCACGGCAATCCCGCGGCGGTTTGTATTCTTGAAAACTGGCTGCCCGATGAATTGATGCAGCACATTGCCGCCGAGAACAACCTCGCGGAGACAGCTTTCGTCGTCCCAAAGGGCGATGCTTTCGAACTCAGATGGTTTACTCCGAAGATCGAAATAGACCTTTGCGGTCATGCGACGTTAGCGACTGCCTATGCTTATAAGGAGCATCTGAACTATCAGTCCGACGAAATCACTTTCAAAACGAAAAGCGGGATTCTTAAGGTCATTTATGGAGGCGATTTCATGTCGATGATCTTTCCGAGGAGACCGGGGGAGCCTTGTAGTGTGCCGGACAACCTTATCAATGGAATAAACGCGAAACCCGCGGAAGTCCTGAAATCGAGGGACTATCTGGTCATTCTCAACAATGAGGACGAGATCAGGAACTTGAAACCTGACTTCGAGAAATTGAAAACATTAGATTGTCTTGGTGTCATCGTAACTGCGAAGGGATGGGATGTCGATTTTGTGTCGCGTTTCTTTGCACCGAATGCAGGAGTTCCCGAAGACCCGGTGACCGGCTCGTCCCACTCAACGTTGATTCCGTACTGGTCAAAAAAATTGGGAAAGAACAAACTGACCGCACTTCAACTATCGGAAAGAGGTGGAAAGCTTTTCTGTGAAGACCTTGGCGACAAAGTGAAGATCGCCGGAAAGGCTGTTACATACTTGGTGGGAGAGATTAGTGTTTAGTACGGCGTAGAAATCCACCGCCTAAGGCAGTGGTAATGGACGAATGGCTTTGCCGGTCGAACTCTCCCCTTCGCTCCCCCTCTCTTTGCGAAAGAGAGGGGGACGGGGGGTGAGTTAGGATGCAGGACTACATGAAGGAAATCCAGCTCATCGTTTTCTACGAAGCCACCGCCTTTGGCGGTGGTCGTTCACTACGGGAGGCGCTCGTGAAGAGTCCAAAGAAACCGAGTGTCCGGACAGTTCATAGGGAATTATTTAAGCATCCCTCTGGTTTCCATGCTCCGGTACTGAGCGTCAAGAACATCCCCCGACGAAGATCGTCGGAGGGAGTAAATAATCTTGGTCCTGTGAACATTGCATTAACTGGGAGCAAGAAAAAGACAAAGACATTTGCAGCAAATGTTACTGGGGAAATCCAGAAAACTATTTACACATTGCATTACGCACAGCTCGACGCCTCGATATTCTATAATCGCCTTTCTCCTCCTACCTCACGTCAGACACTTTGAGAAAGTCGCTTGCGTTATGTATTATAATACATGATAAGGTTGATGTAAGATGAGAACTCCTCATCCTATACCGTATCAAGGAAGCAAACGAAATCTTGCACCCAAGATTTTGTCCTTTATTCCCTCCGATATTCAGACATTGTTTGAGCCTTTTGCCGGGTCAGCCGCAGTGTCTATAGCAGCCGCTCTCAGGAAAAAAAGCAAGCTCTTTCATCTTAACGACATAAACAAACCGCTCATGGATTTATGGGAATTGATTATTAAAAAACCTGAGGTAATTGTCAAGCAATATGCCAAACTCTGGCATGATCAAAAGGGGAACGAAAGAGAGTTTTATGACAGGGTGAGAGAGAAGTTCAATAAAACACGAAGGCCGGACTTTCTCTTATACCTTCTTGCGCGATGTGTCAAAGCTGCTATACGGTATAACTTTGATGGAGAGTTTAACCAAAGTCCGGATAATCGACGGCTTGGACGGCATCCATCCTTGATGAAGCAAGATATCTTGGCTGCATCATATTTACTTAAGAATCGCTCAACTCTTACTTGCCAGGATTATAGGGAAGTTCTAAGTCGAGCGAAAAAGCACGACCTCATATATATGGACCCGCCGTATCAAGGTACTTTTGCAAGCGGCGGATTCCGCTACTTTAAAGATTTGGAGTTCGAAACTTTCGTGTCTTCTTTATATGATCTCACGAGCAGAGACATCCCATTCATCCTAAGCTATGATGGACGTACTGAGGACAAAACCTTTGGTAAACCCTTGCCACAGGATCTAGGGTTAAAGAAGATAGAGATTAAAGCCGGCAGATCTTCTCAAGCAACCCTGTTAGGACGTAATCACTTCACGTATGAATCTCTATATTTATCAAAAGCTTTAATAGTTAAACTAAGGATAGATTCAAAAGAAATCACGGATCACAAATCTATTCAACAGACAGAGATGTTTAGCTCCTACTAAATGAAAAAGCAAAACCCGCCGAAACAATTTCTGAAGATGGCTCGGACAATTACGAACAAGAGGGCGAAAATTGTCATAGAGCACATTTTGAAGCATGGCTTCATAACAACTGAAGATTTAGAAACCAAATATGGCTATAACCATCCACCTCGTGCTGCACGAGATGTCCGTGAAGCCGGCATTCCTCTTGAAACATTCAAGGTCAAGGATAGGAAAGGTAGATCAATCGCGGCGTATAGATTTGGGGACTTTTCCAAAATCCAGAAGAACAAACTTAGTGGCAGGGCAGTCTTTTCAAAGGAATTCAAAGAAGAACTTTTCAAGATGCAGAGTGGCAGGTGTGCAATATGCAATGGCACCTTTGAAACTCGGTACCTTCAGATAGACCACAGGGTTCCGTATGAAGTTGCTGGAGATAAAGCTTCGACAAAAAAAGAGACTTCGGAGTTCATGCTGCTCTGTGCCTCATGCAACAGAGCAAAATCTTGGTCCTGTGAACATTGCATTAACTGGGAGCAAGAAAAAGACAAAGACATTTGCAGCAAATGTTACTGGGGAAATCCAGAAAACTATTTACACATTGCATTACGCACGGTTCGGCGCCTCGATATTCTCTGGGAAGAAAACGAAATCAAGAGTTATGATAGGCTTAGAACTCTGGCAGAACAAGAAAAGACACCTCTACCCGATTTTGTGAAGAAAACCTTGGAGAAACAATTCAAAAACTAAGAACAAACTTCAGGCAACCCTTTGGATTTCTACATATAAGTCTTAAAGAAAGAAGAAAAATTAAGTGGTAACGGTGCCAATGCCGGCTAACAATTTCGTCAAGCTCCAACTTACTCAAATGGGCTTCACATGTTACACATCTTAGCCTTCCTTTTTCCGCCTCACGCAGTCCTTCTCTGCGGGAAGCTGATTAATCTTTTTTGCCAGGCGAAAAGGTTGTTCTCTAAATCGAATCGAGAATCAGGCTATCAATTACTTCTGAAATTTTGTACATTTTAACCAAGTCATGGCTACACACCACAAGATCATAATTGGCGATTCAAGAAGGATGGCGGAAATTCCCGATGAGTCCGTCCATCTTGTCATAACATCGCCGCCGTACTGGCAGCTCAAAGACTATGGCAGCGAGAATCAGATAGGTTTTCATGATTCTTACGAGAGTTATATCAACAATCTCAATCTGGTCTGGAAAGAATGTTTCCGCGTACTTCACAAAGGATGTCGGTTGTGTGTCAATATCGGTGACCAGTTTGCCCGTTCTGTGTATTATGGACGATACAAAGTGATTCCTATCAGAACTGAAATTATTAAGTTCTGTGAAGCTCTCGGAATGGATTATATGGGTGCCATCATCTGGCAGAAAGTCACCACAACGAACACCACTGGTGGCGCAACCATAATGGGCTCCTTCCCCTACCCACGAAATGGAATTCTCAAGATCGACTATGAGTTCATTCTGATTTTCAAGAAGTTAGGCGACCCGCCGAAGGTAAGCAAGGAGGTGAAGGATCTCTCCAAGCTCACCACTGAGGAATGGAACACTTACTTTGCCGGACATTGGAATTTTGGCGGTGAAAAGCAGGACAGACACCTTGCAATGTTTCCAGAGGAGCTCCCCCGCCGACTGATTCGGATGTTTTCCTTTGTTGATGACACCGTCCTTGATCCCTTTCTTGGCAGCGGAACGACATCGCTTGCCGCAAAGAATCTGAATCGAAACTCGGTTGGGTACGAGATAAACAAAGAGTTCATATCAGTAATCAAACACAAGTTGGGTGGACATCAGACAGACATTCACGGAACGGAATACGAATTCGTAACTCAGGGACCTAAGGACATCAATTATGACGCCGAAATAAAACTGCTTCCGTATGTCTTTCGAGATCCTCACAGGCTTGACAAAAAAGTCGATCCTAGAAAACTACAGTTCGGTTCAAAGATAGATAAGAACGGAAGTCTGAGAAGAGAGGAACTGTTTGAGGTTAGGTACGTCGAATCCGTCAAAACCATAGTATTGGAAAACGACTTGAAGGTAAACCTAATCGGAATTGATCCTTATCCTCCAGGGTATAGAATCCTTGGGGAAGATGTTAATAGCGAAGGTCAGAAATTTCTCGAAGAAAAATTCCGTCATAGCAAAGTTTATCTGAGATTTGATAAAGAAAAATATGACGGAGACGGAAATCTATTTTGTTATGTGTATCTAGAGAACAGAACCTTCATTAATGCGCATCTGCTAAAGAACGGGTTCGCAAGAGTCGACACCAAACTTGAGTTCGCCCACAATGCGAAATTTCTCGGCTTAGTTAGAGAGCGCGACGTTGTAATTCGAGAACTATTTAAGAAACAGAGGCTTGCCTATTAAACATTACTCCAAAGACTTCGGGAAGAAAGAGAAAGTCCTAAACTATACCTGTCAGGCATACCAGCTTTCGAGACCCAACAAAGTCGGTGCAGTTATGGCATTGATTAGAGAGTGCCAGCCACGGACTATTGAGGAATGGGAGAGATGGTATTTTGAAAACGCTTTCACAGAAGGGAGGCATCCATCAAAGATCACGAAAGAGGGCTTAGAAGAACTCGGTGAGCGACTGTATACGAAAATAAAAGAAATTGTCATCCCAGAATGGTTAGAGGCATTCAATCGACTGACGCAGCAAGATTGTGCTGACTACATATACAATCTTACTATCAACAGAACATACGATGGATTTCTTCGGGAGAAATCTGTTGTTGAAGATAACTTGGCCAAAAGATTTCCAGAGGTACGATTTGAACCGAGTGATCCAGAACTTGATCATGCAGGCGATATCGATTATCTCGGCTGGGTAGGCGAGAAGGCGTTCGGTATCCAAATCAAGCCGGTGACAGCAAAGGCAAATTTTGGCAACTACTCTGTCAGCGAGAGAATGAAAGCGAGCTTCGAAGAATTTACAGAAAACTTCGCTGGAAAGGTCTTTATCATCTTCAGCCTTGATGGTGAAATCGGTAATGCGGAAGTGCTTGGGCAAATTGAGGATGAGATCCAGCGGCTTCGAACTTTATAAATGTCGTTGCAGTGCACCAACATCCATGTTATACCTTTTAGCCTTTTTTCTTCCGCCTCTCGCAGTCTTTCTCTGCGGTAAGCCGATTCAAGCGGCGGTGAATATCTTTCTGTGCATCTTTCTGCTGTGGATTCCGGGGGTTATGCATTCGCTGATGGTTGTGCACGATCATTATGCTGATAAACGGACAAAGAAAATTATTAAGGCAATAAAGGCTGGCAATAGAGTCTGATTTCTACTGCGATTTTCCACTTTCCGAGTTGTCCGCTCTTCTTCCTTTAGGATTCAGTCCAATGGTATTAAATTCTTACGGTTTTGTCGAGCGGACTCGCGGCGAAAATTGTTGTCATAGTTCGTAATGAGTTCGTTATCATAAGAGGTTCTTTCGAAGCGGCTGTCGAGCCGTATTACAAATAAGCAATACATTCTACTCATAAACGAAGGACGAATATCATGAAACAGACATCATCCCTTCTTTTCAAACTGTCGGCTTTTCTATTTGTCACGATTGCGATCCTCTTGATCGCATCTTATGGGATGGCCGGCGCTCAGACTGTCCCCGAGCAGACTTATTCCGATATGCATTGGAGACTTGTCGGCCCTTATCGCGCGGGCTGGGCGACAATGGCTGTCGGCGTTGCGAATGAGCCGAACACATTTTACTTCGGTGCAGCCGGCGGCGGTGTGTGGAAGACTATCGATGCCGGACGTACATGGCAGCCGCTTATGCAGCACGAGTCAGCTTCTTCTGTTGGCGCTATTGACGTCGCGCCTTCCGATCCGAATGTCATTTATGTCGGCACCGGTCAAGTGGCGCTGCGCTACGACATACTCTCCGGTGACGGCGTGTACCGTTCGAGTGACGGCGGAAAAACCTGGACGAACGTCGGATTGAAAGAGACGCACCACATCGGCCGCATCTTGATCGATCCGCAGAATCCAGATCGGGTTTTAGTTGCGGCGCTTGGACATGTCTTCGGTCCGAATTCGGAGCGCGGAGTCTATCTAACCAATGACGGCGGCAAGAGCTGGCAGAAGGTTCTCTTTGTGGATGACAGCACAGGCGCGGTTGATCTTGCATTTGATCCTCTGCATCCTTCGGTTGTCTACGCCGCGCTTTGGCAGATGCGAATGCACCCGTGGCTCGATTACTTCTATCCGCAAACTGGCGCCGGTTCCGGAATTTACAAAAGCGAAGACGGCGGCGAACACTGGACACGTCTTACTGGCGGCGGTCTTCCTGACGGCCAATTGGGCCGCATCGGGCTTGGAGTCGCGCGCGGCAGCAGAGGACAAATTGTTTATGCAACTATTATCGCATCTAAAGGCGAGAGCGGGTTGTATAAGTCCAATGACGGCGGCAAGAGTTGGCAATTCGTTAACAATGATCAAGGGCTTGCTAACTCATACTTCAGCCGAGTCACCGTCGATCCGAATAATGCTGATATTGTCTACGTCATGGATCGTTCAATACATCGTTCGGATGATGGAGGAAAACATTTCAGTATGTTCAAGGGCGCGCCGGGCGGCGACGATTACCATTTCCTTTGGATAAATCCTTCGAACACCAAATACATGATCACGGCTTCCGACCAGGGGTGTGTGGTCAGCGTTGACAGCGGAAAGTCATGGTCAAGCTGGTACAATCAACCGACAGGGCAATTCTATCACATAGCAGTCGACGATCAATTTCCTTACAAAATTTACAGTGGACAGCAGGATAACGGCACAGTTGGGATATTGAGCCGCGGTCCGTATGGAGTCATCGAAGATCGCGACTGGCATCCGGTCGGCGGAGATGAACGTGATTACGATGTTCCAAAGCCTGGTAATCCGAATCTCGTCTTTGGAAGCGGACTCGGCGGCCATGTCTCGCGCTTCGACAATGTGACGCGACAGGTTGCGGAAATTTCCCCGTGGCCGGTCTCAAGTTACGGCGCACGGCAAGACGACTGTTCGCTACCGTTACACATGGATCACTCCGCTTGCCTTCTCACAAATCGGGAACCATGCGCTGTATTTGGGTAACCAATTTCTGTTCAAGTCAACAGACGATGGCGACCACTGGCAGAAAATAAGTCCCGATCTCAGCGGCAAAATTGCGGGCGCAAAGGATTATACATATCCCGATCAGACTCAAGCACGCGCCGCCGGTTACGGAGTAATTTTCAGCATAGCACCGTCTCCGGTGTCCGAAGGAGTGATCTGGGTCGGTACCGATGACGGTCTTATTCAGCTCACGACCGACGGCGGAAAACATTGGAAAAATGTAACGCCAAGTACGGTGCCGATGTGGGCGCGGGTTGATGCGATTGATCCATCTCCGTTTTCTATTCATGCCGCTTATGTTGCCATGAACACACACCGGCTCGGTTATTCCAAACCTTTAATTCTCAAGACGACCAACGATGGACGGACGTGGCAGACTATCACAAATGGGATTCTGGCTGATGAGTTTGTGAACGTAGTTAGGACCGATCCCGTGAAAAAGGGCTTGTTGTATGCCGGTACAAACCGCAGCGTGTATGTTTCGTTTGATGATGGAGAAAACTGGCAGCCGCTTACGTTGAACTTTCCCACAACGTGTGTGAACGATCTTGTGGTGCATGACGGCGATCTCGTTGCTGGTACACAGGGCAGAGCAATCTGGATTCTGGACGACGTTGAGCCGCTGCGTGAGACTACTGCGAAGTTAGCTTCTGAGTCCGTACATCTTTTCCATCTCGCGGATGCGTGGCGCGTGCGAGCCGACGAAAACAAGGATACGCCATGGCCGCCCGAAACAGCGCTCGGACAGAACCCGCCGACTGGAGCGATAGTTGATTACTGGCTGAAGGATAATGTGCAAGGTCCGGTGACTCTGACAATCCGCGACTCAAAAGGAAATATTGTCCGGAAATTCTCAAGCCAAGAGGAGCAGGAGAATCTGCCGGCGCACAGGTACTTCCAAAAAGGATGGATCCATCCGGAAGAACAGCTTGCCGCAACGGCAGGTATGCATCGCTTCGTCTGGGGTTTACGCTATCCTCGACCGTCCGCTTTGCGGTATGAGTATTCGATTGCGGCTGTCTGGACCGAAGGAACACCGCTCGATCCGGAAGGGCCGCTCGTGCTGCCCGGCAAATATACTGCTGCACTCACCGTCGCTGGAAAAGATTACAGCCAGCCTTTCGTTGTAAAACTTGATCCGCGCGTTCACGTAAGTGAAAACGCTTTACAGGCACAGCTTAAGTTGGCAAAGTCAATCGACGCTGCGATTGAACAGGCGGTGTCCGCGCACAATACGATCAACGACGTCCTGAAAGAGAAAAAGGGAAGTATTCCAACAGCGACAGCCGACACGCTTTTTGCCCTGGCGGATCGCGGGCAGCCAAGTCTCGCATCCGTTGCCGGTGTCTTGACGGGATTGGAAACCGCTGTTCAAGGTGCAGATGCAGCACCGGCTCAGGGCGAAAGTGATGTGTATTCTCATTACCGGAAGGAGCTCGATGGACTTCTCGCGCGCTGGCATGCGGTGGAGGCTTCGATGACAAAGAGTGGTAAGTAAAGCTCAAGCGAGATTGGCGCCCTGAGAATTGGAAACTCCGGATGAGTTTGATCGAATGTAGGTCATGCTCATCCGGGACTTTCCCAGCCATGTTGTGGTTTCGCGAAAAGGGAGAATGAAGTGCATCTGGCTTCTGTATTGTAAAGAGTTGCCTCGGTTGTTAAATTATCAAACAACAGCGTGGATTTTGGAGTTAAATGCTGGCAAGATATTCATCCGAACTAAAACTTAGGTAATTACTGTGGTCGTTACACTTTGCAAGGCGAAGATTCATAGAGCAAGAGTGACTCAGGCGGAGCTTTATTACGAAGGGAGCCTGACGGTGGACACTGAACTTCTGAAGGCGTCTGGGATTCTCCCTTACGAAAAAGTTCAAGTGGTAAATGTCAACAACGGAGCACGGTTCGAGACTTACATAATTCCCGGCAAAGCGAAGTCAGGAATAATTTGTCTGAACGGACCCGCCGCAAGGTTAGGTACCGTCGGGGATGAAGTCGTTATAATCTCTTATGCAGAGTTCGAGGAGTCGGAGGCTAAGGGCTATGAACCGATAGTTGTCCTCGTCGATCAGAAAAATAAGATTAAAAGAATTATTAAAGGTCATTTGGAAGAACCAACGGACTTGAAATAGAATCATGCATACAACCCCCTTTCAGACAGTAATCCTCGCTGCCGGCAAAGGAAAAAGGATGAAGAATCCTGATTTGCCCAAGGTCATGTATAAAGTTAATGGCAAACCAATGGTCGACCATGTGGTCGAACTGGCGCATAAGCTTGGGAGCCTCTCGGTCATTGCCATTGTTGGTTTCAAGCGCGAGGTCGTGATCGACCATCTGCGGGAAGCTTTTGGCAATGAAGTCACATTTGCCGTCCAGGAAGAGCAGCTCGGTACCGGACACGCGGTTATGCAGATCGAGCAGATGCTGAAGGACTTCAACGGAGACGTTCTTGTCCTTTCCGGCGATGTGCCGCTGCTGACAGAGAAGACGATGCGGCAGCTTTTGAAAAAGCACCAGGAAAGCGGCGCGGTGATGACCGTCCTGACCGCCAAAATTAACGACCCGACCGGCTATGGCAGGATCATCCGTCTTTCCGATGGTCACGTCGATAGGATAGCCGAGGAAAAGGATGCCGCGCCGGAAGAAAAGAAAATCGACGAGATAAATTCGGGGATTTACGTTTTCAAGTGCAAGGAGCTGTTCGACGCACTTCATCACTTAAGCCCGGAAAATGCCCAGCACGAGTATTACCTGACGGATGTTCTCGGCTACTTTGCCCATCACGGAATGAGGGTCAGCGCAGTTCTAGCAAAGCATTTCGACGAAATCAGAGGCGTGAATACCGTAGACCAGCTCTCGGAGGCCGAAAAAGCTCTCCAGACGAATAATGAGGTCTTTGGGAGCTAAGATGACAAGCGCCGAACAAAAGAAGCTGATTGAAGAGCTGAAATACAAGACTTCCAAGATGGTGCCCAAAGACAAGTACGATTATGAAATGTTCGTAAAGCGGGACAAGGATGACGAAGATCTCGATTCTCTGTCCATGAAGAGGCTCCGAGAATTGCACGCCAAATATTCGGGGAAAAAGTAAAAGTTGCTCAAAGGCTTGGAGTAGCTCGCATGCACCGCCAAGTCATTTCCTGCCGCTCTTAACCACAACAACAAAACTTTCGCATGGCCTTGATGTGCGAATCCGACCCGTTTTCGAGGGTGCCTGTGACATTCAACAAACTCAGCCAAAAAAATGTTTGGTGAATTCTAATTTTGGAAGCAAATTTATAGTAGCAAATGCTCGGTGAACGGGCAATGAAATCGTCGACAGACCTTTATGGACTGTCTTTCGTTGGGGCCGGATTTCTGATAACCTTCTGCGGCACCAAAGAAATTTGCTTGGATTAATATCCGGGCATAGAGCGTTGAGCATCGTTAACTAATAATGGAGGAATGATGAAAGGACCCAGAATTCGAGGTCTGATTATCAGAATCGTTGCATTGGTGGTAGTTGGAATCGCAATCGTCGTTACCAGCGAATCGGACGCTGCCCGCTACTCATATGACAGCACCGTAATCCCTGAGAATTCCATACCAAAACTTGACCGCCAAACTTACATTTTCTTAACCGAATATGGCAAACAGCTTCAGGACTTGAGTTACACTTATGGTGTGGATTGGCGGCTGGCATTGGCTGTCTTAAGGCAGGAGTCGGCCTTCAATCCCGAGGCAACCTCTTACAAAGGCGCCGAAGGATTTATGCAGTTGATGCCCGAAACCGGACTTTGGCTTGCGTCCTTGCATAATGTCGAGGATATTTCCAGTCCTGTCGCGAATATCCAACTCGGCGTAATCCATTTAAGAGATATGCTGAGGGACTTTCCTGAAGCAGAAGGAGAAAACCGGCTTGAACTCGCCGTCGCGGCTTACAACTCTGGTTTATCGCGTGTTCAGGATGCACAGGCTGTCGCTGAATTTCTCGGTGATAATCCAAACACATGGCCATCAGTCAAATCTGCTCTTCCGCTGTTGTCCAAAAGATTTGCGCCTCTTCAGAAGCACATTTGGAGAACGGGAAGACCAACCTCGGGATACTTTGGTGGATATGACCAAACTTTAGTCTACGTTGAAAATGTGATGCACTATTACAATATTTATCAGAATGTTTTGCACAGGTAATGAAAACTGAATCTACTTTTCTCGGGCGGCAACCCCGACTTGTGGGGGTCGCCGCCTTTTTTTGTTTCATATTAATTTCAACTCCGGCTTTTGTTTATGCTCAACCGCCCAAGTGGGATGTGAGTATTTTCAGGAGCATCAACAACTCCCGCTCAAGTTTCCTCGATGCGACAGTTGGTGGTAATGACAATGCTGTCTTACCGATCGCTATTGGGACTCCGCTCGTCTTCGCCGGCGTCGGTCTGGCTGAAAAAGATGCTTACACTTTCGACACGGGCGCAATGGTCGGATTTTCCGAAGCTTTAGCTTATGTTTTGTATTACCCTATTAAGAACTTTATTGTGAAGCGTGAGCGGCCTTACGTTGCACTTAGCGGAGTCCACACGATGCATCTCGACAGCGCCGACAAATATTCGATGCCTTCAGGACATACCACCGCCGCATTTGCGATCGCGACGGCGCTGACTCTCCGTTATCCCAAGCCATATGTTTATATTCCCGCGTATGCGTGGGCGGCTTTCGTCGGATACGGAAGAATGTACCTCGGTCTGCATTATCCCAGTGATGTGCTTGCGGGAGCGATACTTGGAAGCGCATCGGCAATAGCAATTCATCTCATCAGCCCGGAAATCACAAAGCTGCGCGAGAAAATTCTTGGAGACAAATTGGGAATACAATTAAGTGCGTCTCCGGTTCCGGCACTCGTGAATTTGAGAATCGATTTCTGACAAGCATGTCCTCGCAACGTCCGGATAAAATAAAAATTTTTCTCGGATATATTCTGATCTGCCTAATCTGGGGAACGACCTGGCTTGCTATCAAAGTATCAATTTTCTCTCTTCCTCCGTTTTTCAGCGCCGGTCTGAGATTCACCCTTGCCTCGGTTTTGATTCTAGTCGTTCTGAAATTTCGCAAATACAAGTATCATTTTGATTTCAAACAGACAATCTTCCTTTTACTCGTTGGGCTTGGGTCATTCAGCGTTCCTTACGGTTTGGTTTACTGGGCTGAGGGAAGGATAACCTCAGGACTCACCGCCGTAACGTTCGCGGTTATGCCTTTCTTTGCGGCGATTCTATCCAAGTTCTTTTTGAAGACAAATGACCTGTCATTCTGGAAAGTTTTCGGGATATTGCTGGGATTTAGCGGACTCATTGTAATCTTCTGGGGGGATTTGAATGTGGGATCCATCGATACCGCCGAGGGAATTCTTGCCGTGGTTGTGAGTTCGTTCTTCAATGCGCTTGTTGCAGTGAACGTCAAGAAATACGGCAAGGACATCGATCCGATTTTTATAAACCTGATTCCGATGGCTTTGGGCGCAGTTACCCTCCTTTTGACAAGCGTCTTCATCGAAAGCTGGAGCAGTCTGAAATTTGATCTGCCGACGATTACGGCAATTCTGTACCTTGCGGTGTTTGGCTCGGTCGTCGCATTTGCAATTTACTTTTACCTTCTCAAGCACATCAGTGTTGTGCTTCTCTCAATGACTTCATTCATCACGCCTGTCCTCGCGATATTTTCTGGCGCAGTTTTTCTCAGCGAGAAATTTCCTTCCGGTACACTCATCGGAGCAGGCTTGATCTTGATGGGCATACTCTTCATTAATCTCTACGGCGAGCGTGAAGTGAAATTGGAGGAGCAGACAAAAGAGAGCGGAGAAATCTCAACTAAGTGAAAAGCTTTACCGTTTTCACATTAATCCTTATTTTTGCCGGATCGTCTTTCGCTCAAGAAAAGTATTCCGGAAAAAACGAAAAGAGCAGCTATCGCAGCCAACAGGTTCTGAAGACGAACTATGTCGGTCGGCATTCTTACGATGTGCTTAATTATAAGCTTTTCATGGACTGGTATAACGTCCTTGCCGGGCAGTCACTTAGGTATAATGGGATCATGCAGGTTACCTTTCGTCCGGATCTTGTTAGCCCTCTCGATTCGATAAGGCTCGACAACGATCCGCTTCATTTGCGTGTCGATTCGGCTTTTGCCAACGGACAGAACCTGCCGCTCAACGGCTCCAATGGAAAGCTGACCGTTTTTCTGGATAAGCCGTATTCATCAGGCGATACCGGCGTGGTGACACTGTATTACCATGTGAACAATCCGGGGACGGCAAACTCCGATCAGCAAAAGGGATTTTACTTGTACTATGCCGGAGAGCAGCCTACAGCCGGATACACCGTTCCGCACACGGTGGCTTACACGATGAGTGAGCCGAGCGATGCACGGTATTGGATGCCGTGTTATGACGATCCCTCGGATAAGGCGCTCAGCGAAATTTCCGTCAGAGTCCCGAAAGGTTTTGTGGCAGCATCAAATGGTACGCTTGTAAACACGACAGACAACCACGATGGAAGCGCGACTTTCAATTGGGCGGAAGGCTATCCTATCGCAACATATCTCATGTGCGCCACGGCGGCGCAATTTTCTGTTGTACAAAGTAATTATGTCAAGAGCAGCGGCGTTTCAATGCCGGTGCAATACTATGTTTATCCTGAAGATTCTTCCGCGGCTGTTTCAAACCCTGAGTGCAACATTGACAGCGTTGTCTCGATGATAAAGTTCTACGCGTCCATTTACGGTGAATATCCGTTTGAGAAATATGGTATGACAGGGATAGAGCCGTTCAAATATGGCGGCATGGAGCATCAAACGATCACTACATTGAACCGAAGATATGAGTTCAGCAGGAGAGTGGTTGCACATGAACTTGCTCATCAGTGGTGGGGCGACATGGTCACGTTGGGAACATGGAACGACATTTGGCTCAACGAAAGTTTCGCTACATATTCCGAAGCGATGCAGTTACAGCACTTAAGTCCGTCGGAATTTGAAAATGAAATGCAGAGTTATGCCAGTGGGTATTTTTTGGAGGACAGCACTATCAGGTATCCGATATACGCTCCGCCTCCGGGCTACCTTTTTGGTTTGGCGGAATATTACAAAGGAGCGTGGGTTCTCCACATGCTGAGAAATACCGTAGGGGATTCGACATTCTTCGCAATATTCAAAAATTATCGTTCCGATTTTGAATACGGGAATGCCGTTACTTCTGATTTCATAAATGTTGTGAACCAGACCTCGCGCACTGACATGAATTGGTTCTTCAACGAGTGGATTTACGGGCAGGGTTACCCGGTTTACAGCTACACTTATCGGACATCCGGCAATTCATTGATATTCTATTTGAAGCAAGAACAGACTAACGCGCCCATTTTTAAAATGCCTGTCCAGTTTGCGGTTTACTGGGGAGGAAAGCAGGCGATTTTTTCCTTCGTCGATTCATTGCAATTGCAAACCGCCACGTTCTCCTATCTGTCCCCAATTGATTCGCTTGAATTCGATCCAAACAATTTAATTCTAAAGAAGACAGTTGCTTGGGGCGACTCAACAATTCCTTTCACGTCTCTTTACCTAAGTAATTATCCGAATCCTTTCAGCTTGACAACCCAAATTGTTTACACGATACCGGTCGGCAGCAAGGTGAAGTTCGATTTCTATGACGTGCTTGGGAGAAAAGTCCGTGCGATTGATGAAGGTTATCAGGATGCCGGAACGTACCATGTTACTCTTGACGGGCGCCAACTCGCTAGTGGTGCCTATATTTGCCGTATGAACACAGACTTCGGCAGCAAAACAATAAAAATATTACTGGAAAAATAGTGAACAATCGCGGAAACTTCTCAAAACATTTATCTGTCTTTGTCTTATTAACTCTATATGCTGTTTCGACATTCGGCTGGGGGAAGACTGGGCATCAAATAATCAGCGGTAATTTCACAAATCTTCTTCCATCTCCTTTATCGGCTCTGTCGAAGATGTCAAGCTATTATGTCCAACATGCGTCTGATGCGGACTACCGTAAAAACTCCGATCCATCAGAAGGCCCTAAGCATTTTATGGACATGGATTACTATCCTGAATTTAAAACCGGCACGTTGACACATAATCTTGATTCTCTTATCGCAAAATATGGATCCGTGACGGTTACCAACAATGGAATTCTTCCGTGGGCAATAAGTTCAGCTTATGATTCGGTTGTTGTGTACATGCATAATGGAGATTGGAATGACGCCAATCGTCTCATTGCCGACTTGGGACACTATGTCGGTGATGCGTTCCAGCCTTTGCATTGCACTCAGAACTATGACGGCAAATTAACCGGTAACTCCGGGATACATTCCCGGTTCGAAACAAAACTTTTGGATGCGTACGCCAATCAAGTCTCGATTCAGCGCCGAACCGTGGAAAAAACAAATTCAAGTCCATTGGAATATGCCTTTCAAATAATCACTCAATCCAACTCAAAGGTTCAGCCAATTTTAGATGCCGATAGTTATGCAAAGAGCATCGATCCAAATTATGGGACGGCATATTACAATTCATTATGGTCGAAGCTTGACTCTCTCATGATCCGGCAGCTGCAAGGCGCCTCCGAGGCATTAGCATCGCTTGTCTATTCCGCGTGGCTTGATGCAGGCTCTCCAGTCATTACACGTATTTCCGCGCAAACGCCGTCAACCTTTTATATTTCTGAGCGTTACCCAAATCCGTTTAATCCTTCGACTAATATTAAAATAATCATCCCGCAGTCATTCTCTCCGTCAAATGTGAGAGTCAGTGCTTATTCACTTGACGGGAAAATGGTCAAGAATGAAAATCTAATTCTCCATCCGGGGAATAATTCGCTGCCATTGAATTTCACCGGTTTTCCTTCTGGCACTTATCTTGTCGCGGTGGAAATTGCCCAAAGCGGATGGAAGGAAAGACGGACTCTCAAGGCTGTACTTGTTAAATAGTTCCTCCTCTCATGCTTATCACATTCAACGCATTTGTTTTTTCTGATCTCACCATATACTTTATGCCCTTGAAAACGAAAGTTTATGAAACAAGAATATATTGACGTTCCAAAAGATTCAGGGAATATTGACTTTAAAAAAGTAAAGGTGGTTGTTGTAACCACCGTCATGCTGTCTTTCATTTCTTATTGGCGGGCAGCCGCCGTTGTCGTCTCGGACCTTGGGTCAAGTGCCTTCTACGCGCTTGGGATCGCCGAGAAGGCCGTTGGTCCTTCCGCGCCGTGGTTCATTCTCTTCGTGATGCTTTTCTCGTACGGAATCCGTGCGGTCTATATCGAGTCATCAAGCATGTTCGTTCGCGGTGGAGTGTACCGCGTAGTTCGTGAGGCGCTTGGCGAAACTGCCGCGAAATTTTCTGTATCTGCGTTGCTATTCGATTACTTGATCACAGCACCAATCAGCGCGGTATCAGCCGGACAGTATATAGGGGGTCTCTTCAATTCGATTTTCTTTTATGCCGGCATTAAACTGGTTTTGCCAACCAATCTGGTCTCTGTAATCACAGCTGTGTTAATCGAGCTTTACTTTTGGCGAAAGAACATCATCGGTATTGAAGAATCGAGCGAAAAGGCTCTCAGAATTTTCCATGTTACTTCGGCATTGGCGATACTCCTGTTCATCTGGTCATTGGTCACAATTATTGCCAAAGGTGCATTTTCACTTCCCCCGTTTTCTATTCACCTTTCGAACTTTTCGCTCGGTTGGCTTAAGAATGTGGATTGGCTCAAGTCAATTGGTGCCGTAGGTGTTTTAGTCGGAATGGGACATTCGATTCTCGCGGTCAGCGGTGAGGAAACCCTCGCGCAGGTATACAGAGAAATAGAGGCGCCGAAACTTAAGAATCTTCTGCGGACAGGTTTAATTATTTTCATTTTTAGCTTTATGTTCACGGGCGTCAATTCGCTTTTTGCCGGTATGCTGGTTCCGGCGAATGAGTTGATCGGAAAATACAACGACAACGTCTTGAGTGGACTAGCAATGCATCTGATTGGCTCGCATGTTCTTCTTCTCACGATGCAGGCATTCGTAGTACTCGTTGGCTTCCTTATACTTGCCGGTGCGGTGAACACAGCTTTAATTGGCGCGAACAGTGTGCTTAACAGAGTCGCTGAAGACGGTGTGCTTCATGAATGGTTTAGGAAGCCGCACACGAGATTCGGAACGTCGTATCGAATTATAAACACACTGGCTGTCTTGCAGCTTATAATAATTATCCTAAGCCGCGGAAATGTCTTTCTGCTCGGCGAAGCGTACGCATTCGGTGTTGTTTGGAGTTTCATAATGAAAACCTTCTCGATGATAGTCCTTCGTTATAAGATGAAAGAACCGCGAGAATGGAGCGTGCCGCCCAATATCAAGATCGGTGATTATGAAATACCAGTTGGTCTAGGCTTCATATTCATTGTCTTGTTTTCTCTCGGCTTCGTGAACCTTTTCACAAAGCCTTTCGCAACAGAAGGCGGAGTCACGTTCACGATTTTGCTGTATATCGTTTTTGGTATTTCCGAACGTGCTAACAAAAAATTGAAGGCAGCGCGTGATCCGCAATTAGAGAAGTTCAACGTGTTTGCTCAAGACAAACTCACCGCTGAGGTTGTGGGTTGTACTCATGCGCAAAGAAAGCTAGTTGCAATGCGAGCGCCGAATCGACTTCACCATTTGCAAAAGTGTCTCGAAGAAAATGATCCGGATGAGGCTGACATTATCGTGATGACCGCTAAAGTCATCCCGGGTCAGAGCACTACCGTTGGTCAGACGATAGACCTGCCCGAAGAAGAACTTTTCAGTGAAGTGATCAAGATGGCGGAAAAGGAAGGAAAGACAGTCCTTCCGATCGTGGTTCCGACGAACAATCCCGCTTATGCGATCGCGCATACGGCGGTTCAGCTCGGAGCCGAAGAAGTTTTTCTTGGCACATCGGAACGTTATCCGGCAGAATATCAAATGCAGCAGTTTGCGTTGTATTGGGGAATGGTGGAAGCGGACGAGAATCACCACGTCGCGATCCGAACAATCGGCCCGACCGGTGAGATGAAATTCGAAATATAGATTTTTGTCGAAGCAGAATTTCGAATAGCACTGCAGTAGTTTGCTTTTTACACATTCTTTTGTAATATTTTTGCGTAACAATCACTAAGGGAAAATTATCAGCGACTGTGCCCACACAGTCGGATTGAGATTTTTAATCATCACTAACTTAACTGAAACTTGGCGATCATGAAGAAGGTTGCATTTATCGGCACGGGCTTGATGGGCAAACCCATGGCGATGAACATTCTGAAGAAGGGTTTCCCGCTTGTCGTGTGCAACCGCACACAGGAGAAGACCCGCGAACTTGTCAACGCTGGCGCTCGTCTTGCGAGGACTCCTCGCGAAGCCGCGGAAAGCGCCGATGTTATCATCACTATGGTCTCGAATATTGAGGCTGTCGGATCTGCATTGTCCGGAGAAAACGGAATCTTGCGTGCCCTGAAAAGCGGGAAAGTTTACATCGACATGAGCACAATCACGCCGGAAGCCTCGAAAGAATTTTCAAAGCAGGTCGAAGCAACCGGCGCGAAGATGATCGACGCTCCGGTGGCGGGAAGCACGAACGTTGCAGAAAAAGGCGAACTTACGATCATGGTCGGCGGCGACCCGCGCGTGCTCGACGAGGCAAGAGAAGTCCTGCAAGCGATGGGGAAATTCATTTTCCATATCGGAGACAACGGCGCAGGCTGCTCTATCAAACTTGTGGTGAATCATTTCGTTGCGGGAATGACGGCTCTGCTCGCCGAAGGCATTCAGTTGTCCGAGAAACTTGGCGTCGATTCGTCAAGCTTCAGCAATGTCATAAATACGAGTGTAGTGAAATCGCCGATGTACGATATGAAAACTCCGAAGATGCTGTCGCACGATTACGCGCCTCAATTTCCGCTGAGGCTGATCGTCAAAGATCTTAACTATATTACTGAGACCGCCGAGAAAGCCGGCGCCGTTATGCCCGTTCATTCACTCGTCCGGAATTTATTTGCGCTTGCAAATTCATACGGCTACGGGGAACAGGACTACTCTGCTGTTTACGAGATTTTCAGCAAAAGATAAATGGGTGCATCAGCAGGAATCGGCATGGGAAAGAACCGCATTCATTGCTGAGACATTTCAATTCAATCAGAAATTTTTTCTTTACTTTCGTTAGGAGAAAAATTACTTGAGTCAAAAGGAAAAAATCAGGAAAACAGTTCTAAAGCTCCGTGAACAGATCACCGAAGATGAGGCGGTTCAGAGAAGCAAACTCGTGCTTACGCATCTCGAAAATTTGCCGGAGTACAGGAATGCGGGGCTTGTCCACACTTACATTGCGTCCAAGCCGAATGAGGTCGACACCATTATGCTGATCGCCCGTTCTTTCGCTCGCGGGAAAAGGATCGCTGTTCCGGTGATAACCGATAAGAAGGAAAGAAAAATTGACACTTCAGAACTTATGAACATAGGAGATTTGACCGAGGGACCTTTCAATATCAAAGAACCAAAAGTGTTTTCTCCGGTTCCGTTGGAAGAAGTTGATCTTTTTATTGTTCCGGTGATTGCGGTGGATAAAACGGGAAACAGGATCGGCTGGGGCTTCGGGTATTATGATAATTTTTTGCGTTCGCAGCATAAACCAATTGTAGCCCTTGCTTACAACTTCCAAATTGTTGATAATATCGAGGTGTCTGACACAGATGTGAAAGTTGATTATATTATCACTGAAAATGAGATCATCAAAACAAATGCGCGGAAGTGACGATCGTCGCGGCACGCTGCGGAGGTGATTATGGACGAACCTAAATCGACATCTCAAGTATCGCCGCGAAGGCTGTACAAGTCGACATCGGACAGGATGATCGATGGCATTTGCGGGGGAATTGCGGAATATTTGGGAATTGATTCAAGTGCCGTGCGTCTGCTTCTCGTTGCATTTTCAATTTTGAGCATCGGCGCCGGAGTAATTTTCTATATCATTGCTATGCTCGTCATACCGACGAAGCCCGCGTCTGCGGAAGGAGCCGCTTCGGTCGAGGAAGAGAAGAGGATGTCTAACGCCGGCGCGACGGTAACTCTTGTCATCGGAATCATAATCGTGATCATCGGCGTTACGCTTCTTTTCGATTACTACGATATTTTTTCATTCACTTCTATGTGGCATTCCTTCGGACGACTTGCGCTGCCGATTGTTTTCATCTTGATCGGAGGCGCGCTTTTGCTCGGTCGTGAAAGAAGAGAAGCTCATTCTTTCCAAAGGATCCTTCGGACTGGAAATTACGAGAGCACGCCCGAAGGGGAAGTGAAAGTTGAACATAAGAGGCTTCTTCGTTCCGTCCACGACAAGAGAATCGCCGGAGTGTGCGGCGGTCTTGCGAAATATTTCGACATAGACTCGACGATCGTGAGACTTCTGTATGTCCTTCTTGCCTTTGCGTCGTTCGGGCTGGCGCTGGTGCTGTACATAGCGTGTGCTTTTGTGATCCCAAAGGAGTCAAATACATGAGCGAAGTTGCAAATAGAAAATCTCATCTCGGAACATTCCTTCTCGGAATCTTACTCCTCGTTTTAGGCGTCTTACTGCTGATGAGCCATGCCGGAGTAGTTCATCTGAACTTCACGCGAGTTATTGCTTTCGTTGTTCTGGTCGGCGGCGGTTTTCAAGCAATCACCGCCTTTGCGTCTTCAGACCAGCGAAGGCTTTTCTGGGGATCCATACTTTTCCTTACAGGATTGTTGGCGCTTCTTGTCTCGTATGAATTTGTTCCCGGTTCATGGGATCAGATCTGGCCGTCGGCGCTTATTATTCCCGGATTGGCTTTTCTGATGCTCTATTTCTCCAATCCGAAAGAGTTTGTCCTCATTGCCCTCGCGGCTTTGTTTGTCGTTGTCGGTTGGGCAGGATTATTGGCGGAAAAAGGGAATTTCGATTTCAGCGTGAATGTGCTTGACTCGCTTCGTTTCCTCGTGCCGGTCGCAATTGTGCTTGCCGGATTTTATGTGATCTGGAAAAATTTCTTCAGAACCCGAAGTTAGAAACGGTACATAAAGTGGCTGGCAAATAACGGCATCTAATCGTGCTGAATTCATTTCGGCATCTTAGTCCCATACGATGGAGAGCTATTGGATCCCAAAATAAATTCGGGATGACACCGTGGGGTGGTTGTAAGCTCGTTGGCAAATTCGAGCCGAATATTGTCAGAAGAATGTCAAACAGCAAAATTCGATAAGGAGAAAGCGATGCGTAAGATTGTATTTACCATTTCAATCCTTTTTTTAATTTCGGGGAGCGTTTACAGCCAGGCTCTCGACAAGGACCTCGAAAGTTTTACATCAAAGCACCACGTTCCAACCAGCGTTTCAGATTTCACTCCGGTCTTCTATTTGCCCCCGATAAATCAAGATACCACACTTGTTTGCTGGAGCTTCGCAACGACTTCCTATGTCGAATCCGAAATGAAGAGGCTCGGCCTTGAGTCCGTGCGCCTGTCTGTAATGTATCCGGTCTATTATGTGTTCATCGAGAAGGCAAAGCGATTCGTGAAGACACATGGTGATTCTCGTTTTGCGCCGGGCGATTTGTTCACCGGTGTTTGGAATACGATTCAGAAATATGGAATTGTTCCGATGGATGTGTATCGCGGTCAGGCAATGTACTGCCCGACTTTCAATCAGGATCCACTTTACACGGAGCTGAGCCGGTACATGGCAAAAGTGAAAGCGGAATCGCTTTGGAACGAAGACACAGTTGTTCAGCAAGTGAAAGAAATCTTGAACAAAAACTTGGGCGAACCGCCGCAGCAGTTTACTTATAACGGGAAGTCTTTTACACCGATGACATTCCTCCACGAAATCGTAAGGCTTCCGTGGAATGATTATATCAAAGTCACTTCGTTCATGTATGCGCCGTTTTATACTTTTACGCAGCTTCGCGTTCCCGACAATTGGGCGCACGACAGCAGTTATTTCAACGTTCCGCTTGATATGTTTTACAAGTCGATCAAGGAAGCGATTCAGCACGGATATTCAGTGGCATTCGACGCGGATATATCCGAGCCGAGCTACGAAGTCGAGAAGGGAATCGGGATTATTCCTCCTTACGATATTCCATTGAACGCGATAAATCAGGAATCGCGTGAGTTCAGGTTCGAGAACGGAACCACGACCGACGATCATTTGATGCAAGCAGTCGGTTACAAAAATATCGACGGCGATGGATGGTTTCTCATTAAAGATTCGTGGCGAACCGCCTGGGAAGGAAACCACAAAGGTTATTCCCTTTTCCATGAGTCTTATATGAAACTGAAAGCTCTTGCATTCTTGGTGAATATAAACGCTGTTCCTGAGATAAGAGATTTGGTAATGCACAAAAGGGCGGAATGAGTTAGCAGTAAATATTCTCTCTGTGTCTCATTGCCTCTGTGTTTCAATTTGAACCACGAGAGACACGTCCGCCTCGGCTCGAGGCGGAGAGTTCACAACGCGGCAAAGCCGCAACCAAACAAGAGGTTCAAGTCCGCAGGATCCTTCGGATAGGATAAGTATTTTCCTGACCAGAGCAGGTCTAATGTTAACCAGGGTTTCTTTTCATAAGATGTGCGCGTTGATCTCCTGTGTCTCCTCTCCCTTGATGGGCCTACGGCTCGACGAGTCGAGTCATCGACCTCGTAGAGGAGAGGATTAAGGTGAGGGTGATTTTCGATTGGTCGGTTATGCCTTTCACAGTTTGTCCATAGTTTCAGACAACAGGTTTTCGTGCGATCAAGCTGGCAATCTTGAAACAGACCCCCTTTTAGGTTTATATTTCACAGAGGTTTACATGTCATTACCGAAACGTGTCTTCAGTCAAGCGAGTGAAGATCAACCCGCCGAAGTTGAAGACACTGTGACTGAAGTGCAGACGCCTGCGAGAGTGATTCTTTTCAACGATGACTGGCATACGTTCGAGGAAGTGATCGGGCAATTGATAAAAGCTCTCGGATGCGGTACGGAAAAAGCAGAAGCAATCGCCTTCGAAGCGCATTCGACAGGCAAGGCTTTTGTTTACGAAGGTCCGATGCAGGAATGTCTAAAAATAAACGGCGTCCTGGAAGAGATCGGTTTAATTACACAAATAGAGATTTGATTGATGAATTCAAATGAAGTAAGAAATAGTTTCGTAAAATTTTTCGAAGATCATGGACATAGATTTGTTCCAAGTTCCCCGGTAGTTCCTTATGACGATCCGACACTCCTTTTCACCAACGCCGGGATGAATCAGTTCAAGGACGTCTTTCTTGGAAAGGGAAAACGCGATTACACCCGTGCGGTCAATTACCAGAAGTGCATCCGCGTCAGCGGGAAGCACAACGACCTCGAGGAAGTCGGACACGACACGTACCACCACACCTTCTTCGAGATGCTGGGCAACTGGTCGTTCGGCGACTACTACAAGAAAGAGGCGATCGAGTGGGCGTGGGACTTGCTGACGAATGTTTGGAAACTTCCGAAGGACAAACTTTTTGCGACGGTCTTTGAGACAGATGAAGAGGCGTTTGAGCTCTGGAAAAAAGTAACAGACATAGATCATTCCCGAATCATGAAGTTCGGTGCTAAATACAATTTCTGGGAAATGGGCGAGACAGGACCGTGCGGTCCGTGTTCCGAAATCCACTTCGATCTTGGTGAAGGACTTTGCTCAAAGAATCACAAACACGGCGTGAATGTGGATGGATGCTCGCGCTTCATAGAGTTGTGGAATCTCGTTTTCATCCAATATAACCGCGATGCTTCAGGCGAACTTGAGTCTCTTCCGTCAAAACATGTCGATACTGGAATGGGTTTCGAGCGGGTTGTCGCCGTTTTGCAGGGAAAGAGATCGAACTATGATACGGATGTTTTCACGCCGATAATTGCCGAGATTGAAAAGCTCACGGGAAAAAAATATGAGGGCGAGCGGAATCAAATTGCGATGCGGGTAATCGCAGATCACGTCCGCGCGTTGACATTCGCAATTGCTGACAATGCTAATCCTTCAAACGAGGGGAGAGGTTATGTCCTGAGGCGAATACTGAGGCGCGCCTCGCGTTATGCCCGGAATTTGGAGATGCACACGCCATTCATCCACAAACTTGTTGATGTCCTTGTCGAAAATATGGGCGGCGCTTATCCGGAAATCTCTTCCGCACGCGGCAGAATTAGGGATGTGATAAAGTCAGAAGAAGAAAATTTCAACCAGACTCTCGACCGTGGTCTGGAAATATTCGAAGAAGTTGCGGAGCGAGTTCAGAAGTCTGGAAGCAAGGTCATTCCCGGCGAAGATGTCTTCAAGCTTTATGACACTTACGGATTTCCAGCCGACCTGACGAATTTGATCGCGCAGGAGCGCGGCTTGACAATAGATATGGCTGGCTTTGATCGTCTTATGCAGGAGCAGCAGGACAGGTCGCGCGAGGCAACGAAGAAGGCTTTCAACGTTAATCTCAGCGAAGATGTTCATCTTGATGAACTTGTCAAAAATGCTAAGACCGAATTTACGGGCTACGAGACCACTGAAAACGCGGCGAAGATTATTGGACTGAAGCATGTCGGTAATGAGCATTATTTGGTCCTCGACAAGACTCCTTTCTATGCCGAGTCCGGCGGACAGGTAGACGACACCGGCGTGATTCGTGCAGGGGAGAAAGCAATTCCTGTTATTGACCTCGTTAAAGTTGACGATAAAATTGTCCACGTCCTGTCCCGAAAGCGTTCGGGATCCTTCGGAGAAGGCGGTTCGGACGACTTGCTTCAAGTTGGAGAAAATGTTCTTGCGAAAGTTGACGGCAAGCGCCGCCTCGAAATTATGCGCAACCACAGTGCTACTCATCTTTTCCACGCAGCATTGCGAAAGACGCTTGGCACTCATGTCCAGCAGGCGGGTTCACTTGTCGCGCCCGGTCATCTTCGTTTTGATTTTACACATCATAAGAAACTCTCTCCTGAGGAACTTCGCGACATCGAAGACATCGTCAATGAAAAAATTCTCGAGAGAATTGAACTGACGCATCACAGAAATATTCCTTATGATCAGGCGAGGAAGATGGGTGCGCTTGCGTTCTTCGGAGATAAATATGGTGACAAAGTTAATGTCGTTCAGTTCGGCGATTTCTCGATGGAATTCTGCGGCGGCACGCACGTTCGCAACACGAGCGAGATCGGCTTCTTCAAAGTGATGAGCGAATCGAGTATCGCAAGCGGTGTCAGACGTGTTGAAGCAGTTACCGGCGGCGGAGTAGAAAAGGTTATCGAAACGCTGATAGCGCGAGCAAATGAGAAGGAAAAGGAGAGAGACGAGCTTGTCGAGCGAGTTAAAAATCTTGAAAAGGAACTGAGCGGTTATCGACTTCAGACAGCAATGACGGCTGCAGAAGAATTACTTCACGGCAGTGATGGAAGCAATGTTGTCAAAGGCGTAAAACTTGTTTACGGCCTCGTCGAAGTCGAATCGGATGACGAACTCAAGCAAGTTGCAGATCACCTGAAAAATAAATCAGACAGCGGCGTTATTGTTCTCGGGAGCAAGGTTCAGGACAAAGTAATGTTCGTTGCGGTTGTTTCGCCGGATGCGATTTCCGAGAAGCATTTGCATGCGGGAAAAATTGTAAACGAGGTTGCACGAAAGGTAGGAGGAGGCGGTGGCGGCAGGCCGAACTTTGCCACAGCCGGTGGAAAAGATCAGACAAAAATCAGGGAAGCAGTCAACAGCGTTCCTGATATTATAAGACAGTTTTTAAAATAGGAGGCGAATGAAAACTTTCGACTACCTGCTTGACGTCCGCGAGCGAAAGGGATCTGGATTTTTACTTCTCTTGGATCCCGATAAGCTTGCCAACGAAAACCTGAGTCGTGTAGTCAAACACGCTCAGGATGCCGGTGTAGACGCGTTTCTCGTCGGAAGCAGTTTGATGATGCGCGATGTGTTCGAGAGAGTGCTTGCCGATATCAAGACCAGCGCGAAAGTCCCGGTGATAATTTTTCCGGGGAGTCTGTTCCAAATTTCAGGTCAGGCTGACGCAATTTTATTTCTGTCTGTCCTTGCGTCGAGAAACATAGACTTAATTGTCGGCAACCACGTTCACGCCGCGCCGCTCATAAAGCAGCACAAACTCGAGACGATATCAACGGCGTATCTGCTTGTGGAATCCGGGAAAATGACTTCGGCGCATTTTATGTCGGACAGCTTTCCAATCCCGCGGGAGAAACCGGAAATAGCCGCGGCTTATTCGATGGCGGCGGAAATGTTCGGAATGAATATGATTTATCTCGAGGCGGGAAGCGGCGCTCTGTCGTCAGTGCCGAAAGAGATGGTGAAGATGGTTTCGAAGTCGGTGAAGATGCCCGTCGCGGTCGGTGGCGGAATTAGGAATCCGGAAACAGCGAACGAGCTTGCCAGCGCAGGAGCGTCTTTCGTGGTTACCGGCAACTTTTTTGAAGAAAATGGCAATTCGAATATGTTAAGAGAATTTGCGAGAGCAGTTCATTTCAAGGAGACTAAAGGAGTAATTGTTTAATGGTAGATCGCAGCAAGTTCATTCGTGAATCACTTGAAGAAAGTGCGGAGACAAAGAAAGCTATTCTGAACTCATGCTTTGAAGATATTTCACGAGCGGTAACGATTGTCAGAGACGCATTCGAAAACGACAACAAGGTTTTGTTCTGCGGCAACGGCGGAAGCGCTGCCGACTCTCAGCACATCGCAACTGAATTCACGATTCGCCTGAACCACGAAGTGAAGCGAAAAGGACTTCCGGCAATAGCGCTGACGACAGATACGTCTGCGTTGACAGCCGGCGGAAACGACATCGGTTTTGAAAATACTTTCGCGCGGCTTGTCGAAGCGCTCGGAAGAAAAGGCGATGTATTGATTGGTATTTCCACAAGCGGGAATTCGGAGAACATAATTCGCGCGGTAGACAAAGCACATGAGAACGGAATGTTTGTCATAGGATTTTTGGGAAAAGACGGCGGAAAGCTGAAAGCAAAATGCGACCTGCCGATAGTCGTTCCATCCGATAATACGCAGAGAATTCAAGAGGGGCACATTACCATCGGACATATTATCGCAGAGCTTGTCGAGATGGAACTATACGCGGGAAAAGTCTAGCCGAAGACGAAACAATATTTCTTGGAGAATTGAGAGATGAAATTGAAGGGACAAGAGATCGATGAAAGGCTTCTGAAATTGCCGGGTTGGCAATATGTCGATGGCGCGATCAAGAAAGAATACAAACTGAAAGATTTTCAGGAAGCGATGGCGTTCGTCGTTAAGATAGCGCTCGCAGCGGAAAAGATGGATCATCATCCCGACATCACAATCGAATACAATCGTGTGAAAATAAATCTGACGACTTACAGCGAAGAAGGCGTTACAGTCAAAGATTTCAATCTTGCTGAAAAAATCGAAAAATTTATCGGGGCATAATGGAAAAAGACAAACTCTTAGAGCTTTTCAAATCTACAGGTGCGCTGCAGCACGGACATTTCAAACTGACGAGCGGGCTTCACAGTCCGGACTATTTTCAATGCGCGAAAGTTCTCCAGTATCCACAGTACAACGAAATCCTGTGCGGCGAAATCGCAAGGCATTTCCACGACTGGCGAGTTGAGATTGTGGTAGCGCCCGCAATTGGTGGAATCATGGTTGGGCAGGAAGTCGCGCGGCAGATGCGTGTCCGCGGAATTTTTGCCGAACGCGAAGATTCGAAGATGTCGCTGAGACGCGGCTTCGAGATAAAAGAAGGCGAACGAGTCTTAGTTTGCGAGGATGTAGTCACTACCGGAGGAAGCGTCCAGGAAGTTGTAGGTATAGTTCGCAAGGCTGGCGGAACTGTCGTCGGGGTTGCATCGATTGTAGATAGAAGTAAAACCTCGATAAATTTCGGCGCGAAATTTTTCCCACTGCTGAAAATGGAAGTTCCTGTGTACCAACCGGAAGCTTGTCCGCTCTGCAAAGAAAATGTTCCGATCGAAAAACCGGGAAGCAGAAAAGTCGATGCCGCTTAAGGTACTAGATCGCAAAGTTATTTATCGCGGCAAAGTTTTCAGTACTATCGTAGATGAAGTGGAATACGATTCCGGTCATAAGGCGATTCGGGAAGTCGCGGAGCATCCCGGCGGTGCGGTTGTGCTTCCTTTGCTCGATGACGGCCGAATTGTGTTCGTTTACCAGAAGCGCTATCCGTTGAATGAATTTCTTTACGAACTTCCCGCGGGAAAATTGGAGCCGAATGAGCCTCCGGAACTTTGCGCTAAGCGTGAGTTAAAAGAGGAGACAGGCTACGACGCCGGACAGATCGAGAAGCTGACAGCAATTTACACCTCGCCGGGATTCTGCACGGAGAGACTTCACATATTCATCGCGCGTGATCTGCGGGATGGAAAACAGAATCTTGAAGAGGGGGAGATTGATCTGAAATTGAAACTCATTCCCGCGAAAGAAGCTTTTGAAATGGTCGGGAGAGGGGAGATAGTTGACGCGAAAACAATTGTGGGGCTGTTTTTTCTCAGGAATTCTGTATCCCGACCGTGGTCGGGATCCTTTGGAAAAGTTTGATGTTCACACCTTATGAAATAATCCGGAAGAAGAGAGACGGAGAAGCTCTTTCGAAAGAAGAGATAGAATACTTCGTAAAAGGATACACTTCCGGCGGCATCCCGGACTACCAAGTTTCATCGCTGCTTATGTCCATCTTTTTTACAGGCATGAGCGACGAGGAGTTACTGCATTTAACGCGTGCCATGATGGCGACCGGCGTCATAGTTGATCTTTCCGATATTCCCGGCTGCAAAGCCGACAAGCATTCAACAGGCGGAGTCGGAGACAAAATTTCACTGATACTTGCTCCTCTTGCCGCAGCGTGCGGACTGAAAGTTCCGATGGTCTCCGGAAGAGGTTTGGGACATACGGGAGGGACGATCGACAAACTTGAGTCGATACCGGGCTTCCGCACAAAAATGTCGATCGAGGATTACAAAAAGATATTGAAGAAAGTCGGCCTGGTGATGAGCGCACAATCGGACGATCTTGTTCCCGCAGACCGAAAGCTTTATGCGCTTCGAGACGTTACCGCGACTGTCGAATCGATTCCGCTTATCACTTCGAGCATAATGAGCAAAAAACTTGCGGAGGGAATAGATACGCTTGTTCTCGATGTGAAAGTCGGAAGCGGGGCGTTCATGAAAAATATCGACGATGCCCGTGCACTCGCTCAGAAGATGGTACAGGTTGGAAAACTCTATGGCAAAAAAGTTGCTGTGTATTTAACGGACATGAGCCAGCCGCTTGGAAGAGAGATCGGAAATTGGAGCGAAGTTGTCGAGTCGATAAAAGTCTTGCGCGGCGAATCTGATGTCGAAGACGTAATTGAACTGACTGTCGTACTAGCCGCAGAGATGATCGCACTTTGTTCCGGCGAAAATATTTCTAACGCAAGCGAACGCGTCAGGAATGCGTTGAAGTCCGGTGCCGGATACGAGAAGTTTATCGAAATGGTGCGTGCTCAGGGCGGCGACGTGAGTGTCGTCGAGGATTTGTCGAAATATCCGAAGCCGAAAATTGTGCGGGAAATAAAAGCAAGCGCAAGCGGCTGCGTAACATCAATTGATACGTTTAAGATAGGTGTTGCCGCTGTAAAACTTGGGGCGGGGCGGCTGAAGGTCGGTGACAAAGTCGATCCTGTCGTCGGCATCACTGTCTTGAAGAAGATTGGCGATAAAGTCTCAAGCGGCGACGTGATTGCCATTGTCCATGCAAACGAAGAGAATATCGTCAAGCCGGTTACTGATGAAATCTTGTCAGCCTATAAGTTCTCCGACGCCAAACCCGGTAAACAGGAGCTTGTAAAAGAGAGGATTGCATGAACAGGAAAATAGTGATGTATCAAAAGTCGACCTGCGACACCTGCAAGAAGGAGAAAGCCTATCTTACAAAAGTGAAAGTTTCGTTCGACGAGATCGACATCGTCAAGAATCCACCGACGCGGGAATTTTTGGAAGCGCACATTGAGGAGAACAATCTCGACGCTTTCATCAACAAGTATTCGAAACCATACCGCGAACTTAATCTTACCAAAAGTTGTACATGTCCCGCGGGACACCACGACGGATGAAAACGCCGCAGGTGACCGTCACTTCTATGTCATATTGTCAGTGTATTGCAATATTGGGACAAGTGACGGTCACATTCACAGAAGCGTTTTCAAGCGAGGAAAGTGAGCAAGTCGGAGTTGATTGACTTGATGCTGAAGTACCCCAACTTGATCAAGCGGCAGATTTTCATTGTGGGAAAGTCATCGCGAAGCGGGATCCCGCTTGCGGGAAAAGTCTATTTTGGATACAACGAGATTTAAGTCGGTCTTGCCTGACAAACGTATTGTAGTATTTCTGGGCCTGATCCTTTGCTTGCAGCCCTTGCAATCAACCCAGGCTCAATCACACACTCCTTCAGCCGAGCTTGAAGCCTTGATAAGCATGACTATAAATGACACTTATAATTACAAATTCGGCGATGCTCTCAAGGCTGCTGACCAAATAATAGCTGCTTATCCGAAAGAGCCCGAAGGTTATTTGTACAAATGCGGGGTCTACTGGAAGATGCTCGAGGAGGGCAGCGTCGGATCAACTGACAGTACCAAACATGAGATCAAGCGACTCGTCGACAAGGCTTGCAGATTATCAGCGGTAAAAGTCGATGCAAATCCTAATGATGTGAAGGGACTCTTCTACTATGCGGGTTCACTGGTTTACCGGGCGCGGTACGAGGCAACGAAGAGCAATTGGCTTTCGGTCATGACTGACGGAGTTAAAAGCAAGAAGCTGTTGGAAAAGGCGATTGAGATCGATCCGCATTTCTATGACGCTTACTCGGGAATTGGAGCCTTCAACTATTATGCTGCCCGCATTCCATGGTATTTGAAACCCCTTGCGTTAGTGCTGGGAATTAGCGGGAATGAAGAGGAGGGGATCGCACAATTAAAGAAAGCGGCTCAATTTGGTAAGTATGCCAAGGCTGAAGCAGCCAACTTTCTCGCATCGGTGGTTTACATGAACAAGGAAGATTACCCGGACGCAACGAAGTTGATGAGCGAGCTTCATCAACAATATCCGGGTAATCTCGATTTTGTTCGGAACTTGTGTTCGGCTTACTACAAAATGCGAGATTATACCGAGGTAATTCACTGCGCCGATTCTGCATTGACGGAGTATGATGCGGCCAAATCGTGTCATCGCAGCAGCGTCGGGTACATACGGTTTTATAGAGGCGCGTCGTATGAAAGACTGAATGAGAAAGACAAGGCTATTGCTGACTTTGAAATGGTGGTCAAGCTGAACGGCGGTGACCGAGCCTGCAAGGCGGCGCAAGCGGCGCTCGATAGAATGAAGAGACAGTGATGCTGAGGGGCAGAAATCTTATTCGTGCCGCAGTGTCTGCGTGTAACAAAAGATTGTTTCACAGAGAGACACAGAGAAAAGACGGAGTTACACAGAGGAAAGAACATCTCCGCCCCGACTTTGTCGGGATCACTTAGACCGGATTTCAGGTATTGACTCAATCGAGAGCCGCATGAAGTGTAAAGAGACATCGTTGACATTATTAAGAGTCTATTGTTTCCAAAAACTCACATCAACGCAGTTAAATCTTTAGGGGAGTAGCGAAGAATGCCGCAATACTTACTTCTTCTGTTAAGTCTGTTGTTTCTCCCATCCACGCCGGAGAAACCAAAAGGCAGCAATGAACCTCATCTTGCAAACATTCGTCAGTTGACATTCGGAGGGCAGAACGCGGAGGCTTATTTGTCGTGGGATGAAAAAAAGATTGTGTTTCAGGCAACAAGAGACTCGTTCAAGTGCGATCAGATTTTCACGATGAACATCGACGGGTCGGACGTAAAACTTATCTCAAACGGAGAGGGAAGAACTACGTGTTCCTACTTTTTCCCGGGCGACACAACCATTCTTTATGCTTCTACTTTTCTTGGAGGAAAAAATTGTCCTCCTCCGCCGGATTATTCGCGCGGCTACGTCTGGCCTGTCTATCCGAGTTTCGACATTTTTACGTGCAGGGCAGACGGCTCCAATCTGCGAAGACTTACGACAACACCGGGATATGATGCAGAGGCGACGATTTCAGATGTGTTGAAGAGAATCGTCTTCACGAGCATAAGAGACGGCGACCTCGACATTTATACGATGAACTTTGACGGAACGGACGTTAAACGACTCACGAACGAACTCGGCTATGATGGGGGCCCGTTTTTCTCGTGGGACGGAAAGATGATTGTTTACAGAGCCTATCATCCCGACCTTCGTCGGGACAGCGCCGAAGCGGCAGAGTATAGAAAACTTCTTTCCGAGAATCTTGTGAAACCGGAGAAGATGGAAATTTTTGTGATGAACTCGGATGGGACGGATAAACGGCAGTTGACTCATCTCGGCAAAGCTTCGTTCGGTCCGTTTTTCTTTCCGGACAACAAAAGAATAATTTTCTCGTCCAATTACGAAGATCCACAAGGCAGAAACTTCCAACTGTACACCATAAATCTTGATGGGAGCGGCTTACATAAGGTGACATCCGAAGGGACTTACAACTTTTTCCCGGTTTTCACGCGCGACGGTAAGCACCTCATCTTCTGCTCCAACCGCGGAGCAAAGTCAGTCCATGAGTTGAATGTGTTCATTGCGGATTGGGTGGAATGAAACTCAAACAGGATCTGATCTCTGCTGTTGACGGCATCATAACCGGGAAGCTCGTCAACCGTTCTGCGCATGATCTTACGTATGATGGTAAGAATGTGACAAGGCTTTTTCTCGAGCGGCTTTCAGTTCACGGTTACACTCCGATGAAAGTTGGTGATGTAGAAGTCGAGGCAGGGTATCGCATTCCAGCGTTTGTCATTCGAGATGGAACAGCTTATTTTGGATGGGTTTTCGTTGAACAGTTTACAGAAAAGAAGTCGAGAAAACTTTTCGGCAGCGTGGTGAGGAACAGGAAAGGCGACTGGTCAATCCAGATTCCTCACAACAGTCAGGAAATCGTGTACGCGAACTGCGGTGAAAAAGTTGAAATGGAAAATGAAAGACTATTTATAATGGAGTGAAAAATGAAGAGGGCAATTCTTTTTGTCGTGCTTTGGGCTGTTGCTGCAAATGCGCAAATCAATCCTGACAGCCTTAAATCGGATATCAAGTTTCTCGCTTCTGACAGACTTCAGGGGAGACTTACAGGCTCGCCCCAGGCAGCAGATGCGGCAGAATGGATCGCTGGAAAATTCAAAGCATACGGACTTATTCCAGCCGTTCCAGAATATTTTCAGAAATACGATTTCAACTCGAAAGCGGTCCTCGGGAAAAATAATTCACTTGCATTCTTCGTCAAAGGGAAGCAATTCGCTGCTCGGCTTCATTCCGATTATGTGCCATATGTGTTCTCGGACAGCGGGAAAGTAAAATCGCCTCTCGTATTCGCCGGATACGGTATCTCGGCGAAAGACTCGAGCTACGACGATTATGCCGGCATCGACGTGAAAGGCAAAGCCGTTTTGATCATGAGAGGCTCGCCGGAGGAAGACTCGACAAATGCCAGACTCTATAGGTTCAGTCCGACCAGAATGAAGCTCATGGCCGCGCGCGACAAAGGCGCAGCGGTCGTCCTTGTTGCAAATGGGAAGGAAGATAAGTCGCTCGCGAAGTTTGAATATGACTACAGCTCGCGCGCCGGTGTTCCTGTTGTCAACATATCTTACGCATTTGCGAAGAGAGTCCTAATCGCCTCCGGCTTCGACTTAGAGAAGGCGCTCGCAAAAATTGAAAAGACTCAGGAACCAAACTCATCTTTGATAAAAAGAGTTGAGGTTTCCATTTCCGTGGATATTTCGATTCTCGGGACGAAGGCTATCAATGTTGCTGGTATGGTCGCTCCGCCGATTATTTCGGATTCAACTTTCTACGTGATTGGCGCGCATTACGATCATCTCGGCTGGGGCCCGTACGGTTCTATGGCGCCTGATACAATCGCGATTCATCACGGCGCAGATGACAACGCCAGCGGGGTTGCCGGGCTTCTCGAGCTCGCAAGGTATTACGGTTCGCATCCGCAGTTGGTGAAGAAGCCGATATTATTTGTCTCTTTCTCCGGTGAAGAAGAAGGGCTATTGGGTTCGCAGTATTTTGTCGAACATCCCCCGGTCGACAAATCGAAAGTTGCTGCAATGCTGAACATGGACATGGTGGGTCGGCTGCGAAACGACAAGCTCATCATTGGAGGGATCGGTTCCGCTTTGCAGTGGGAAGGTCTTGTCAAAACGCTCGATGTTGAACTTGGAAAAGATTCGCTCAAATTATCTTTAGATATGGCGGGCTTTGGACCGAGCGACCATGCCTCATTCTATGTTAAGTCGATTCCTGTCCTGTTCTTTTTCACCGACGTCCATTCTGACTATCACAAGCCGAGTGACACTTACGACAAGGTAAACTATGTTGGCGAAGAGCGAGTCGTGACTTTCGTAAAGAGCATCATAGACAGTCTGCAAGAGGCGAGATGGGTGCCTACCTACGCAAAGGTTGTGGCCGCGGAAAAACCGTCAGGCGGTCCTCGTGTCTACCTCGGAACGATTCCCGATTTTGGAAGTCAAGCGAATGGATATAAACTCAGCGGTGTAACTCCGGGAAGTCCGGCAGAGAAGGCAGGGTTGAAAGGTGGCGACGTGATCACGAAAATCGGCGACAAAGGAATAAAGAACATTTACGATCTGACTTACGTTCTGCAAGAGTTGAAGCCGGGTGAGAAAGTGGTCGTTGAATACATCAGGGATGGGAAAAAAACAAAGACGGATGTGGTCGTCGGAAGAAAATGAGATCGTGACGCTTCGTTCTAGTTACCAAGCTCTCGGATTGCGTGGAAACTCGGTTTCATTAGAAAAAAGTTCCATTTTCAGTTTATGTTCTCATTTCCAAAATCTAAAAATCGACTTTTCACACGGTCTGAGGAGCTTGGGAACAAGAAGAAACCTTCTTGACTTTCATAGACTGGTTTACTAAACTAGTTTCATGGAAACCAAAAGCAAACTTATAGGCTCGTTCAACGCGAAAACGCATTTATCTAAACTTATTGATGATGTTCAAAAAGGCGAAGAATATATTATCACGAAAAGAGGTAAGCTTGTTGCAAAATTAATTCCCTATCGCAATCCTGATGATAATGTAAAGATCGATGAAATAATTGCACAATTTGATAAGATTAGGAATTCCATAAAACGAAGAGTTAATATCAAAAGATATATTGCAGAAGGGAGAAAATATTAATGCAATATGTTATTGACTGTTCGTTCTCTTCAGCTCTATACCTTCCCGATGAAGAATCCGGCGACGCGCGCAATTTTTTTATTAATTTGAAAGAAGATGATCAAGTTTTTGTGCCGATACTTTGGTGGTACGAAACCGTCAACGTGTTAAACATTTCCACAAAACGAAAACGATTAAATCGTAACCATATTTCAATTGTGATCAATCTATTGAATAAAATGAATCTAATTACAGATTTTGAATATGGAGCACAATTTGCAGAAGAATTATTTGACTTAACTCAGTTATATCATGTGACATCATACGATGCTGCCTATTTGGAATTAGCACACAGAAAGAGAGCGAAACTGATGAGTCTTGATGAAGATTTAATTTCTGCGGCTAAAGCAATCGGGATAAAATAAGCGGGGAAACACGGATTTTCAGAACAATAGCGACAGCGATTTTGCTTGCCCGAAGGCTTTTATCGGGAATCTTGCGGCGAAAAACGAAAATGCCCCAAGTGACCATCACTTCTATGTCAGATCGTCAGTGCATTGCAATGTTTACACGAGTGACGGTCACCTTCACGCCAAAGGCGCTCACGTGTGCCATTTTATTCGGTTGCAGCTTCGCCGCGTTAGGAAGAATGTTCTGATGAAAGCGGAGCATCAAGCACTTGTCGCAGCGATGTAAGCAATTTCTCGGCAGTGTGTGGTTTGCGAAGAAAGAAAACCTTACCACTTCCAGATGATGTAGCGGTATACCCGTTATCTGCCGCGCCGCTGACAGCAAGGATTCTAACTTGCGGGTTCATCTTCTGTAATGCACGAATAGTTGCTGGGCCATCCATAAAAGGCATCATCATATCAGTTATCACCGCTGCAATTTCATCCTTTCGTTGTGCATACAACGCCAATGCCTCGGTGCCATCGCTTGCCGTGATGACCTTGTACCCAAACGACTCAAGTGTTGCTTTCGTGATTTCACGTATAGCCCCCTCATCATCTACGACAAGCACCAATTCGTTAGCACCAAAAGAAATTATCGGTTGTTTTTCGCCGGCATGTTCTATATCGGGCGACTTGACTGCGGGCAAATATACACTGAACGTCGTTCCCTTACCGACTTCACTATAGACATTCACGAACCCGTTGTGGCTCTTCGCAATGGCGAAGACAGTTGACAAACCCAAGCCGGTTCCTTTGCCTATTTCTTTCGTCGTGAAAAACGGTTCGAAAATCCTATCTATTACTGCCGGGGGCATTCCAGTCCCGTTATCAGTGATGTTGAGAGTGACATACGGGCCTGGCTTTGCATCAGGATGCATTCGAGTATATGTTTCATCAAGGATAATGTTGTTCGCTTCTATTTCAATTTTGCCTCCATGAGGCATAGCGTCTCGTGCGTTGACACAGAGGTTCATAAGCACCTGATGGATCTGTGTAGAGTCGGCGGAAACTAGCCAAAGGTCTTTAGGTACTCTTGTAACCACGTTAATGGACTTCGGAAATGTTTCTTCGATAATTTTTTCAACTTCGGATATGAGATGACGGATTTGTACGACGGCGCGTTCTCCTTCAGCGCCTCGGGCAAACGAGAGCACCTGCTTAACGAGATCAGCGCCGCGCTTTGCACTTGAGTAAAGGGTATCTAATATCTTGAGGCTCTTTTCGTCTGTAAATTTGCGCTGCAGGATTTCGAGAGACATCATGATTGGCGCTAAGATATTGTTGAGGTCATGTGCAATACCGCCCGCGAGCGTCCCGATACTTTCCATACGCTGCGCACGAAGGGATTGTGCTTCAAGTTTCTTCTTTTCGGTAATGTCATCCACCGTGAAGACGACTCGCGTTATGTTGCCGGCGTCATCTCTGAGCGGCGCGCCGTTAATGGAAAGGAGCCTCCGCTCTCTATTCGGCCATTCGATCGCGTGTTCAACGTCAAATACAGGTGCGTTAGAGGTAATGACTGTACGGAAAGGGAGTTGATCTTCAGGGAACGGCTTGCCATCGAAGTCGGTGATCTTCCATTCGGGCGCGTTATACGTAAGCGCTGTGATGGAACTTTTATCCAATCCCAAGATTTCCTCGGCGCGCGTGTTGGCAAAGATAATATTCCCATCTTCATCAAGCACTGTGACGGCAGCGACGCTTGTTTCCATAATGGCATTCAACATATCACGCTCTTCGCGTAGGAGAGTCTCCGCGCGCTTGCGGTCGGTGATGTCTCTGCCAGCGGAAACGAAGTGAGAGACGTTTCCCTGCTCGTCTTTCAGAGGTGTGATGGTCTTTTCTTCATAATACAACTCGCCGTTCTTTCTCTTGTTAATGAAGACTCGGCGAAAAGTTTGTCCAGATAGAAGCGTCTTCCACAATTCCTGATAGAATTCTTCGTTGTGTTCGCCTGACTTAACTATTCTTGGTGTTTGGCCTATCGCTTCTTCTTTAGTATACCCTGTACGTTCCTCAAAGGCAGGATTGACATATTCAATGATGCCGTCCTTATTTGTAATGAAAATACTGTCAGCGGTTTGCTCAACGGCGCTTGAAAGTTTCCGCAGGTTTTCCTCTGCCTGCTTGCGATCGGTGATGTCATTGGCGAGGACGAGTCGGGCTGGTCGGTTGAGGAACATGATCTCGTGCGAGATGATTTCGACGTCAATCAACGTTCCATCTTTCTTGCGGTGCTTCCAGGGTCCCGACCGTTCCTGCGGCTGGCTCGGCCCCGACAGGTTGGCCTCCAGGCGCGGCAGCTCTTCCGGCGGACGAATGTCCTTGATGGTCATGGCCAGGAACTCGTCCCGCGCGTAGCCGTAATGCTCGACGGCCGCATCATTCACAGCCACGAAGCGCAGTGTTTCTATGTCATAGACAAACATGGGCAGCGGATTGCTTTCGAACAGCAGGCGGTAGTGCTCCTCCGACTCGCGCAGGTTTTCCTCCGCCTGCCTGCGCTCGCTGATGTCTCTGGCAACCGTGGAGATGTATTCAACCTTCCCATCGGGAGATTTGTGTGCGATGAGGAGTTGTGAGACTGGAATCTCCCGCCCATCGCGGGCTAAGAACTCCGTTTCTCCACCCCATGTACCTTCTCGAATTGCCGTTGGAATTCCCTCCTCATAGACCAGTCTTCGCGCCCATTCTGGATGGTACTCAGAGAAGTCGATGCTAGAAACATCTTCGTCCGGACCGACACCAACCATCGCTCGACCTGCAGAGTTGAGATAGAGAACATGCATATTTGCATCGGCAACTCCTACAAAGTCCGTTGTCGCTTCAAGAATTGCTGTCAATCGCTCGCGTTCCTCTTCAGCTTGTTTCCGCTTCGTGATGTCTATCGTCGTGCCTTCAAAACCGATCAATGTTCTATCAGCATCGCGGAGTGCGCGGGCATCTTCTGAAATCCATATGACTGTTCCGTCTTTGCAATAGACCTGAGACTCAAAATCCGTCACGGTGTCTTGCTCTCGAATCAAACGAATGAACTCCGCGCGTCGATCTGGCTCAACATAAAAGTGATGTCCGCAATCTGTTAGTTGAGTAGTCAGTTCTTGAGGAGATTGATACCCAAGGACGCGTGCCAACGTCGGGTTGGCTATTAGAAACTGCCCATCGCTTGTCGTTTGATAGATACCAATGACTGCATTTTCGAAGATGCTGCGATACTTCTCTTCGGTTTGCCGCAGCGCCTCTTCCGCTTGCTGACGCTGGATGGCTGCTCCCAGAGTGCCAGCCGCCACCTTGAGGGCATCTATTTCTGCCGCCGACCACACGCGTTCGCTCAGGCACTCGTCAAACCCGACGAATCCCCACAACGCTTGGCCAACGAAGATGGGCACCACTGCGATGGATTGAATGCCCTGTGGGGTCAGCACCTGCTGTTCACTTTTGGGAAATTCTCGTACGTGGCCGTGGACAATCTGGCCCAGGCCCAGCACCTCCATCCACCTCGAAAAACCGCCTGCCACCGCAGGAAAATCCTGCACGTCCGGGTTATCGATCTGCGGCATGACACCCGGTGCTGCCCATTCGTAGCGCTGGCTGGTCAAAAGGGTGCCATCCTCAGCGAAATGATTCTCAAAGATATAAACACGGCTTACAGTGGTAGCCTGCCCCAACCGTTCCAACACATCTTGGATGGTTTCTTCCCACGAGGTCGCCTTCAGGAACCGCTCGGCGGCAAAGCTCACAGCTTCGAGGATGACATCCCGACGGCGCAGATCCTCTTCTGCTTGCTTGCGCTTGGTGATATCTTCAGCAACACCAATAAGTGCAATTGCCTGACCCTGGTTATCTCTAACCAACGAGGTAGAGAGCGAAATTGGAAATTCGCTCCCGTCTTTCCGGCGGTTCCAGAGTTCACCGCTCCAGCCACCACTCATGGTTGCGGGCAGAATCTCTTGAACAACTTCAGGCTGATTCCTTGTCGAGCGCACAATGCTGACATTCTTGCCAATGAGTTCATGCTCGGCAAAGCCATACGTCTTCAGAAACGCATCATTGACAAACAGAAAGGTGTCCGTGAGGTCGGTGATGCTCACGCATTCATTAATACTTTTGAGGGAATGAGCAAGTAGATTGATTTTCTCCTCAGCCTTCTTGCGCTCCGTGATATCGCGCGCCACGCCGATGACACCGGCCACTTCGCCGGCGTCAAAATAGGGCTGCTCCTTTACTTCTAAGAAAACGCGCCGGCCATCCTTGTGATATATCTCCAACAAATAAGGCGGGCTTTCCTTCCCCATCTGAAGTGTCTCTTCAGTGTATGCAATGACTTTTTCGTTGACCGGGTTATCCGTGAGGTAGGCGGCGTAGTGAGTGTTCAGGAACTCCTCGACGGAGTAACCAGTAACCTGCTCAACTGCCGGAGAGACATAGGTGAACAACCCTTGGTTGTCGTGGCGATAGACAAAATCCCGTGTGTGCTCGAGGATAAGACGCTGCTCTTTGGCAAGCGCCGACATCTTCGTCGTCAATTCCCGGAGTTCCTCCATCATGCGCTTGCGCTTTTCCTCCACTCCCACTGCAGTGGCAGCGATCCCCAGTAGATTCAAGTCATCCTCGCTGGGGATTCGATCTTGTTGATAAAGGACGCACAGGGAACCGACGAAGGCACCTTCGAATGATACGGCCTTTCCAATATAAGTCCTCAGTCCGTAGCGGACCACGCTCGGATCGGTTTGCGCATAGCTGGTTTGCAGAAGGTTACGAATCACGCAGACATTGTCTCTTCCACTCTGGATGACGTCGTAGCAAATATGGCCATCAGGTGCGTCTACCGGGTTAAAGTCGGGAGGAATGTTCCATTGCCCCAGCGAGTGCAGCTTCCCGTCTTCCTCTAAGCGGTTGTAAAGCGCCGTGGCTGCTTGCAGCTGCTCACCACAAAAGGCAACGAGACGGTTGATGTTTTCATTCGGATCGGCTCCGAAACTCAGGAGGCACGCGTTCAACTTTGCCAGTCTCTCCTCCGCGCACTTGCGCTCACGACGTATCTGCGTCTCACGCAGCTCACGTTCGATTGCAGGGGTAAGCCGCTTCAAGTCACCCTTCATGATATAATCATGCGCACCGGCTTTCATCGCTGCCACGGCGACATCTTCACCCACTGTTCCCGATACTAAGATAAATGGGATATCGATGCCGCTTTTCTGTAACTCATGTAATGCATCGAGACCGCTAAACTTCGGCATAGAATAATCAGAGATAATACAATCCCACTTCTTGTTTTCTAATGCCTTCCTCATTGCTTCAGGCGTTTCCACACGCTCATAGGTAGGATCATACCCGCCTTTTCTTAGTTCATTCACTTCCAGGATAGCATCGTCTTCACTATCCTCGACCACCAATACACGAATCGGCTTCTTCATTTTAGCCGCCCCTTTTTGATGGAACCTCGTTTAAGACAAGCCAGTACAAACCCAAGTTGCGTACCGCTTCTGTAAACTGGTCGAAATTCACCGGCTTACGGATGTAACTATTCGCTCCTAACTTGTAACTCGCTAACATATCCTGCTCTTCCTTGGAGGAGGTGAGCACGACAACCGGCAGCAGTTCCGTTCGCTCATCGCCGCGCAGCCGGCTCAACACTTCGAGGCCATTCACCTTAGGAAGATTAATGTCCAGCAGGACCACTTGCGGCATGATGCTGAGATCGCGGCCTTCATACATGCCCGTTCCGAACAAATAATCGAGCGCCTCAGCTCCATCATGCGCAACTACAACCTCGTTCTTAATATGGTTCTCCTTCAAAGCGTGAAGCGTCAGCAGCTCATCGTCAGGGTTGTCTTCCACTAGCAGGATCATTTTGTTTTCCATGTAGTTTCTCCTTTTCGATTATAGGCTTTTTCCACTCTTTCAAATGACCTTTTATTACACGGAGTGACACCGAGAAACACAGAGTTCCATCCGCGGGATCCTTCGGGCGGAGATGTTCTTTCCTCTGTGTAGCTCCATCTGTTCTCTGTGTCTCTCTGTGAAATAATCTTTTGTTACACGGAGTGACACCGAGAAACACAGAGTTCCACAGAGAGTGTTTACTTCGCATGTCTGTGAAATAATCTTTTATTACACTGAGTGACACTGAGAAACACAGAGTTCCACAGAGAGTGTTTACTTCGCATGTCTGTGAAATAATCTTTTATTACACTGAGTGACACTGAGGAACACAGAGTTTCATCCACGGGGTCCTTCGGGCGGAGATGTTCTTTCCTCTGTGTAACTCCATCTGTTCTCTGTGTCTCTCTGTGAAATAATCTTTTGTTACACTGAGTGACACTGAGAAACCCAGAGTTCCACAGAGAGTGTTTACTATGCATGTCTGTGAAAGGTTCTTTTGTTAAATACAGATCAAAAGACATATCTCTTGATGCCATTTTTTAGAACCGTGACGTTGAAATTAATAAGCAATCCGATTTTCTTCTTTGCAAAACGCATGTAAGTTAGTATTTGTGCTTCATGGATTGGAGCGAGAGCATCAACGGATTTCAATTCTACAACGACAGTGCCATTTACGAGAATATCAATCCTGTAACCACACTCGAGTTTAACCTCTTTATAAACAACAGGAACTGGTTTTTGCCTCTCGACCGAAAATCCTCTGCTGGTTAGTTCATAACTCAGACATTCCTCATAGGCAGACTCTAGCATGCCAGGTCCAAGTTGCTTATGTACCTCTATCGCCGCACCGATTATTTCTCTCGTTATTTCATTGAATTCCATGCTCACTCCCAGTTTTGTTTTGGTAAGTTCTTTCCTCTGTGTAGCTCCATCTTTTCTCTGTGTCTCTCTGTGAAATAATCTTTTGTTACACGGAGTGACACCGAGGAGCACAGAGTTCCACAGAGGAATTATTTCTCTGTGTCTCTCTTTCTTTTCTCCGTGGAACTCTGTGAAATAATTCCTCTTCTTGTAAGTAAAAACGTTACACAGAGTAACACAGAGAAGCACAGAGTTCCACTCGACGAGTCCCAACGGGTCTATCGACCCGAAGGGTCATGGACGAGTCATCGACAGAGTAATTATTTCTCTGTGTCTCTCTTTCTTTTCTCTGTGTCTCTCTGTGAAATAATCCTTTGTTACACGGAGTGACACCGCGGAATACAGAGCTTCATCAGCGGAATCCCGACAAAGTTTGGATGGAGAGTTTTTGCTGCGCGTCTTCATACGAGCAATCTTTTTGTTTTTCATCATCAACCGATTGTGAAATAGAACGTCGCACCGTTATTTACTTCGCCTTCCGCCCAAACATTCCCGCCGTGTCTGTGAATAATGTGCTGGACGGTTGCAAGTCCGATCCCTGTTCCTTCAAACTCATTTGCGCTGTGAAGCCTTTGAAACGCACCAAACAGTTTGTCTACGTATCTCATATCGAATCCGGCGCCATTATCCCGAACGAAATATACTTTGCTGTTGTCCCGCACCAGCGATCCGAATTCTATTGTCGCGGTCTGTTTGTTTCTCGAATATTTCCACGCATTATTGAGCAAATTCTGTAATGCTATTTCCAATAAATGCGGATCACCTTCTTCAATAAGACCTTCTTGAATAATGAACTCCACATGACGGTCGGGATTAGTGCCGTGAAGCTCATCAACGATTGTTGCAGCCAAACCGCTGAGGTTTACTTTTTCGCGGCGCATTTCCACGCGTGTAATACGCGAGAGTTTCAGCAATTCATCGATGAGCTGTCCCATGTGCTGCGTTGCGTTCCGAACTCGCTGCAGGTAATCTTTCCCTTGCCCGTCAACCTTGTCGCCGTAGTCTTTCAGAAGGAGATTGCTGAAGCCATCGATACCTCGCAAAGGCGCTCGCAGATCGTGGGAAATGGAATAGCTGAAGGCCTCAAGCTCCTTGTTTGTAGCTTCGAGGCGTGAGGTTCGTTCGACAACTCGTTGTTCCAGTTCTTCGTTCATTCGTCGGATTTCTTCTTCTGCCTGCTTACGTTCGATGATCTTCCAAACAGAATCCATCATGAACGTCAGTTGATTTACATCGGCATCGGTGTAATCGGTTGGCTTATTGGCAATACCGACAACTGCTACTATCCTCCCTTCGCTGAAAACGGGAATTGTGAAATATCGAAATAGGCTTGCATGTCCTTCGGGATAACCCTTTTTCAAGGGATGCGGTGCGCTGAAATCGTTTACGACAATAGCTTTACGCTGCCTCACTGCTTCGCCCCATAAGCCTGTCTTCTCAAGTTGATAAATGGTCTGCGGCTCCCGGATTGCACATTCCTTCATAACATCCTTTGACCACGCGTGCAGCGTGAACTCTCTCGTATCTTCATTATAGTAGTAAAGATAACCAAATTTGCTCCCCGATAGGGCAATGGCTTCATCCAACGCCAGGTCCAATAATTCACGCATCGAAGCAGATGGATGCTGTGAGATTTTCAACACACTTCTCAGCCGGGCCTCTTCAAGTTTGGCAATTTCCTCAAGTCTCCTACGTTCAATGATTTCGACCCGCAATGCTTCATTGGTTTTGGCCAGCTCTGCTGTGCGTTCGGCAACAAGCTCGTCAAGGTGATCGCGGTTTCTTTTCATGTCCTCTTCTGCGCGTTCACGCTCTCTATCTGCCCGATTAAGCGATACACCAGTCCAGAAAATTGTGACTGATAACATTACAGTGGTAGCCAACACCATGATGATCATGCCAACAGCGGTTGGGTAAATGCCCGCTATCTCACCTCTCCATCTCAACCAACCAACGATGGTTGTGAGGAGAATTGCTGCAGGAATCAAACGACGCATCAAAACACTTCCTACGTTCTCACCAATGATTACCGCCATAAACCCACGATCCGGCCGAGAGAATAGGATACCGACAGAAAGGATTGTGAACGTGACCGACGTATGCAGCGCCATTTTCGTGTAGTTTGCAATTCCATAAAACTCTTTGATGTTATAAAAATATCCGAGCAATGCTGCCCATGCGATGAATGCTGCAGCAAGCGCCAGCAAGTGAGAGAGTAAAAATAGTCGGGATGATTTAGAATCCAAAAGCAGAAGTGAGAAGCTAACGATAACAAAACTAAATGCCGTGTTTGGCGCCATACGACCTGGACTAGAAGTTCCAATGGCTCCGGGCGCTTCCTTGAACAGCAATTGGTCTATGCCCAAGCTCCGGCCGAACAGATATTCACTCATCGTGAGTAATCCAACAGCCGCAACCACGCCTGCGCACACTCGAGCGATGCGATAGTCCGCAGACCTCCGATACCGATCTGGCAGATCTGTTCGCAACAACCATAGCGCCGTGCCAGATAGGATGAAAGCGAGCGCGGTGTTGACCTTCATCGTGACCAAACCCGGGAGAACGCTCTTCAGGAAGGCAACGTCAAAGATCCATCCGAGTAACACTATCCCCCCGATAAGTATTGTGAATGCTGCCGCGGACCTCGAAAACAATCTGACTGAAGAAGGAAAACGTGCCTTAACTTCGATGGTCATATCCTCTCCATCTGTCATCATCATTTACTCGTTTTTGACTCAATGCGCCCGCCTGACTTCTGCCTCTCTGGCGCATGGGGAAACGCACCATAGATCTGTACCATGTTCTAATGTATTACTGTCAAAATAATAAAGCAAGATGTGAACGGAACACGGGTGTGCGACACCTTGTCAAGTGCCGCCTTGTCCGAAGGACTCCTTCGGAGCGGCATCCCGCATACAATGTAATTTAAATGATCGAGCGGGAGTTTCTTTTGACCCTTGACAAGGTTGAAGGATGCGGCCCTGAACCTTGTCAAGGTCAAGAGCATTCCAACCTTGACAAGGTTTGATTCCCCGCCTGTCTTTCCCAAGCTCGGAGTTTATCCCGCCCCGGCGGGACTTGGGAAAGTCAAGGGTTCTGCTTCTGTTGACTTGCTTGTCATTGGTGGAATTAATGAAGCGGAGCTTCGAGGTATCCCTTCCCAAGCAGGGGCTTGGGAAGGAGAAAAAACATACCTAGAGACGTGGCCGAAAAGTCCCTTTCGAAAAAGATGGGACACAGAGTTCCACCGAGAAGACACAGAGAGACACCGAGAATAAGTCTTCTCTCTGTGGAACTCAAAGATTTTCTCTGTGTCGCTCTGTGTAATTTTTCTTCCTACCGGGTTTTCGGCCGAATCTCTAGCTTTCTTTATGCAAGGATTTATAGCCGCGGGTGGTTCTCTTTCCCGAGCGTTTCAGTTTACAGGTTTTGCCGAAGCACTTCGATCATCTCGTCGTGTATCAGTCCATTCGACAAAACAATATCACGCTGATAGATAGAATATTTTTCTCCGTGAAAGCCCGTTACTTTTGCGCCTGCCTCATTGGCAATTAGCGCTGCGGCGGCGGTATCCCACGGATGCAAGTTGACTTCCCAAAATCCGTCAAGCCTTCCTGCAGCAACGTAACAAATATCAAGTGCTGCCGAACCTAATCGCCTCACAGCCTGCGCGCGAGTAAGGAAAGCTTCGAAGTGCTGGATACAGTTGAATGGATTATGTTTTATATCATAAGGGAAACCGGTTGCCAGCATTGAGCGTTCGAGAGTGTTTGACAATGTGACTTTCAATCTCCTCCCATTAAGAAACGATCCGCTTCCTTTTTCTGCTGAAAAAAGTTCATCGAAGTTTGGATCGTAAACCGCGCCCGCGACTACTTCGCCTTTGCGTTCCACTCCTATCGACACACAGTAAACCGGAAACGCATGAGTGAAGTTGGTAGTCCCGTCCAGCGGGTCGATGATCCACTTGTATTCCGACAAGGGTAAAGATGCACCGCTCTCTTCCGCTAGGATCCCGTGCTCCGGAAAATTTTTCGCGATGAATTCTTTGATCATGACTTCCGAACCTCTGTCAACGTTGGTGACGAGATTGGTAAACGAGCCTTTCTCATTTATTTCGATAATTTTGCCTTCATTCTCCTTTAAGAATTTTCCTGCTTGCTTTGCAATCTCAATAATTCTATCGATCATAAATTTCCTTTTTTATAAATTTAAGGTTCGTGAACCTGATTTTTAACGTCTACTTTTTTCGTTGTCGAATTTTGAAGATAAAACCCGCTATCAAGGCAGAAGATAGACTTTTCGCTATCACAGACGAGTTTACCCATTTTGATAACGATCGAGAAAATGTCGTGGAAATGGATATCGGAACCGACCCAAGTTGTGAGAAGAGGCCACTAAGATCATCACGAATCAACCACCCCTTAGTCCCCTCCTTGATAAGGAGGGGATATAGGGGTGGTCAAGACCAAGTTTTCAAATCTCTTGGCATTTTGGTAAACTCGTCCTATCACAGAATAGATTTTAATATTTTTAAACCTTACTTTCCTTCATGGCAACAGTCTTAGTCGTCGAAGATACGAAAGAAATTGCCGCTCTTGTCAGATTTAAGTTGCTGAGTGCCGGGTATAATGTAATTGTCGCAGAGGATGGAAAGAAAGGTTTGGAGACAGCTAAGAGTCTTTTGCCGGATCTCATTATACTGGATGTTATGATGCCGGTGATGAATGGATTGGAAACTCTGATGAACCTCAAGAGCGACCAAGCTTGCAGAACGATTCCTGTGATAATGCTGACGGCGCAATCGACGGAGCAGGAAATTATCAGAGGACTGGAACTTGGCGCAGACGATTACGTCACGAAGCCGTTCAGTCCGCAAGAGTTGCTTGTGCGTGTTAAAACGGTTCTTGCTCGACGACAAAAGCCTTCGCGTTAACCCACAAAACATTTGATGAAGTCTCTTTTTTTTCCCTTACTGATCCTTATCGCGTCGGCGGACATTGTGCAGGCACAGGTGGATACGCTGCGCTTCAAGAGTATTCTCTCCGACAGTGCAAAAGCTTTGGAAGCCAAACGCGATTATCGCGGAGCTGCTGAAATCTACTCCGCGCTCGTAAAAAAATATCCCGACGACAATGACCTGAAAATTCAGTTTGCTCAAGTTTTGAGTTGGAGCGGAAATCTGGACTCTGCATTGGCGGTGTACCGAGAAGTACTTTCTTCAGAGCCAAATTCATTTGACGCTCTGCTTGGTTATGCGACTGTCTCTTCGTGGAAGGGAGAATACGAAATATCTCTGAAACTTTTGAAGGGATTGCTTTTCCAGCATCCTTCTAATGTCGAAGTGCTTGTTGCTGCTGCAAGAGTGTCTTTTTGGGTTGGGGATTTGGCAAATGCCGTCAAATATGCGAGCCGCATCATCGAGCTGGACCATTCGCAGAAAGATGCTCTGTTAATTCTGGCGCAAGCATACGAGAAGGATCTCAATTTCAAATCATCAAGCGAATATGTCGAGCGTCTATTGAGGTTAGACCCGGATAATGAGACCGCAAAGAGACTGTCATCCGCACTTCAGAATGAATTCTTAGATAAACTTTCTCTTGGTTTTTATGACGAAAATTTCGGTCCCGCAAATCGTTACTCAAACAAAATCGTGTCCTTGTTTTTCGATAGAAGAATTTCTTACCCCCTCGAAGTTTTTGGTGAAATTGATTCGAGAGATATTTTTGGCTCCAAGGATTTTGCTGGAGCAGTGGGGGGATCGTATAAATTTTCGGATGTGTTTTCTGTCTATGGAGACTTTCTTTATGGGCCCAATTCCTCCACCGCTCAACGAGAAAGAGGCACGATTGAGTTGAACTACAGAATTTTCGGTCCCTTGTCTGTGACTGGTAGTTATCAATATCTGCAATTCGCGGGAAACGCTGTCAGGGTATTGTCGCCTGCGATCAGTTACTATTTTTCTTCGAATGATTGGATTATGCTGCGGGCATATTTCGGCAACAGTAATACCGGCGGATCTTCTACAAGTTTTGTTGCCCGTGCGAACATTGAAATGACGCCCGACTTTCAATCTCAGTTCGGAGGTTTTCACGGCGCGGAACTTTACCGGCTTTTCAGTCAGTCGTACCTGACCGTTTCTGCAAATGGCGGATTCATTACTGGCAAATACAGGTTTTACAGAAACTATGTTTTGGAACTTGATATGAGCTATACAAGATGGAGTTCATCGCCGTGGAAGTGGAGCTATGCCGGCACGTTGAACTTTTTGTACCAGTGGTAAAGGGCAAAAGTTGAGCGTCATCGCGATTTACATTCTGGTATTAATTATCGCCACATTTGTGGCAATAATAGTAACTCTTTTGGTCATCCGAAAAATTATTGCATCGCGGTCGATAAAGTCGAATGAGCGCTTATATGACTTTTTTGCAGATAGATTCTCGTATGTTCTGGCTCTCGGTGAAGATATCCCCCTCGGCGCAATTCGGAAAAGTTTTTTGGAAATGGTGAGGAAGAGCAGGGGAACCGGCAGATACAGCCGTCAGCGCAAGCGGGAAATTGCACGAAGAGTGATTTTGAATATGTCGGATGAAATTATCGGCGAAAATCGAGAGCGGCTTTCGCAAATCTACGACGCTTTGGGTTTTGCCGATGACGCTATTAAAGAGCTTAAAGATAAACGTTGGTGGAGACAGGCAGATGCAATAAGAGAACTTCAGACGATGCATTCAACAAAAGCCGTAGGAAGTATCATCACGCTGCTTTCTGACAAGAGCGAAGAAGTAAGGCTGCTTGCTTTTGAGGCAGTGGTCGAAATTGATGGCGTCAGCTCTCTGCCGATTCTTGTTGACCTGCTCAGGGACCTGACGCGCTGGACCGCGATAAATCTGTCGAGAATCATCTTGGAGTATAAGAACGAAGCCGCTCCGTACATATTATCGTTGGTCAAACACAAAGACAGAAGCGTGGAGTTGTTCGCGATACAGATGCTGGGAATAATAAGATGGGTGAATGCTGTTCCATCTTTAATTGAGATCGCTGAAAAGGGAATGACACAGGAGGTTGTTGAGGCGATCCATGCGTTGGGGAGTATAGGCGATGAGAGGGCGATTCCCGTTTGCGTGTCCAAGTTGGCAAGCAGGAATTCTGAAGTACGTGCCGCTGCAGCTTCGGCACTTGGAAAATTTGGAGCGCCGTCTTCTGTGGAGAGTCTGATCCCGTTGCTCGATGACAAGGCGGTCGACGTGAGATTATCTGCGGCGGAAGCAATCTCGAGATGCGGGGAAAGAGGAATGTCGGCACTTGAGACAGCGTTCTTGAACGGGACCGAAAACGTCGCCGCCGCTGCGAGGTATATTTTAGATGAAGTCGATCTCGTATCAATAAGCAGAAGTATTGTCGGAAATTTTTAATGGCGAACACTTGGGCATTTCTTGCGACGTTCTACGATTATTTCGTCCTGATCTATTTTTTTGTGATAGATTTTACTTATCTATTTCTACTTGTGGTTGCACTCCGTGAGATACTGCTTTACCTTCGCAAGAACCGGTTTGTGAACTACCAGCATATACTGCAGTCAGAGTTTGCTACACCGATTTCCATTCTTGCGCCGGCATACAACGAGGAGACGAACATTATCGAGAGCATCCAATCGCTGATGATGCTGAATTATGCGAAATATGAAATAGTTGTGATTAATGACGGCTCGAAGGATGGAACGCTGAAGAAGCTTATTGATTTCTTCCAACTGAAAAAGTTGAGTTACGTTTACAATGTTTCAATCCCGACGAAGCCGGTTCATGGAATCTACCGCTCGCCGCTTCCTGCTTACAACAGACTTGTGGTCATAGATAAAGAAAATGGCGGTAAAGCCGATGCTCTCAACGCCGGAATAAACGTTGCAAAGTATCCGCTGGTTTGCAGCATTGACGCTGATTCTTTGCTTGAGCAAGACGCATTGTTAAAAGTCGTGAAGCCCTTTCTTGAAAACCCGCGACGAATGGTTGCAACCGGCGGAATAGTGAGAATCGTGAACGGCTGCACGGTCGAACGAGGGAATGTAACGGACATACGTTTATCAAAGAAATGGATTCCGACATTTCAGGTAGTCGAATATCTGAGAGCATTTCTTTCCGGTAGAATGGGTTGGACTGCGATGAACGGACTATTGGTTATCTCCGGTGCATTTGGTCTGTTCCGGAAAAGTGCACTGATTGAAGTCGGCGGGTATAATACGAACACTGTAGGCGAGGACATGGAACTTGTTGTGCGCCTCCATAAATTCATGCACCGGGAAAAGAGGGATTATAGAATCGGATTCGTTCCCGATCCCGTTTGCTGGACTGAGGCTCCGGAGAGTGTTCGCAATCTTTCCCGCCAGAGGAATCGATGGCACCGTGGATTAATTGACACTTTGAGAATTCATAAAGACTTGTTCTTTAATCCGAAATATGGTGTTGTCGGAATGATGTCATTTCCATATTTTGCGCTGTTCGAGTTGATCGGTCCTATCATCGAGGCAACGGGAATAATTTTCGTTACAATATCTTTCATATTAGGGAATGTGAATTTCCCGTTTTTTGCAATGTTTCTTGTTTTGGCAATTGTTTACGGTGTTTTTCTTTCAGTCGGCGCCGTGCTTTTGGAAGAATATTCATTCCATCGTTATCCAAGGCCTTTGGATCTTTTTAGGCTCCTTCTTTTCAGTGTGATAGAGAACTTTGGATATAGACAAATGACCGCGTGGTGGCGAGTGAAAGCGTTTTACGATTATTTCCGCGGCGTGAAAAGCTGGGGTGCAATGACGCGCGTCGGTTTCGAGAAGAAGAACGAAGCTAAGGTTTGATTTTCAAGCCAATACAAAATATATTTTCAGCGTGATTGAAACCGAACCTAAAGTTCCCACGAGAGAAGAAGCGGTATCACTCCTCTTTGAATACACGAAGACGGAGAGTCTCCGAAAGCATGCCCTTGCCGTCGAAGCGGTAATGCGCGCTTGTGCGAAGAAATTTAATGAGGATGAAAATCTCTACGGACTGGCGGGCTTACTCCACGACTTCGATTACGAAATGTATCCGAATGCTGACCAGTCCACAGGATCTCGCCTTGGCGAGCCGCCTTCGGAGACCTTCGGACATCCCTACGTTGGAAATAAAATTCTGGCCGAGAAAGGCTACCCTGAAATTCTCAGGCAGGCAATCCTGGGGCACGCTCCGTACACGCACGTTGCTCGTGAGACGCAAATGGCAAAATGCCTTTTTGCTGTCGACGAACTTTCCGGATTCATAGTAGCAGTTGCACTTGTTCGTCCCACCAGACTCGAAGGTTTGGAGCCGTCGTCGGTCAAAAAAAAGCTCAAGGACAAAGCCTTCGCGCGGAGTGTCAGCCGAGAAGACATCAAGAATGGAATTGCGGAATTAGGAATACCGGAAGACGAGCATATAAGCTTCGTGATAAAAGCGCTTCAAGAAAACGCGGGAACTTTAGGAATGAGTTGATGGCAAGAGTAACAGCGATTGTTAATGATTTAATTTTCATGACGAAAATCCGGAATATCGCAGAGTATTTTGGATTGACTGTCGGATTTGTCGGCACTGAAGACCAGATCGATCTTTACCTCAAGGATTGCGAACTAATTTTAATCGATCTTGAGAACGACTTTATCGACTCGCTCAGTCTCATTGAAAAGCTCAAGGCGAATCCGGCAACAGCCTCCATCAAACTGATAGCGTATCTCTCACACGTGAACACGCCTCTCAGGGCTCAAGCGCTCGCGGCTGGGTGCGACGAGGTTCTTGCCCGCTTCGAATTCAATTCCAATATGAGAGGAATCCTTCAGGCGGCTTGTTGTTAGTTTGTCCCACATAGTACGACAATTGCCTTGATGAATATCTTGTTCGGTTATATGGTCTATTGATTCTCTTGAACTCAAATTTATTTTTCTGGCATATTCGCCTCAGACTCATTGATAACAAAAAAGTATTCTAAAAGAAGGTTACATGGTCTACAAACCCTCATTGTCGTTAGTTATTGCCGTCTATAATAAGCCTGATGTTCTCAGATTCGTACTGGCAACGTGCAATCGTCAATCGTTTAAGGATTTTGAAATTATAGTTGCCGACGACGGTTCTGGCCCAGAAGTAAGAGAAGTCGTAGAGGAATCAAGAGTGCTTTATGGCTTTCCCATAATACATCTATGGCAAGAAGACATGGGCTGGCGAAAGGACAAGATGCTTAACAGCGCGATCCGTTCCTCCAGTTCGGAATATCTTGTGTTTGTGGACGGGGATTGCCTTTTGGGGAAGGATTTCTTGCTTGATCATTGGAATCAACGCGAGAGTAATAGAATCCTTTTTGGGAGGCGAGTGCAGATGAGCGAGAGATGGTTTAAGACGTTAACTCTTGCAAAGGTGATGAGTGGAGAATATGAGAAGATCGGGATGAGAGAACTGATCGATGGATTGAAAGGAGACACGACTTATCTTGAGACGGGCATAAGGATAAAAAATAAGTTGTTGCGCAAATTTCTATTCCGCAATTCGATTGCGATGCTTGGGTCCAATTTTTCAGTTCATAAGAAGGATATGGTGACCATTAACGGCTTCGACGAGACGTATGACGAACCGGGATTGGGGGAAGACACCGATGTCGAATTCAGGCTTTCACTCATCGGCGTAACTGGGAAATCGCTGCGTAATCTCGCGCTCCAATTTCATGTACATCATCCTCCTCCGAAGTGGTCTCTGAAGTCCATCAAGAGACTCGATGCGGTAAAAGCTGCAAAAAATCCGAGGTGCATGATTGGGTTGGATAATAGCAGAGAGTTGGACTGACATGGCGTCTTTGTTTCCAGTTGCTGCTCAATTAATTTTCTGTGTAAACCTATCGAGAGTAAGATGAAAATTGTTTTCATGGGGACGCCGGAATTTGCCGTCCCTTCGCTGAAAGCTATCGCTGAAGCAGGTTATGAAATTGCCGCAGTCGTAACGAATCAAGACGAGCCGCAGGGGAGAGGCTTAAAAATTTCTCCGTCTGCGGTAAAGACGGCAGCGCTCGAACTCGGATTGCCCATCATTCAAGCTGCGTCGCTGAAAGATCCTGAATTTGTGGCGAGACTGAAGACTATTGCGCCCGACTTGATGGTTGTGGTTGCCTTCAGGATTTTGCCCAGAGACGTTTTTACAATTCCAAAGCTTGGCACGTTCAATCTCCACGCCTCGCTTTTGCCGCGCTACCGGGGGGCAGCGCCGATTAATTGGGCAATAATAAGAGGGGAACGCGAAACGGGCGTAACAACATTTTTCCTCGACGATAAAGTTGACACCGGGAAAATCATACTCCAAAAGAAAACGTCAATTAGTATTGACGATACCGCCAGTGAACTTGCCAAGCGGCTTTCTTTGACAGGCGCAGAGGCAGTCGTGGAAACAATACGACTTGTAGAGGATGGCAATGTCAAGATCATCGAACAGGACAACTCGCTTGCCACAACAGCGCCAAAGATTTCAAAAGAGAATTGCCTGATCGACTGGTCAAAACCGGCAAAGGAAGTTCACAACTTTGTCCGCGGCTTTTCGCCCGAGCCGGGAGCTTATACTTTTCTCGATGATAAATTTCTGAAGATCTTCAGGACACGTTTGACAGGAGAGAAAGCGAATCCCTCCGCTGGGGAAATAAAAATAGGAGCCGGGCGGTTTTATACGTCGTGCTCTGATGAACTCGTCGAGGTATTGGAGTTGCAGTTAGAAGGTAAGAAAAAGCTGGACGCGCGTGAGTTTGTCAGAGGCGCGCGAATCGAGTCAGGCGAAAAATTTCAGAATGGTAAAGCCTAATTCGGTTAGTTGGGCTTTTCTGTCGCGGCGGGTTTTTCGGCTTTTACGGTAGAGGTTGTTTCTGGTTTCTTCGATTTACTTTCGCCGTTGCCGCCGGCCGGGGAAGAGTTCGATTTCTTGTAGTCTGTTAGGTAGAAGCCTGAGCCTTTGAATATGAGAGCGGCGCCGGTACCAATAAGCCTGTGAACCTTGCTGCCGCATTTCGGACATTTGGTTAATGGTTCATCGTTCATTGATTGAAGTTCTTCGAAGACATGACCGCATTTATCACATTTATATTCGTACGTCGGCATCATTACACTCCATTTTCACTTTTTCAATATGCAAAATTTAAGACATAGCACCTGAACATTCAATCTCCAGTCGTTTGTAACAGCAAGCATAATTCTTTTGTTCCATTCAATCTGATGATGAATTCTTGTTACAGATTCAATGACATTTGGTCAATCCGAACCTTGTTTACGGTTGTACGTTTAGTTATATTGTTTCCGATCGCGGGGTGGAGCAGCTGGTAGCTCGTCGGGCTCATAACCCGAAGGTCGAAGGTTCGAATCCTTCCCCCGCTACAAAACAAAGTCCGCCTGAAAGCGGACTTTGTTTTTCTTAGGCTGTTAGCTCGTGGGTTCATATCCCGACTTTGTCGGGACGAAGGTTCGAATCCTTCCCCCGCTACAAAACAAAGTCCGCCTGAAAGCGGACTTTGTTTTTCTTAGGCTGTTAGCTCGTGGGTTCATATCCCGACTTTGTCGGGACGAAGGTTCGAATCCTTCCCCCGCTACAAAACGAAGTCCGCCTGAAAGCGGACTTTCTTTTTCTTAGGCTGTTAGCTCGTGGGCTCATATCCCGACTTTGTCGGGACGAAGGTTCGAATCCTTCCCCCGCTACAAAACGAAGTCCGCCTGAAAGCGGACTTTCTTTTTCTTAGGCTGTTAGCTCGTGGGCTCATATCCCGACTTTGTCGGGACGAAGGTTCGAATCCTTCCCCCGCTACAAAACGAAGTCCGCCTGAAAGCGGACTTTCTTTTTCTTAGGCTGTTAGCTCGTGGGCTCATATCCCGACTTTGTCGGGACGAAGGTTCTCCCGAAGGGACTCCTTCGGAGGAATCCTTCCCCCGCTACAAGACGAAGTCCGCGTGAAAGCGGACTTTCTTTTTCTTAGGCTGTTAGCTCGTGGGCTCATATCCCGACTTTGTCGGGACGAAGGTTCTCCCGAAGGGACTCCTTCGGAGGAATCCTTCCCCCGCTACAAAACGAAGTCCGCCATCGTGCGGGTCTTTCGTCATCTGGAGTTACGTGACTCTTTTGTCAAGGGAGCTGTTTTGCCTGAATCTCAGACTTTCTTTCATGGGTGCTCCCCTCAAAACAAAAAGACCAAGTTTAAGGAATTTGGAATCTTTATACGATTTTCGCAGCAACTTCACGGCAAAGAGTAGTCTCAGGATGACCCGATTGAAAGCAGAATAGTATTTTCTTAAGAAATACAGATACGAAATGTAGAACTCTTTCTCGACCGCCAGGTTTCGGTTTGTGCTCCCCCCTCCGTAATGGATGAATTTCGCTCCCGGCACAAGATAAATCCGCCATCCGTTTTTCCGCATTCTCATGCAAAGATCCTCCTCTTCGCTGTAGAGAAAATAATTCGTGTCGAAACCGCCGATGTCGACGAAATGCGCTCTTCTCACAAACATAGCGCTTCCGGTGGCATAAGGGATCGTTATCGGTTCCGAGTACTCTTTTTTATTCGAGCGATACATTTCTTTATTGAACAATCGCATGAATCCTGTGCCCAATAGTATTGCGCCAACCGACGGATAATACCCGAACGAAGGCAGCGGCTGCATATTCGGAGAATACATCTGGCCGGTGGCAATGCTGACCGCTGGAGTTTCGTCGAAGAAGTTGCCCAAAGTTGAAATCACGTCGTTTACAAACACACAATCATTATTCAGGAAAAAATAATATGCGGAATCAGGATGCGCCTGTTGAACTCCCAACATATTTCCGCCAGAAAACCCCAGATTAATTCTGCTTCCAAAAATTTTGACAGAAGGAATACTCTCGATTTCTTTCAGCTCGATGAAATCTTCCTCTTTTGAGTTGTTGTCAACGATTACTATTTCGTAGTTTTTTGATTTGGTGTGTTCGATTATCGAATTCACACAGTCGATTGTATAATGCCTGGAATTGTAATTTATAAGGATTACAGAGACTTCGGGATTGTTCGGCATCGTATTAGCGATCAATTCTTATGCAGAACCATCCCGTAGGCGTTCCGGAAGTTATCGTGACCCAAGCAAAACCTCTTCGTGTCTCATCTTTTGCATGCGCTCAATATGCTTAGGGAGAAATTCTAAAGCAATCCTTCTGCTAAAATCTGAAATTCAATCCGCCGATGAGACTTCCGTAAGTAGTCTTATTGCTGAAGATACCCTCGTAGTAAAGATTGAAAAACAGTCGGTCGAAAATTCTAGTGGAGGCTTCGACTGTGGCTGTGTTCTGAATAAGATTGTTCCCCCCATTTCCAAAGCTATAATTTATCCTCGAGTAACCAGCCGAGACCGTGGTGAAATTAAAGGGAAGATATTTGGAAAATCTTATTCCATAAATCGAACCGTCAAGGTAATTGCTAAGTATTCTGTTGTATGAGATCGTGCCGGAAATCATTAGCAACGGTATTTCCGTTTGGGTAATTGAAATATTTATATTTCTTGAAGGCCTAACATCACCCTTCTGAAAGCCGTAACCAGCGCCGAGATTAACGAACATGCCAGAGAATGGCATCCAGTTTATTCCTATTCTTAGACCTTGTCGCAATTCATTTTGAAAGAGACTATCGAGGAGGCTTCCGAAGGTTTGATAGTAGATAACATTTTTTCTTGCATCGTAGGATAGATTGAAAGACAAATTGCCAACGGGATAGTATTGAGTCGAGAAAAACAGGTTGGTAAGAGAAAAGTCATTCTTTGGCAGGTTGTTCTGTAACTTGAAAAGATCAACCTCCATTGATAGAAAGAAGTTTAGATTGTTGAACAAGTTACTGTTATGTTGAAAGTAGATAAATCGTCTGTCTGTTCTCATGTCATTGTTTTGCTGGAAGACCGCGATAGTATTTTCCATCAAGCCACTGCTTAGGGTATCGGTCCTGTTCAAATAACCGCCGAATTCAAAAAGTTTAGAGTTGAAAGCCATGTCGCCGAAATCCGGCCTCGAGCCTACCACACCACCGGCGGAATAACTCCCGAAATGTTTCTCCATTTGCAGTCCGTCAACCGGACCAACATCTGAAATGTGATTATTAATATGCCTTCCAAACCAGAAGTCGAACCCGCTTCCTTTGTAGCCGAGTGTCAGGTCGTAAATTCTCAAATTATTAAACAGGCTTGATTTCACATCCTGCCATTCGCTGTTGACATAAGAAAAGTTCATGTAGTTCGAAAAATAGACCGAAGTCCCGGCAATACTTTCCGCGTTCAATGAGACTGAATAATTCCATCTCTGAATATTTGAGCTGCCGGTATAATTCGAAAAATTGGAATAGGAACTTGCAGACACTCCTCCGTAAAATCTTGAGCTGCTAAGCGGTGTTTGTACGAAGTTTTCTTCAACCTGAGGGCTTGCATTAGTCTGCACAGAATTGGTATCCAACTTTACTTCGGTCATTTTTTGGGGCAGCGCCTTTGAGGCTTCCACTTTTACTAAAGCAAACATTTTGTCGCCAACTTTCAATTCCAAATTACCAATCTTTTCACCGGCGCATGACTGAGTCGACATATACTTAATTGCTACAGCGGGCACAAGTTTTCCTCTGCTCTCGAAAAAAATCGTGTCGCCTACGGCTATGCCGTCTGTATTTCCAAATCTTAGGTAAATATTTTGCGGGGTAATAAAAGAAACAGTCCCGACCTTTTTTTGAAGCCTTCGTTCCCGCGAATGCGCAGCATTGAAGGAAGATACTACCACAAGAATGAGAAAGAATGCTCCTCTAATTTGCCGATTCATCACGATTAGTCCCCTGCGGTTCCACTTGGATGGCAGCTATAGCAAGAAGTGGGACTGTACACATAGCCGCCTACATCTTGGTGATGAGGATCGGTATTTGCCTGGCTGTGTTCGTGACAATTGATGCAGGAAAAGACAGTAAAGTTTGTGGAATTGGTATGACAATCGGAACATAAAGTCCATCTGCCGGCATGAGTGCCGGAGTAGATTGGAAAATATTGGCCGTCATGATTAAAAGTTGAAGGCTGCCAAGCACTTTGCGAATGGCAACTTTGGCAATCGGTTGGGAAACCCGCTGCTTGATGCGCCGGATTTGTCGTTGAGTTATAATCATTCTGGTGACATCCGTAGCAAGTGGCCGGCGCTGTATTGTAGTTTCCATTGTGGCATTGATCGCAAGTAAGTGACGCATGAGCGCCAACTATTTGATAATAATTATTATGAATTGGAAATGTGGCAGGCTTCCAGCCGGGATTTGTTGTGTGGCAGGTTTCGCAGCCCGTTGGCAGCGCTAATGCAGGATGATTCGGATTTGTTGTGCTTTGATAATTCTGCTGATGACAGCTATAACAAATCGTCGGTATTCCTGCAAAGCCTGTTGTGTGGCAAGAAGAACAATTAACAGTAGTATGCGCACCTGTAAGCGGGAACGCTGTGGTATTGTGGTCAAAAGTCGATTGATTCCATGAGGTCGTATTGTGACACATTTTGCAGTCAGTCGGATAGTTTTGCGCTGCATGATTTGGCGCTGAGTTATACTTATCTCTGTGGCATGAAATGCAATCAGGGCTTAACACACCAATTGTTCCTTTATGACAAGCCGAACAGTTCAACGTTGAATGACTGCCCGTCAAAGCAAATCCTGTCGTTGCATGATTAAAACTTGCCGGTATCCAGGCATTTATTGTATGGCAGCTTTTACAATCTGTGGACATCCCCAGCGCCGCATGATTTGGACTAATGGTCTGCTCATAATTTGTCTTATGACAGCTGTAGCAGTCCGTCGATAATCCGTTGAAGTTACTCCCTTGCGTGTGGCACGCAAAACAATTTTGGATATTATGTCCGCCGACTAACGGAAAAAAATCGTGATTGAAATTTGCGGCAGTCCAAACAAAGCCGGTAACACCGTGGCAATCCTGGCATTCAATTGAGAATCCGGATTGAACATGGTTTGGTGAAGTTGCGGCATAGTACTGCTCGGCATGGCAGCTGATGCAGGAAGTATTCAGAGGTGGGAAATACAATTCTGAATAACCTGAATGACAACTAGCGCAATCGACATTTTGATGAGCGCCAACGAGCGGGAATCGAGTGTTCCTATGTATTTCATTTGCATTTGAAATCAACCATGTAGTTGGCGTATGGCATCTTGAACAGTCCGGCCCCAAGGTGCTCTGATGAACATCCCGATGACAGGAGTTACAGTTACTTTTCGCATCAGAGAAGATTAGACTCGTGTGGCATGATTTGCACCCTACCTCCGCATGTTGGCCGGTCAGTTTGAAGGAGGTCTCATCATGGTTGAATTTTATATGCTCTGGAATGACTTTCCAACTTGTTGGTTCATGGCAATATGAGCAATCAAGTTTCAGCTCATCTCCATGAGGGGACTGCGAAAAAACGGTTGAAGCCGAAAGCATCAAGGCTATGATGAATGGCAAGATTCGCATTTGAAATTTTCCAGTTTATATTTGACGAAAGTGTTTCCGTTTACTGTAACCACTTTATGGCACTTGACGCATCCCAACTTTTTGTGAGCGCCTGTAAGATGGAAACTCGTGCGATTATGGTCAAAAGTAGTAGTGGTCCAGTTTTCAAAGCCGTGGCATCTTTGACAGTCTGTTATTTTTCCTTTGGCAAACTGTCCGTAATGAACATCTTTATGGCAAGTTTCACAATCTGAATTTAAAGAACGAAAGATTGATTCTTCTCCGCAGGATCTCGCCTTGGCGAGTCGCCTTCGGAGACCTTCGGACAAACCGCCGTGAGTTTTTGTATAGTGGCACGCCCTGCATTCGACCGTCAGATGTTTTCCTAATAATTTGAATTTCGTCTTGTCGTGATCGAACGAAATTTTCTGCCAGCCCTCGATCGAATGGCAAACCGTGCATTTGTTATCGGGTAAGAATTGGTTCGTTAATTCGGTTCCGTGTACATTCTTGTGGCAGTCGATACATTTCAATCCGATTTTTTCAAATTGCCAGGAGTCGACGGCGTAATGACAGGATTTGCATGAAACGGCCAAATGGCTCCCGGTTAGTTCAAACTCAGTTTTGTTGTGCATCTCAATCGTGTAAGTGGTAAGTTTAAAACCCTCCACCGTGTGGCATTTGGAGCAATCTGTAACAATATTATTTTTAGTAAATTGACCCTTGTGATAATCCCGGTGACAATCAACGCATTCATCATGTTTAGGTCTTGAGTTTAAATCTTTCCCATGGCAGTTTTTGCATGAGACTTCAACATGTAAACCTCTCAACGGATAATTTGTTAAGTCATGGTCGAAAGAGTTTGTCTTTATCAGCTTAAATGAAACATCAGTGTGGCATTTTTTGCAGTTCTCGCCAAACTTTTTTTGATGAACATCTCTATGGCAGGGGGTGCAATTACTGAATTGCAGCCCAACGAACTTCTGAAAGTCTTGTCTATTTCTTTTTTCCGTTATGTGGCATTTTGAGCATTCGACTTTTTCGTGAGCGCCGGTTAAGATAAAATTGGTTTTGTTATGGTCGAAGTTTGCTGCAGGTTTAAATTTTTCCGTGTTGTGGCAGGAAGAACAATTGGTGCCCAGGGTATTCTGATGGGGATCTTCATGGCACGTGATGCAGTTCTTATCAAGTCCTAAATAGGTGCTTTTCCTCTCTTTCAATTCGGGATTTGAAATAAACTTTGATCGATGACATTCGATGCAATCGATTCTGGAGTGTTTTCCGTCCAGCTTAAATCCGGTTACTTCATGGTCGAATTCCTTTGGATTAAAATTGATAATTCTGAAGTCTCTTCCGTGATGTTCGCCGTGGCACGACCAGCAGTCTTTGTTTTTTACTTCCGGGCTTGCGTGGTAGCCTTTGTCTTGACTGATCAGACTGTTGATTTCCGTGTGGCATGACAAGCACCGTGAATTTTCTATTTGCTTACCAAGCACATGGCAAAGCGTACAATTGCTTAACCCCTCGTACTTGGCGTGATAGTAAGTAAGGTTGCCGGGCGAAATTTGTGCAAAGACTTTTGTCGCGGAGAATAAGAAAAGGAGAAACGCGGAGAAATACTTGCCGATTATGCGCGTTTTAATTTCCATGTTTCAAAATCGCCTCTCCGAATTTTTTGGTTATCGTAACTCCGACCTTTTGAAGGAATTCTGTGGGCAGCGTTCCTCCGACGAGGATATAAACCGAATCGTTTTCAAGTTCGACCAGTTCGCCAGCGCCATTGATGTAGAGAATAATCCTGTCGTCGAGTATTTCTTTTACATTTGAATTGAAAAGTACTCGTATCTTTTTGTTGGCCGACGCTTCGGTAATATTCTCTAAGTTCTTGGGCTTCAATCTTGAAAAGTTTTCTCCGCGATATGAGATGGTCACTTCATTCCGATTGGTTTCCGCCAGCAGGAGCGCCGTTTCTATCGCCGCATCTCCACCGCCGACGACCAGGACTTTCTTGTCATTAATTAATTCCGGCTCGATCATGCGATAAGCGACCTTTTCCTTCTCTTCTCCGGGCACTCCCAGCTTGCGCGGAGTCCCCCTCCTGCCTATTGCCAAGATTACACCTTTCGAAGTACAAGTTCTCTTGGAGGATTTGACAATGAAAATATTATTTACTTTTCCTATTTCCTCAACCCTTTCATTTTCATTTATCGAGATCCTATTTCTTTGCAATACTCCTTTCCAGATTTCCAACAGCTCGGGTTTGGATGTCTCTTTGAGTTTTAATTGACCGTATAGCGGAAGATCCATCGGGGAAGTCATGACTATTTTCTTGCGTGGGAAATTATAAACCGTTCCTCCCAGGGTGTCTTGCTCGATAGTCAGGAATTTTAATTTGTTTTTGGCGGCGGTTAATGATGCGGAAATTCCTGCCGGGCCGGCGCCGACAATTATTAAATCATAATTCGTTTCTATTTTGGTGTTCATTTTTCTCAAGAAAAATGTTACCGCCTGTTTTCCTTGCTCGACGGCATTCTTAATTAATCCCATTCCGCCTAATTCACCGGCGACATAGAGCCCCGGTATGTTTGTCTCAAACTCCCGACTTACATGCGGAATTTCTACGCCGCGCTTTTCAGTCCCTATGCACAGCGTTATTGCTTGAACAGGGCACGCATGGAAGCAAGCGCCATGTCCAACGCATCTTGCAGCGTTGATTACATGTGCCTGGCCATTAACCATTCCAAGAATGTCTTTCTCTGGACAAGCCGTTATGCACGCACCGCTGCCGATACATGTGTTCGTGTCGATTACGGGGTGAAGTGAAACCGGTTCATGGATTCCCAGTTTTTTTGCAGCTTCGATCTGTAAAATTGTCCTTTTAGTTTTAAGTGAGTTCCTTCTTACGTACCAGACAATTATTATGGCGGCAACGCATGCCACCATGAAATAGCTTATGAAATTTTCGAGAAGTGTTTCCATCGATATCTATATTCTCACGTGCTCAAAACAGTGGTTTCTAAAAGATCCACCTATAGCCGAAAACAATTGCCACGGCGATGTGGATAAACATTATGAAAAACATCAATATCGCAAAGGGAAGATGAACGATATGCCAGTGTCTGAAGAATCTTTGCATCGTGCTGAGCAGCCTGACTCTTCTTGCAAGAATCATCTTTGACTTTGCCGTGTTCTGGATTTCCCTGATTTCTTTTGAAGGGACACTGGCTGCCTTTGATTCTTTTTTTATATTTTTTAGAATTCGTCTGATGCGGATGGAATCCTTGAGCATGAAGGAGATGCTATTTCTAAGATTTTCCTTCTGTGGCTTGGCGAATCGGGAAGCTTCCTCGATCTTTGAAATTAGATTTTCGTTCACTGAGAATTCTTCACGCAGTCTTTTAGACAACTGCTGGTTTATTCCATTTAGTTCTTCAATGCCGATCATCTGTCCCTGGATTGTCCTTGGAATTTGCACGTAAATGAATCTGCCGATTACTCCGCTGAGCACCACGGCTGTCATACTCCAAAAACTCACCGCAACTATTCCACCGAACTTGAAAGCCGTATGGAACAGAACAAAGATAGGACCGAGAGTGCAGAGGAAAATATGAAGCTCGAGCCAATTCTTTAGGTAGCCCCAATGAAGAAACGCCCTGACTCTTTTTCTGATCATATAGATAGCGACCCCAACTATCATCATGAGACTGCCAACGATGCCTAGACCGTGCCCGATTAAGCCGCTCGGATTCAACAGGCTATCTTGGGGATTGAAGAATCTATTTACCAATGGAGTTGTGTAGTATTGATATCCGTCGATGGCCAACAAGAGCGTGGAAGTGACACCGACAAAAATGAACAAACCTATATAAATAGCATGCAGCTTTTTGTTCATTCAGACTTTCTCTCTCTGTTTTGAATTATTTATAAACAAACTGAAGCGAAAAAATTGGCGCCAGCTCGTCCTTCTACCGTAGAGAGAATAAAAAAAGAATGTTTGAATTACAAGGAATGAATGTCAAAATTCGGTTTAGCAGTTTTGATGCTTCCGATCAGATGAAGAACTGAAAGCATCAAGTGAAGTAAGTTACCGGTGTGAAGAGACACTGAATCGGAGAACTTCTGCAGAGTCTTTATTCTTTTTTCATATAGTTGCATCTGACGCAATCCTCAAATTTGAAAGACCTCACTTCAACTTTTCATTTCTTAGAACTAATTTACAGCGTGGTTAAGAACGCACTTCTAACACGACTTTTTGTCGCGCTTTGTCTTCTGATGATTGTTCTCTCTCTTGTCGGAATTACCATAGCAGGACGCCAAAAGTCTCCCGGTCGAAATGCTGAAAAGCTTGGGCTGAAATTCGTTGCTGATATTCCGCTGCCTGGCGGCACTTCACGCTTCGATTATCAAGCCATCGACGAGGTTCATCGGCGGCTCTACATCTCACACATGGGGGCAAATCTTGTAACAGTTTTTGACCTCGACTCGAGGACAGTCATTGCTAACTTACATGATATTCCAAGACCGACTGGGATTCTTGTCATTCCGGAGTTGAACCGCGTTTATGTTTCTGCCGCCGCCAAGAATGAAGTCTATGTTTTCGATGCCAACACTCTCAAAGTAATTGACAGAGTTCCCACGGGACATTTCCCTGATGGAATCGCATTCGATCCGGAATCGAAAAGAGTTTTTGTATCAAATGAGTTTGGCAGAACTGTTACTGTATTCGATGCTTCGACTAACCGTGTTATAACGAATATCGGGATGGGAGGCGAAGTTGGAAACACTCACTACGATCCAGTGTCAAAGCTGATTTATTCTGCGGTTCAAACCCGCGGAGAGCTTGTTGCGATCGATCCGCAGACGCTTAAGATAATTGCGCGTTACAGCTTACCCGGCTGTAAAGGCCCGCATGGCTTTTACATCGATGCAGAAACTCATTATGCTTTTGTCACCGGCGAGGACAACGCGACTTATATCGTTTTCGATTTGTCGTCCAAGAAAATAATTTCGAGAGGAAACCTGGGAAGTGATCCTGACGTGATCGCATTCGACAAGCAGACTCATCGTCTTTACGTTGCTTCGGAAAGCGGGGTAGTCTCAGTCTTCGATCTTGAAATGAGAGCAGTGAAGAAAATCGGGGAGGGTTTCTTTGCAAAAAATGCACACACCGTCAGTGTGGATGAGAGGACACATTTTGTTTTCTTTCCGCTGCAGAATGTCGACGGACGTCCGGTTCTGCGCGTGATGTTTTCGGCCCCCTAAGCTTTTCGGGATTTCAAACAGCGGGGTGCGAGTTATCATTGCGTTCCTGAGAATTTGCAGGAAGGGGGCAGTGAAGTGAAGGGCAGGGCAGGGAAATCTTCCAGAGGACAGAATTTTATTTTTCACAGACGCCATCTTTCATCTCATTTTCATTTACACTTCTTATCTTGTGTATAATGCAGCGGACTGTTAAGAATCGTCTTCACACTAAAGTAAGCAGGAGGCAATTTGCGATCTCTCGAATGTGCATGTAACACTATCAAAGAGGCATTGAGGATGAAAAAATGATGATACTATCATTTGATTCCTGTAGATGCGTGCCGTAATGAGGCTGTCCTGAACAAACACGATCCCAGCTCGGGACGAGAGGAGGTGAAGGAAATATGAGAAGAATGCTGTTTTTCTTTTCCGTAATAGCTATGGCGGCACTTGCTCCAAGGGCTCATGCTCAAGCATTGAACGATGCTGAGTTATTTGGAGTAGCTTCGCCGGTCGTAGTTAGCAACGTCGGCCACGTTTCTTCGTCACAGCTCATCTTGACGAAGTCCGTTGGTGCTGTGGTGAATGCCAATCAATTGATGAACACCACTTCCGCGGGCATCAAGGTGGTCAGCGGGACTAAAATTGACGGACTAGAAGTCGGTGGTCAAGAAGCTCTAGAATTCGATGGGCCTGGCGGTCCTGACCATCAGTTCGAATCCGTCAACAACGCTACCGGCGAGGAAACCGGAGAACACTGAGGGTAATCATGACGCCTCATTCGCCGCATCTGCAGGTTTATTTAACAGAAGGAGGTGTAAGGAGGTGTAATGAAAACGAAAAAAATAAATGTAATGCTGGCGGTTTTGAGTGCGTTCTTCATTGACGCAAACGCTCAAGATGGCTCATTTCTTAATCGTTTCGGATACAGTATCTCACTGCAAAATGTAAACCGTTTCGACTCGAATGTCCTGAGGTTGAGTAATCCTACATCCGACTTGACCCTTGGCCTCTACCCTGCTGTGACAGTCAGGTACCTAATTCAACAACCTACTGTGGTTGAAGCTGGGTACGTCTTTGGTTGGGACAGTTATACCGCTTCAAAATTTCTGAATACAAATTCTCACCAGTTTTTCATGGCGGTCACTCACTCATTCAAGCCGGGATTGGGAATAACGTTGCTTGGCAGCTTTGTGCATTCAAATCAACCGGATGTCCTCAACCAGAGGAGCCTGTACTCGATTGCCTCATTCGATCAGTTTCGTGAGGGGATAGGGGTGCGCATGGTTGTGTCGACTTCAACGTTGGTCTCGTTTGAATATTCCATCTATCAACGAATGTATGACAGGCTCTTCGTGAGTGTGCAGGACAAACAGCGGGATTGGCAGCAAAGGCTTGGACTGCATGTGTTCCATGCCTTTAGCCAAGAAACCATAGGCGGCGCCAACATCGGGCTTATTGCTGACAACTCCAACAATCCCGCCTACAAATACGTTGAGCCATTTCTGAAATTTTATGTGTCACATTCGATAGGCGGCGGATTTCTAATGCAGATCTCTGACGAAGTGAGAGGACTACTCTTCTCGAATAGGCCGGTGAGCAATAGTATCGTTACAAACCGGTCTGACATAATAAACACATTCTCAATTGGTTTTGAGAAGCCAATTTCCTCCTATCTTGCCCTTTATGGCAGATACTACCTGCAGCGTGACTTTTCGAATGAGCCGTTACGGGATTTCATTGATCATTCCGTAAATTTTGGATTTCGGATCTCGTTTGACAAAGCGGTGGGTCCCTATAGTTCAAACGGCACATCATCATCTGTTGATGGCTTAGCCGGTAACGAAGTCGGTTCTGTTAATAAGGCTGCGGTGACTATGACTAACCTCGGTTACGAATATTTGAGAAAAAGATTATATGACCAGGCGCTCACTTACAGTTTGACAGCCATATCATTGGATCCAACCATCGCCCAGGCACATATCAACGCAGGGATTGCTTATTACAAGAAAGGGGACGTTGGCAATGCAATAGCCCAGTGGAAGATTGCGCTATCCCTTGATCCACATAATGCGAAGCTTGCTGATCTGATTGAGAAGGCTGAGCATGAAAGCGGTGGCGCCAATAATGCTCACTAGACTCGTTCCGCTATCCCTTTTTTTTGTCTTGTCAATCTGGATTCCTGCAGCTCAAGGGAAGGCTGTGGGCGGCGATACATCGTGTGCCAAGCCTTCATCTAAGCTAGCCGCTTTAAAATCGGCAGGTCAGAACTGTGATCTCAAAAATCTGATGACTCGATTCAAAGACGATTTCGCTTCTCAAGGAAGTGCCTTTTTTAAGATGGGTCAGGTTCACCCCTATTATTTTAGTGGAGCGCTTGCGTTAACGACCATACTCATGTACACCGATCAATCGTCTTATAATTCACTCAAACGATTGCAGTATCACAACAGGTGGATTGATAAACCAAGTGCCATACTGACCGGTTTAGGCTCTAGCTATGGATTGGGATTGCTTGCGGGGTTTGCCGGATATAGTCTGTTATTCAAAGATAAAAAGGCTCAAGATGTGTCACTCTTGGCTACCGAATCTTTCGTAACTTCGGGCGTATGGGTTATTGCAATCAAATGGATGACTGGAAGAGAACGCCCAAGTGCCACAGGATCATTCTCTCATGAATCCGGGGGAGAGTGGGCTGGACCGCTTGCTTATTTTTGGAGAACGGACGGAAGGTCTATTTCTTCGTTTGACTCGTTTCCATCTGGACACACTGCAACGGCATTTTCTTTAGCTGCTGTGTTCGCCACCGAATACAAGGATTATCCCGCTGTGCCGGTGATTTGTTATGGAGTGGCATCATTGGTTGGGATCTCAAGGATTTTCAGGGACGCCCACTGGTTATCCGATGTTTTTGTTGGGGGGCTTATAGGTTTTCTGTCCGCAAAGATAGTGATTCAAAATAACAATCAAGATTACGTGGATTCGACGCTCCTTCATTCAGGCAGTCAGTGGAAGCTGTCGGTGACACCGGTTTTCTTTGGACAGAATGTCGGGATAGGAGTGAAGGTTGATTTTTGATTCTTTAGATGCCGGACTGTTGAGGATTTCCGATGGCAAGAGCTATTTTGACAAATCCATTTCGCATATTGTTCGATATATGTTATGCTGAATTTTGTAAAGAATTTGTCAATATCATAACCACTAGATTATCTCGAATACGATGAATATTTTGATGGCACTTTCTCAATTGGAAGTCACGGGCGCTGAGGTGTATGCCGTTACGATTGCGGATATGCTTGTCGATCGAGGACACAGGGTGTACATTATGTCGGACACTCTCACTAAGCCCACGAAGGCACAGTATGTAGCCGTTCCTTTCAACAAAAGAAATTACGTTGACAGAATCCGTCAAATTGTCTTCCTCATTAAGTTTATCAAAAGGAATCAAATCCATGTTGTTCATGCTCATTCGCGTGCCGCGGGGTGGGTCAGTCTTTTTGCAACGCGATTTTGCCTGATACCGATGCTAACAACCGCACATGGAAAGCGCCATCTTCACCTTTCCAGTATTTTGATAAAGGCGCTCGGCGATAAGGTGGTTGCCGTGTGCGAGAATGTTCAAGACCAGCTTGTTGGAGAACTGAAGGTCAAGACTGGCAGGGTGGAGATCCTGCGGAATCCCATTAGAATTTCCCATTTGAATGTTGCTTCCAAATGTGAGGATGATGCAGAGAAGCCAGTTGCCGTAATCGGAAGGATGTCTGGGCCAAAGGGTGAGGTGTTGAGGTCGGTAGTCAAACTATTGATCGATGAATTTCCGAATCACAAAATTGCGGTAATTGGTTCACATACCGAATCATTGGAAGTGGGTCGGTCCCGACAAAATGTCGAGATTATCGGCCATTTTGAAGACGCTGGGGATTGGATGAGAAGGTCGGCAGTGGTAATAGCATCTGGAAGAATTGCAGCAGAAGCATTAATGAGGAAAGTGCCAACTGTTGCCGTTGGAGAAGAGAGAGCCATAGGCCTTGTCGGCGAGCAAAACATAGAAGAGGCATTGAGATCAAATTTCGGTGACATTGCACCGACAAGAGATTATGATAACCAAAGAATTGTCGAAGGAATGAAAGCGGCATTAGATGGATATCAAGTCAGCGACTCTGTTGTGGCCAGAGTGGAGTATGAATTCGACTCAGCCCGTATCTTTGAGCGGATCGAGAACATTTATCAATCCGAGTACGTGAAGCGCCGCAAACGTGAGATACCAGTCCTGATGTACCATAGGGTTGTTCGAGACCGTTCTGAGGCTGGAAAACATGGCATTTATGTAACCGCGACTCAATTTCGCAAGCATCTCAGTTATCTAAAGAAGAATGGGTATGAAACCATAACTTTCAAAGAGTTTTCTCTTGAGAAGAGGTTTGATGGAAATTCAAAGAAGGTATTACTCACTTTTGATGACGGTTATGAAGACAATTATACCGTAATGTTTCCCATCCTGGCCGAATTCGGGTTCAAGGCTACCGTGTTTCTTGTGACAGGCTTGGTTTCCAATGAGTGGGATCACAAAGTTGGTGATGAGCCGTCTGTCAGGCTCCTCAGTCGATCACAAGTTGAAGAAATGCAGAGTCACAGAATTGAGTTCGGCTCGCACGGGAGAACCCATTGCGATTTGACGATGCTATCTGAGGGCGACTTGAGGCATGAGATAACTGGAAGTAAAGTGGAACCGGAGGATATCACCGGAGAGGGAGCTGTGGCATTCTGCTATCCTTATGGTAGAGTCAACGAGAAAGTTAAGCAGGCTGTTCGGGGGGCGGAATACAAATTCGGCGTCGCGACCGACTCGGGGCCTATACCAATGAACGAGGATTTGTTTCAGATAAGACGAATCGCCATTTTTCCTGACACGAACCGTGCAAGATTCTCAAGGAAAGTAAGAGGGGATTACACATTCAAACAGGTGAGGAGGTATCTGAAGAAAAATAGTGCACAGGTGAGGAATGGCTTTTGAGAGTATTCACTCACTCGGTGCTGCTCACCTCAGACTTATCTTTGCCCGCAATCTTCTTCTCGCTCCTCGTCGTCTATGACTATACGAGGTTTGGCATCAAGACTGTGGGGCAAAGTCCGCGGCAGTCATGGCGTGACCAGAGATTTTGACAGCGTAGGAGAGGGGCCCGCTCTTTTCATGGAAACGGTTCTCTCCCTTTCATTCAGGTTTCATTCTTACTTCTTAAATTAAATTCAAAAAATGGAGGTTCAAATGAAGTTCAAAGGTTTTTTAACCGTTGGTCTGGCTTTAAGTTTGCCGCTCTTCGCGGAAGCCCAAATGAAACCGAAAGTCTCTAAGGCTCAAGCCGAGCAGGCCGCGCTCGCCCAGATGAAAGGCGGGAAGGTGCTAAGCGGAGAATATGAGCACGAGTCAGGCAAGTACATCTGGTCGTTTGATATCAAAGCAGGCGATCAGCTCAAAGAAGTCTGGGTCGATCCGAACACCGGGAAAGTGATAAAGGTCGATACGGAAACGCCGGCAAATGAGAAGAAGGAAAGGTCGGAGGACATGAAGTCTGCCAAAATTACCAAGTCAGAAGCGGAGAAGATCGCGCTCAAAGCCGTTCCCGGCGGAAAAGTCATGGACGCGGAACTCGAGCATGAATCCGGAATGTTCATTTGGTCGCTCGATGTGAAGTCAGGCAAAGAGACCAAAGAAGTCTGGATTGATCCGCAGAGCGGCAAAGTGGTGAAGATTACAACCGAGAGCGCCAACAATGGAGCGCATGAAAAAGACTAAGAAATGAATGGCAGAAATACCAGGCATGTTTTAAATTTGCAAAGGCGATGGGCGGCTTAGACGGCCGCCCGTTTGTCTCCTCAGTTTCGTCACTTATCTAATGAAAAGGGAAAATGAAGTTCAAGCAGGTTCTTAGGCCATTGTTCGTTACGTGCGTGCTCTTGCTCGCAACACAGGCACAAGCACAGGTGAAGCCGCTATCGCTTTCCGACTACTTGAGCGCAGCGTTGAAGTACAATCCTCTGCTTGGCTCTGCGGAACAGGTAAAGGCCTCTGCCAAATACAGGAGCGAAGCCATACGGAAGAGTTATTACCCACAAATCGGAATCGGCTCTCATCTTATTGTCGCGCCGGGTTATGATCCGGCCATCACGAACGGCGGTGAGTTCGGCGCCCAGATCAGCGGCTCTTATACAATTTACGACGGAGGCGCGAGGGGGTATGAAATTCGGAAGGGTGGAGTCGGAGTGGAACAGGGAACGTTGAACCAGTCCCGCACGAAAGCTGATATCATTTATTCGGTGTCGACGGCGTTTGTTGCCGCATTGAAGGAGAAAAGGGAACTGGATGTTGTCAAACAGGGGTATAATCTCTTAGATAACTATCTTCAGTTGGTCAGGCAACTCCAGGCATCCGGACAGGGGAGCGAGACTGATGTTTTGAAAACGACAGTTGATCTTAACAACGCACTGATAGACATTAACATCCGCAAGGTCTCCTCCGCCAACTCTTTGCTCGCACTTGCGCAGGCGGCAGGACTCCCCTCAAACGAAGTTACCGATGTTGACTCGAGTTCCGTATCCATTTCGTATGATACTACATTTCACGCGGAACGAAGCATCGACCTGCAATCGCAGGCGCTCATTCTTAAGCAGGCGGATCTTGAGGCCAATATAGCCAATTCAAGACTGAAACCGATTGTCTCTGTCGGAGCGGACGCCGGGGCACTTACTTCTTTGCCGAACGTCAGCCCTGGATTGCCAAACGTGTTCGGCGCTTCCGTCGGAATTTCCGTCTCCGTTCCAGTTTTTACGCTCGGTTCGCTGCAGGACAGCTACATGGCGGCGGAGGCCAACGCCAAGAGTATTTCCCTGCATAACGATTACACACGCAATTTTTTGGGGCGTAATTTCCAGGCTACGAAGAATGACATTGCAAGAGCCAAATCCGAGATTGACGCGTTGAAGAAAAATCTCGTTGTGGCACAGCAGAATTATCTCCTTTCGAAAGCCAAATATGCCGTTGGAAGTGGACTCAGCCTTGATGTCCTCGATGCAATCCAGAAGGTCAACCAAATTAGACTGGCGATTGAGGAAGCAAGGGCGCAAATGGAAATGAGTGTTTTGAAATTGAACCGACTGAATTATTCGGAAGGCAAATAAGTATGGTTAGGCATTTGGAAGTAAATTTTGCCGATAAAAGCAAAAATATTCTTTCACCGCCGAGACGCGAAGGCGCAAAGAATTCTTTATCTTTTTCAATAATATCCTCTGCGCCCTTGCGACTTTGCGGTTCAAATTCTTTCTGGTTTCGGCTATGCCGATTTAGGAACGTTTCGATCTTCTTAGTTTCAATTCTTCTCTCAGGGGTTCTTTTCGGCTGCAGCTCGAAAAAAGATGACACTGCTGCCATAAAGCCGCGTGCGGCTGTAAGGGTTGCCGCTGCTTCCCTCGGCGATATAAACAACATGGTGACCACCACCGGCTCGTTCGAAGTTCTGCGTGATGAGAAAGTCAAATCCACTATCCCCGGCAAAATCGAAAGGGTATTCGTGCTCGAAGGAGATGTCATCAGAAAAGGACAGGTGATTGCAACCGTTATCTCGCAGGAATCGAATGCCGCCATTGCGGGAGCCACCGAGCTGCTCGATCAGGCGGTAACCGCAGCAGAAAAGAAACAGGCTGAAGAAGCGCTGCATCTGGCTGAAAGCACCGCGGCGATTGCAGATATTACCGCACCATTTTCCGGCGCAATCATCCACAGATTTGTCACTGAAGGCGAGCTTGTAACTCAGGGAACCGACCTTGTGGAAATGGTCGATCTCAGCAGCGAATACTTTGTCGCCAATGTTCCGATAAATTATGTGTCTTCGATCAGGCCAGGCCAACCCGCTCTTGTTACGATTCCCGGAATGAGCATACCGCCCGTTCATGGAACGGTTCAGGCAATTAACCCTGCGACGGATCCGAACAGTCAGACAATTCAAGTTAGAATAACCCTCCAGGCGATTCCCGCGCTGGTGACTGCCGGTACGTTCGGAAATGTTCAAATCAAAATCGGCGAGGACAGGTCAGTGGTTCTCGTGCCGAGACAGGCTGTCTATCACAATGATGAACTCGATCAGTACTTCGTCTGGCGAATTCAGGGTGATTCCATTGCGCTTCTGACGCGAGTTCAGGTGGGGCTTTCAGATTCGTCGCGATTCGAGATTACTTCCGGGATAAGGCCCGGGGACGTCGTCGCCACCGTTGGCGGATACGGATTACCCGATTCAACAGACGTAAAGGTCGAGTAGCCCGATGAACTTCTACAACTTCGTAAGTTCTCACAGGAGAGCTGTCCTTTTCACGGCGATTATTCTGAGCCTCGGCGGAATATTTGCAATCTTTCAGCTTCCGATTTCTCTATACCCCAACATAGATTTTCCTCGTATCGTCATGCTTGCCGACAACGGTGAGGAACCAGCGGATCGTATGATGATAGAAGTAACTCGCCCGTTAGAGGAGGCGGCTAGAGCAATACCGGGAGTTACACGCGTAAGGTCGGCAACGAGCAGAGGTTCATGCGAAATAAACATCAATTTCAAATGGGGCACCGACGTAATCCAGGCGCTTCAGCTCCTGCAAGGGAAAGTGTCAAGCATAAGGAACCAACTCCCCCCCGCTGTCTCCATAGATATCGAGAGGATGAACGCGACGGTATTCCCGATCGCAGGTTTCAGCTTGACCTCTGACTCTCTGAATCAGGTTCAGCTCCGTGATCTTGCCTATTATGTGATTCGGCCTGTTCTGGTAAGAATAAATGGAATTGCGCAGGTCAAAATAGTAGGCGGAAAGACTCGAGAGTTTCTCGTCAACGTTGATCCGCAAAAGCTTCAAAGTTATGGCCTAAGCATAGATGATGTGGCTCAAGCGGTGAAAAGGACGAACTTCGTTTCATCGACCGGACTCGTGCAGAGAAACTATCAAATTTATCTTTCGCTGGTGAACGGTTTATATAAGTCTCTTGATGACATCAAGAACACGGTTATCAGTTTCTCCAAGGGATCCCGACCTTCGTCGGGACAGGCAGGTGTGCCCATAAAAATTTCAGATGTGGCTAGCGTAGAACCGTCCGAGAAAATTGAATACATAAGAGTAACCGCAGATGGGAAACAGGCGGTGCTCATCAACATAATTCGCCAGCCGGACGGCAACACCGTCGTGATTGACAGACAGGTCAGAGAGGCACTGCGGCAACTGTCAAGCGTTATTCCTCCCGGAGTGAAGGTTAAATATTTTTACGATCAAGGTGATTTCATAAGCAGCTCCATCGGAAGCGCGAGAGACTCAATCGCGATAGGAATTCTTCTGGCAATTGTAGTCCTATTTGTTTTCCTGCGAAGCTTCCGGATCAGCGCCGTCGCGATCATAACCGTGCCGGCTGTCTTTGCCACCACATTGTTCATACTCTATTCGATGGGGCGTTCCTTGAACATTATGACGCTCGGCGGAATTGCTGCCGCCGTCGGGCTGGTTATAGATGACACGGTCGTTTTTGTCGAAAACATTTTTCGACATCTAAGATATGAAAATGGAAGTATAAGGAGTGCAGTTACTTCATCTCTGAAAGAGCTGCTTCCGGCGATAATCGGTTCGAGTCTGAGTACGATCGTCGTCTTTATCCCGTTTGCATTTCTTAGCGGTGTTACAGGCGCTTTCTTTAAGCCGCTTGCCATAACTATGGCAATCGCTTTGATCGCATCGCTGATATATTCTTTGACACTTGTTCCCATTTTGGCAGAATCGTTTATCAGGAAGCGCGACGCAGAAATTGAGATCGAGCGCGAAGAAAAGTCGGGCCATAGGCTGTCATCGTGGTACAAGAATGTGCTCGCCTTCCTTCTGAAATGGAAAAACTTGGCACCCGTCATCGTGGCGCTCATTCTCGCTGCAACTTACTTCATGTACCAGCACATCGGGAGCGGCTTCATGCCCAATATGGATGAAGGAGCATTTGTATTGGATTACAATTCTCCCCCCGGAACTTCACTCGACGAGACAAACAGGATGTTGATGCATGTCGAGAAAATAATAATGTCAATACCTGAAGTGGAATCCTATTCCCGCCGGACGGGAACACAGTTGGGCTTTTTCATAACAGAGCCGAACAACGGGGATTTTTTGATAAAGTTAAAAAGTCATCGTTCTAGATCGGTTTTTCAGGTCATAGATGAGCTGCGGACAAGGATAGAAGCTTCTGAGCCGGCGCTTCGCATAAGTTTCGGACAGGCGATGCAGGATTTAATCGGCGATCTGACTAACAGTCCTGCGCCGATCGAGATAAAAATTTTCGGCCCCGACCAAAGTGTCATCGAGCAAAAGGCAAGAGAAGCGGCTGACCTGATCAAGAACGTACCGGGTGTAGTGGACGTATTTAATGGGATTGTCATCAGCGGGCCGTCACTGGTCGTCAGGGTTGATAGGACGCTTGCGGCCCGCGCCGGGTTAACTCCTGAGGATGTCCTTGCCCAGCTTAGGACGATAATTAATGGTACGGTAAACACTTACGTTCTAAGAGGGGAAAAGCTGATCGGAGTTCGGGTAAGGTTCCCGGACGAATACCATTCATCACTGAAGCAAATTGAAAACATCAGCCTGAAGTCGCCCAATGGATTTTACGTTTTGTTGAAAAACATTGCAAGCGTCGATGTCGAAAAAGGGCAAAGTGAGATCGACAGGGAAGACCTGAAACTGATGGTGCCGGTGACTGCGCGCATTTCGGGGCGCGACCTTGGTTCCACCATTGCCGCGATAAAGCAAGTCTTGAATCAAAAATTAGTCCTTCCGCAGGGAGTTACGTATTCGTTCGGGGGACTTTACCAGAGCCAGCAGGAATCCTTCCTCGGACTTCTGATAGTGCTGATTGCCGCTTCGCTTCTCGTGATCACCGTGCTTCTTTTCGAGTTCGAAAGCTTTGTGGTGCCCGTCGCCGTGTTCTCAGCTAACTTGAGCTCTCTGTTTGGCGTGTTCTTGGCTCTTTACATAACCGGAATTGATTTTAATATATCGAGCTTTGTGGGAATGATAATGATGGTTGGCATTGTTGCCGAAAATGCTATATTCATTCTGCACATGACTCAAGAGCTTGAGAAAGCTGGAAAGTCGAGCTACGATGCGCTTATCGAAGCGTCTGTCGTGAGAGCAAGACCGATCCTGATGACGATGCTTGCTGCAGTGTTTGCACTTGCTCCGCTGGCGCTCGGAATTGGCGCGGGCGCCCAGATGCAGCAGCCGCTCGCCGTTGCCGTCATCGGAGGATTTTCAGTTTCAACTTTCCTCCTGCTCTTCTTGCTGCCAATGATGTATGCCTTCTTGAGAAAAGCAAAATGAGAAACCGTTTCTTTAGGCATTCTGGAGGTGTCTTGTGCGCCCTCACCCTAACCCTCTCCCATTTCATGGGCGAGGGAACGTTTCAGAAAAGTTGCAGGTGCCACGCAAGCATTTCCTCTCCCTTGAGGGAGAGGATTGAGGTGAGGGTGAGCTAAGTATATGAGAATTCTTCTTGTAGAAGACGACCGCAGTTTGCAGCGCACTCTAGTGAAGCTTCTCAAAACGCAGAACTTCGCCGTGGATGCGACTGCATTCGGCAAGGAGGCGGTCTTTCTCGCGAAGACGAACGACTATGATGTGATTGTCCTTGACCTGATGCTGCCGGATATTGACGGCTTCGAGGTCTGCAAACAGATTCGTAGGGAGAAATTGCCGACTCCTATTCTGATGCTGACGGCACTCGACGAGGTTGATAACAGAATAAAGGGGCTCGACACCGGCGCAGATGATTATCTTCCGAAACCTTTCCATGCCGGCGAACTTCTTGCACGTATCCGCGCGTTGACACGGAGAGTGCTCGATGATAAGACATCGGTTTTGAAAATCCATGACATCGAGTTGGACACTGCGGCACGAAAGGCTTTCAGGAACGGAAAAGATCTGAAGCTTTCGGGAAAGGAACTTGCCCTGTTGGAATATTTGATGGCCAACCGGAACAAAATCGTTACTCGCGGCGAAATCGCGGAACATGTCTGGGATTTGAATTTCGACCCGCGGAGCAACGTCATAGACGCCTTCATAAAGCTGCTTCGCAAAAAAGTCGACGCAGGTTCAAAGCAGGGGTTTATAAAGACGGTCAGAGGTGTAGGCTACACCATGTCGGATGAGGGATGAAGCTGCCGATACGGATAAGAGTAGCCCTCTACGTAACACTTTCATTTGCCATCGTAATTGTTGCCCTGAGTTTTGCACTGACAGAACTCTATGAGAGATATTCCTACCGTTCGTTCGATGTGACACTTGAGGCAGCGGCGAGCAGCGTTGCGAACCGACTTGTTGAAGAGAATCTACAGAAAGACCTATCCGAAATCAGCGAGGACATTGGGGAGACAATTTCAAGTTTTGAGAACAAGATCGGAGTAATCCATGTTGCCATTTTCGGTACCACAGGCAGAGAGGTTTTTTCGGTAAACGACCAAGACTCCGTCGCGTCAAGAATCCCACTTGAAGCGGGAAGGAAATTCGTCTCTATTTCGTTGGCAGGCAGGAGATACCGTGCGGCAATCGAAAATTTTGAGATAAACGAGAACTCACAAGGGACGGTCGTAGTATCAGGCTCATTGGCGGCAACTCGCGAATCTATAGACAGGATTCGCGGTCTTATCTTTGCTGTTGCACCAATTACTATCTTAATTGTAGGGATAGGATCGGTGCTAATTGCGCACAGAGCTTTGCGTCCTCTCGAAAAAATTGCCCATGACGTTGACAGAATACAAGTCGACAAGCCATTGAGCGAGCTTTCCGTACCAACGACCAATGACGAAATCGAGAAGGTCGCACTATCTTTCAACGCTCTCATTCGCCGGATCGTTTCGGTTCTTGAATCTCAGAGGAATTTCTTGATGGATGCCTCTCACGAATTGAAGACTCCGCTTACAGTTATTCAGACGGAAATAGAGATGCTATTGATGAAGTCGAATTTGACAAGCGAGGAAAGGGAGAACTTGCAGCAGCTTGTTTCGGAAGTCGAGTACGCTTCCAAGCTTGCAATAGATCTTATTTACCTTTCAAAATTGGAGTCGTCGGTTGTCGAGAAGTTCTCGCCTGTGGATTTTGATTCGGTTGCCGAAGAAGTCATTTCCCATCAGTTGTCTATCGCCAAGCGCAAAAACATTTTTTTGCGGATAAAGCTTGGCTGTAAGTGTGAGGTTAATGCTAACGCGCAGCTTCTCCAGCGGGCATTCTCAAATATTGTTGAAAATGCGATAAAGTACAGTAGAAGTGGAGGAAGAGTTTCCGTAAGCACCTCGGTCAACGACAAGTCTTCGATGGCTGCTATGCTGGTTGAAGACGCCGGAGTCGGAATCAGCGAAGAAGAATTACCGAGGGTCTTCGACAGATTTTACAGGACGAAGAGTTCCAGAAGCGGTGATGAAAAAGGAAGTGGGCTTGGATTGTCAATTGCGAAACGGATAATTGAAGAACACAAGGGGAAGATAGAAATCAGAAGTAAGATAGGCGTTGGAACCTCGGTAGAGATTCAAATCCCGACCGTGAAATAGAATACTGTGCAGCATCAGAGCTTGCTCTGGTACTTTTTTTGAATTCGGAAAGCTTGCTTTGCGGTGCCTCTGTCTCGTTTGGCGGGATTTCGTTCCACAAAAAGGACGAAAAGCCGTTCTTGCATCCTTCTGATTTTCTCGTCAAATTTATGGGAACAAAATAGAGGATAAAACCAATTTGGGAATTGATCTCTACAATCTAAGCATCAATCATGTCAGTCAGGGACATTGAAACCGGAAGAAGAAGCACGAGGAATAATTGACGACCTCCTGTCCCAAGCAGACTGGGGAGTTCAGGATTACAAAACTCTGAACCTCGGTGCTTCCCTTGGTGTCGCGGTGCGGGAGTTTCCCACGAACAGCGGGCCGGCAGACTACGTTCTTTTCGTGGATCGAAAGGCGTTCGGAGTAATAGAGGCAAAACCTGTCGGGACTACATTATGGGGTTGCCGAGCAATCACAGGGCTACATGAGCGACATGCCGGAGAATATTCCGCATGTCCAGCTGCCACTTCCGTTCGGGTATGAAAGCACCGGCAAGGAGACATTCTTCCGTGACATCAGAGGCCCTGACGCGCGTTCGCGGCGTGTGTTTGCGTTCCACAAGCCGGAGACTCTAGCGGAGTGGATTTCACAGGGTGATACACTTCGAGGCAGGCTGAAAAATCTGCCTGAACTTTCGAAAGACAAACTTCGCGACTGTCAGTTCGAAGCCATAACAAATCTCGAAGAATCGTTCGCGGAGTCGAGGCCGCGTGCTTTGATTCAAATGGCATCGGGAAGCGGAAAGACCTACACTGCCGTGAGCTTCATCTATAGACTCATCAAGCACGCGAACGCAAAGCGGATTCTCTTTCTCGTGGACCGTAACAATCTTGGAAGACAGACGAAGCGGGAATTCGAACAGTACGTGACTCTGGACGATGGAAGGAAATTTACGGAACTTTACAACATTCAACTGTCCTGCTTCAGATGGAATTGTCCAAAGGACCCCCGTGGGGAATTTCCTCAGATTAAATTAAGAGGAAAGGAGACCGACAATGGAGCAGAACAGTAATGGCAATCAGACGAGGAAGCACTACAGTCCTGAACAGAAAGTAAAGACCTGTGTTGGTTCTCATTTTCAAAACCCAATTTACAAATCAAAGCCGAGGCTTCCTTATTTCAAACATAAGACCCGACACATTACGAACGAAAGCGGCCCCGCACAAATTGTTTGTGCGACTCGGCGAGGTTGTTTTGAGTTCCGCGCTTGCATGAAGAAGGAAAGCTATTTTACAATGAGCGTCTTTGAATCGATGGTATACGCCGAGAAATATCCCAGCGCACCGTTACTGATATTCGTGGAGGGATTCGAAGGAGCGAGCGATGTCGGACTCCTGTCGGTTTGAATCGTTGTCCTCAGCGTCTGCAGGTACTCGTACGTGGCTTTGTCGATGCAGAGGAGATCAACGCCGATCGTGTCTCCTGGAACGATCGTCCCTCCGAGCCTGAATCGGTATGATACTTCATTTCCAGTCGTGTACTCGTCGTCGTACAGAAAGATGCCACCGCTGTCGCCGTAAAGAGAATCTGCGGGAATGAAGTTCGCGTGAGGGACTATCTGGTAGTAATTCCCGAGCTGCGGAGGATCTTTGAATATCACGTAGAAATCATAACCGGATCTGCGACCGAATGGCCCCGTCGCCTTCACAGCGTAGAAAGAATCTATGTTCACTTTCTGCGGCATGGATGAAACAGCATCGTATTCCTTTCCATTCGCGATTACTTTCATGGCATACGTCCTTCCCGGAATGCCCTGCGGGTTTGAGGAATAGTAAACTCCGTTCTTGACTCCTTTCAGAGTATCCATGTTGCCCGCATCATCTGAGATCACGACAGTCGCACCGGTCACGGGAGGGAAATTGAGAGTTGGCGTGAAGTAATCACCCGTCATGTTCACGACGACGGAATCTGTTCCTCTCTGATCTGTCACCAGTCCCTCAATCACGATTTGCGGATTTGACTGGTTGAGATCTACGGAAACGACCTTCTGGCAAGAGTAGAAGCCAGAAGTCAGAAACAGAACCACTAGGATTCTCCATTGTCGCGTTAAAACGGATTGCTGTTTCATGAATACTTTGTCACTATCAAAACTTGAAATTATAAGTGATGGACGGCATGATCGGGAATATTGTCGTTTGAACCGCCTCCGTTTGATTCGGGTTGCCGGATACCTGCTGGAAAGTTATCGCATACGGGTTCATCCTATCGTAGGCATTGTACAATGAGAAATTCAGATTTGAATGCTCATTGATATTCCACGTCACAGACAAATCAAGGCGATTGTATGGAGGCATTCTGTAGCCGTTCCTCGACGTGTAATACGGAACAAGGCGTCCGTTAATCATATAGTTGCCGCTCGGAAACGTTATCGCGTTCCCCGTATAGTAAACCCATGTCGCGCCGAAGCTCCATCTCGAATTGAGGTCATACATCAGGACAATCGAGACGTCGTGTGTCCGGTCCTGAGTCGCAGGGAACGGCTGGCCGTCGTTTATCTGTGCGAATTTCTCCTCCGTTCTCGACAGCGTATATGCGATCCAACCTGTCAACGCCCCGAACTTCTTCTTCAACATGAATTCCGCACCATAGCTCCATCCTCTCCCGTACAGCAGCAGCGATTCCACCGTCGGGTTAAGCTGAAGATCCGCACCGTTTTTGTAATCGATGAGGTTCTGCATGTTCTTGTAGTATAGCACAAGCGACGATTCGTACTCGTTGTTGTTGAAGTTTCTGAAATATCCGAGGTCGATCTGGTCCGCATATTCGGGCGGGACATTATTCGTGCTTGGGACCCACAGATCGCTCGGATTCGTAGAAGTGGAATTCGAGAGGAGATGCAGATACTGAACGGTTCTCGTGTACGACGATTTTAAAGAGCTGGCATCGTTCAGAACGACGGTCGCGGTGATGCGAGGTTCGAGGCTGAAAAACGTCTTAATGAATTTGCCCGAGCCGTAGTTCGCCGTATCGACGACGTTCCCTTCACTGTTATACGTGAAAACGCTCCCCGGCCCGAGCAGACTGAACGAGGAGACGCGCAAACCGTAATTAACTTTCAAGTCCGAAAGCACAGTCGCATCGTCGGAAAGATACAGGGCGTTTTCGAGACCGAACTTCTTTTCGACTGACACATTGTTCAAGGTGATACCTGACCCGCCGGTTATTGAGCTCGGAAGAAATGTGTGGTATATGAAATCAGCGCCAAACTGCATCGTATTATCCGGGTTCATGAAATATTGAAAGTCGCTTTTGAGATTTACATCCCGAATCCCCGAAGTTATCTCGAATTGGTTCGGACTTGCTCCGACGTCGTTCGCGTACGAGTAGTCGCTGTAAATGAGAGAAGTGTTGGAGAAGAACTTATCGCCGAATATGTGATTCCATCTCAGCGTTCCGGTTCCGTTGCCCCAATTGAAGCCGAACAGGTTCGGATAGCTGAAGTTGTCCCTGCCGAAATATCCCGAAAGAAACAGGCGGTCATGTTCACCGAAGCTGTAATTCACTTTGGCGTTCAGGTCATAGAAATAGAGCCTGACACGGTTGATCGTCGTGTCCCTTGACAGCCTGAGGAACAGATCGGCGTAGGTCCGCCTGCCCGAGACGATAAACGAGCCTTTGTCTTTCACGATCGGACCGTCGAGTGTCAATCTCGAATCGAGAAGTCCGATTCCGCCCGTGGCGTCGAAGGTTTTATCGTTTCCATCGTTGGTCCTGATATCGACCACAGATGACAGCCGTCCTCCGTATTGCGCGGGTATTCCACCCGTCATAACGGTAACGTCCTTGATCGCGTCAGAATTGAAAACGGACAGAAAGCCGAGGATGTGAGACGGGTTGTATACTGGCGCCTCGTCCAACAGAACTAAGTTCTGGTCGGCTCCTCCTCCACGCGCATAGAAGCCGGTGCTCCCTTCGCCTGCACCCATTATTCCGGGAAGGAGCTGGATAGTTTTCATGACATCTTTCTCTCCGAGGAGGACGGGGATTGATTTGAGCTGTCGCACCTGAAGATCGTTCGCGCTTATCTTCGTCGACGTGACGTTGGCGTTAGCGTGCTCGCCCGACACGACGACCTCTTGTTCTGTGAAAGGCTCCGGCGTGAGAGCGAAGTTCTTCGTCAGATCGCGGTCGAGATCGACCGTGTCAGTCAGGACTTTATACCCGAGATATTGTACGCGGACGGTATAGACTCCTGCCGGTATCGTGATAGAATAGAAGCCGTAGGCGTTCGAAGAAGCGCCGACAGATTTCAGCTCCGTGACGATAACGGTCGCACCGATCAGTACTTCTCCGCTTTCGGAACTTTCTATAGTGCCGCTGATGGTATAATTCTTTTTGACCTGAGCGGAGCCGGTCACAGCGAACACAAACGAGGGGATAACTGCCATCAGCAGAAATGCGAACTTCATGTATCCGAATGAACGCTCAATCAAAGATATCGGTTCCCTGTTTTCCTTTGCAGGATGTAATCAGATTGACCACCACATTGCTGAGCAAGGATCAAAAATGCCGACATATTTTGTCCAAGACATGAAATCATTAGTGTCCAACTATAAGTCGAATAAATTCAATTGGTTATCGAGATGGTGCTGTTGAAATTCGGGTCGTGTATCTGTAAGTGCTTGAGAAACAGGTGTTTTCTCAAACAGGGTAATGCTTAAAAT
>JAMCQL010000017.1 GCA_023381615.1 Bacteroidota bacterium
AGCTAAACATTTCTTCGTGGAGCTAAAACGAATAAAATACGTCATATCTTTGAAGTACAGAGGAGACAAATATTCGTTTCTTAACGCTCCGCTCCGAAATGTTCTTAACGCCATTTTTTCTCAGGCCATTTCTCACCCTCGTACAGACAAGAAGGGTTCCGGTGATTTGCGAGTATTGGGTCTCGGCGGTCTGAGGCGAAGCTTCGCTAGAAGCCCGGCCGAAAAGTTTAACCGATGTTTTTTCTCCGTGGCTCTCTGTGCTACTCACGCTCAATATCCATATTCATGCGGACTGCGTGATGGCGCAAGGTGCCACTCGGTGTTTCTCCCCAACGGGGTCCTTCGGACTGTGAAATAGCTCTTTTGTTACACAACGCGGTGGAGCCGCAGCCAAAACTCACGAAGTATTAAGGATATAGGTTGACGTGAAACAAAATCGGCATGAGAAAAAATGGCGTTAAGTCCCGACTGCGCGAAGCGCAGCCGAGGATCCCGCATCATTATTGAAGCTATGATGTCGGAGCGGGAAAAATTTCGGAGCGGAGCGTTAGAAAACAAATATGGATCTCCTCCGTTACAAGGAGGTAAGACGTATTTTATTTGTTTTAGCTCCGCTGAGAAATTTTTAGCTCAACGAGTTGAGTTGTCAACCATTTTTTCTCCAGCTCGACGAGTCGTCAACCGTAGGTTTACAACTCTTCGAGTTCATAAACTCGTAGAGGAGTCGTCGACCTTGACTTTCTCTTGTGTCAAGACAAGAGAAAGAACGCTCTTCCAAGCGTGCGATTACTTCCTGTTTTTATTGCATGCGATTATGATATTTGTTCGTTTTCTTTTGCTCGCCCAAAAGAAAACGAACCAAAAGTGAGCGCCTTCGGCGCCATCCCGCATCATATATACAACTATAATGTCGGAGCGGGAAAAAGTGCGCCCCGCGAAAATGGTCCCGACAAAAGACTGTCGGGAACGTCCCGTCCCCTCGACGAGTCGTCAACGACCCTATCGCGTCGAAGACCCGTAGGGAGTCATCGACCGAGAAGGGAGGCGATTTTAATATACGGTTGTCCGTATATCGCGGATGAGATTCCAAAAATCGCCTCTTCAGGTACTGTGAAAGATTTGGTGGAGGGGGACGGGACTCTCCCGAAGGGATCCCTTTGCGGGACATTTTCGCAAGGGGATTTCGAACGGAGGTTCCAACCTCTACGGCTGGAAAAACTTTGCTAAAAAAAACAAAAAGTTTCACCTTTGTTATACAGAGATCCCAGGTTTTCGGCCACGTCTATAGAAAGGTAGATCGATTTTTCTCTAATTGCCTCACTCCCACCAGTCCGCAATGAGATATTTACCTACTGTCTTGTTAGCAACGTTCTTGATCGCGCTGCTGCTGTACTGGACGATTGAGTTTCCAGACTGGGTATACGAAGTGTTAGTACCGGCTAAGACGACGGCTCCGTAGACGTTCGACTGCCCTGTCGTCGTTATCGAAATGTTGGTTTCACCGTACGCAATGATCAGCCCGTGGAAACTAAACTGTCCGGACATCGTCAAGTTCCCATTTATAATAAGTATCCCAGAGCCTGAGAAAGTTCCGGTCATCATGGAGTTTCCGGTAATGTAAGATATCTGTGGGTTCGAATCGGTGCCGAGCGGCGGGCTGCTGCTGCTGAACGTCTGGCCGCTGTAAACCGTCGCCAGGCGGATCATCTGATCGGCAAACGAAGTATAATCCGGTAGACTTGCCACACGCTCGGTATCGGGACTCACAGACCCATTTCCGGTGACTTTCGCAGTAGCTGCCACGCTAATGTTCCCTGAAGGGCTTGTGAGGTTGATCGCAATTCCAGCAACTGAATCTGCAGGAGAAACAGGTGTTCCATCGGGATTCTTATCAACGCCGCTAGTCTGTGCATTGCCAGAGATAGTAATAGAAGCTGACCTGCCGGTAGACATCCCTACTGCCCCGCTGATTGGGGGAACCTTTATTGGAACCCCAACGAGTTTGTTCACGACAGTGTCATGTACCGTATTATATGTCCCGGCGCTTGTCATGCGGAGCGTATCAACCGAACCGGTAACGAGTTGAACGATGTTCACGACCGCGCTTCCACCCATGATTGAGGAGATCGAAAAGGCGCCTCGCAGCGTCGGGTTCTCCTTCAGCTTCAAAAGGTAAATCTCCACGGCGCTCGTGGCAATGTCGCGCGCACAGGTGTGGTCGTGATAACCAACGTAGTTCTTTACGGCATCAGTGGCACGCCTGTTAATGTTGTATCCTATAATCGTCAACGCAAAAACGAGCGTCAAAACCGATATTATCGCCATTCTTCCCATAATCATATCCTCCTATCACATCAATGTGCGAAGATTTTTCGGACTGATGAATTCCTCCCAATAAGAACCGGCATAAGCCGAGTCCGTCTTGGTTGGACTTTGCACCATCACCTGTACCTTTATCGATTTAATTTTTGACAAAATGCTCTGGCTTGTTGTACCGGACGCAGGTATAGTTATCTGTGTCCCTGTGCTGTCGTAGTAGCTCAAATTAAAACCCGTTAGTCCAAGGCTCGCTCCTGCCGCAGGATTACTATTTATGACGCGGTAGAGCACCCGCATGTTCGGATTCAGGCCGCTGCTCGAGATAGGTAAACTCAGCGAGTAGTGCACCGTATCGACGTTGCCATCCCGATGCATGTCAGCAAGAAACGTTATCGCGCTTGTGTCGGCAAATATTATTGGCGGTGAAGCCCTGTAGCCTATCTTGTAGAAATCGTAGACGATATCATCCGCAATAGACGTGAGATCCTCCTGAGTTATCACCTCGACGTTTGTATTGGAGCCTGTCTCCGAGAGGGAAACGTTCATCCTCATTACCGCTAATACAACCAAACCAGCCACTATCATCGAACCAATGGTATCTATCATTGTATCCATGATCTCACCTAATCTTTATATCTGTAGGAAACAATTTTTGAAAGCTTGATCGAAGAATCCGGCGTTGCGATGTAAGGATTTTCCACAGTAACGTCAATCCTCTTGAGAAACGTTTGGGTCCCGGCATTCGCGTCAGGCGAATTCTCAGTCACGTAGTAAACACTACATGTTCTCCAGAAATAGCCCAGACGCGGAGTGAGCACCGAATCGCGGTAGCCGTTGTAATCATCAATATCATTGAATGTGGACGGATCGAGGGGGTTCTCACCCGGGTCGGGGCCGAGCACTTGTGAGAGATCGTCAACATTGTCCGTCGTCAGCGGCGGCGGCAGGTTCTCGTCGAACCTTTTCACCGTGATCCGTTCTATCATCGCCTGTCCCACCGCCGTCCCGGTGATCATCGCTTCCGATTGGAGCACAATATCAGTCCGCTTGAGCACTAACTTGTTTGCCGAAATCGTGACGGTTGCAAGAATCGTCAGAGCAACAAGAGCCATCAGCGTTTGACCTGTTCCCATGTCATCCTCCTCTAACAATATTCATAATTTCGGAATGTAGCAACGTATCGGAACTTATCCACATCAAAACTGCCTTACTTGATGGCGGAGAAAAATCTTTTTTTCAATGTATGCCCGTCGCGTCCACACTGACGCCCGTGTTCGCGCTCCCTTGAAAATGCCAAATGTTCTGCCACAGGACACTCCAGCCTTATTCAACCTTGTATGTTTAATGTGAAGGTGACCGTCACTTGTGTCAATACTGCAATGCACTGGCAATCTGACATAAAAGTGACGGTCACGTGCCGCATTTTCATCCGCCGTGGCCTCCCGCGGGACATGTACAACTTTTTGGAAATCACTTTTTTCATAACCACACTCATATAAGAGGAAACTTTGCAGGGCTGAAACTCACTGCAGGCGCAGGGACCGCTACCGGTGTCACAGTCGCGGTTACCTGAGCATTTGAGGGCGACGCCAATGGCGTCAATCCGATGAGCGTCAGGAGAGGGGATATATTCTTCATTCTTTTCGCTGCCTTCAAGTATAATTGCTACTAAGACAGTGCCAAAAGCAATTTCCCACCTCACGTTTTTAATTAGCATCATAACTCATTGAATAATTGATAATTACAGAAGCCTATTTGAATAGACGGCGCGTACCCCTGACTGGGGAGCTGGTAACATTTACTTCACCTATCGAAAAGATTACCCGTGGAGTCACGAGGCAACATACTCATCTGAAACGGGACAGCTAAAAAGTTACGATTGCAGCAAGGCTTTCATCTCCACTTTACTATTTCATGAGGCTGTTGCCGAATGGCTGTTTTCGAGGAAAACATTTTGTTTTTATTCCATTTTCGAATGATAAAAATCAAAAAAGGCTATTCGGCAACACGCTCATAAACACATTGCAATCAGGTCAGCCAGAGGCTGACAGGCTGCGGACTGATATTACAAAAAAGAGCGCAAAGTCATTCCCGAGCGCTTTTATAGGGAATCTCAGCCCATGAAAAACTTGTCCCGACAAAGGTCGGGATCCTTCAGAAAGAGATTTACGACGCACTACACTGGCAAGGAGAAAACCCTGATTGATTATGCAGATGAATCTCGAACACGCTGGCGGGATTCAGGAGCTCTGGTCTGCTTCCTGTCCGCAGGTCAACGACTCGTCGAGATCCTTCGGACATTCGTTCGCATAAGAGACTAGCGCTCTTGTTATCCATTGACTCAGCAAGCAAAACTATCTTGCTAAAGAAATGTGAATGAAGTAAATTTATTTGGTTGAAAACCCAAGGGCATAATTAACTCAACAAATTTATCGGAAGGCGTTGAAGTCTTTTCACATATCCCGGCGGGTCGATTCTTCCTTCATGTGATGATGAGCGGTAAACTTTTCCGTAGGTCAACGACTCGTCTACGACCCTGCGGGTCGATAGCCCTCGACGAGTCGTCGATGACCCTATCGCGTCGAAGACCCGTAGGTTTACAACTCTTCGAGTTCATAAACTCGTAGAGGAGTCGTCGACCGTAGGGACTCGTCGAGATCCTTCGGACAGGGAAATCGAACTCCAAGCCCCGGTAATCAAAAGATGGTTCTCTTTCTACATTTAGCAAGTATATGAAACGACGATTTATCGTAAACAAACATCAAAGTACGAATCCAATGACAACTTCATTCTCCGGAATTTTAGAGATAGATCAGCGCAGGCATGGTTTTGTCCGCGGCATCTCGCCGTCACTCAGCGCGGCAAGAACAGATGTCTTTGTCCCGCCATCCGTCATCAGCAGATACAATTTGAGGCAAGGCGTTATCGTCGCCGGCACTGCTGTTAGTTCCGGCAATAGAAGTCCGGAAGCCAAAGCGATCGAGACAATAAACGGATTTGATACTGAAAAGTGGAGAGACATAAAAGAGTTCGCGGGACGCGAAGCTGTTTCTCCAACTGAAGTAATAAAACTCGAGGGCCCTAATTCCGACAGAGCGATGCGAATCGTAGATCTGTTCTGCCCGCTCGGCAAAGGACAGCGCGCGCTCATCGTTTCCCCGCCGAAAGCTGGCAAGACAGTGCTCCTTCAGCAAATCGCGCAGGCAATAAATACTAACTCCCCGGAAATCGAACTCATCGTTCTCTTGATTGACGAACGCCCGGAAGAAGTAACAGACATGAGACGCACAATCAAAGGAGAAGTCTTCGCGAGTTCGAACGACAATGATCTCCTCAGTCACGTACGGCTTGCACAGCTTGTTCCGGAATATGCGAAACGAAAAGTGGAAGCTGGAAAAGATGTGGTGCTTCTCCTCGATTCACTGACACGCATCGGGCGTGCGTTCAACGTTCATCAGAAAAGCAGCGGCAGGACAATGTCGGGCGGAGTTGACATTCGCGCACTCGAAGTTCCGAAGCGAATCTTCGGCGCGGCGCGGAAATTTGAAGATGGCGGTTCGCTCACGATCGTTGCCACTGTCCTGATCGACACGAACTCAAGAATGGACGAATTAATTTTTCAGGAATTCAAAGGCACCGGCAACATGGAACTCGTCCTCGACCGCGATCTGGCAAACGAGAGAATTTTCCCGGCGATAAACCTTTCAATGTCGGGCACGCGGAGAGAGGAGCTCTTATTTGGCGCGGACTTGCAGGAGTACCAATCGCTTCGCAGGGCGATTGCCCGCCTCTCGCCGCGGGAAGGGATGCAGAATGTTTTGAAGCTTGTCGGCAGGTACCCAACAAACACAAAACTTCTTGCCAACTTCTAAGTCAGCTCGCAGGCGGCAGCACACGTGAGCGCCCCCGCAAGCGGGATCTTCGACTTGCGCCATTGCTGCTCCGGTGGCGCCAATGGCGCCACGGCATGCCGAAAGGCGGCACCTGCATAATATATTCATCCCAAATTTGTCATTAGGAACCAAGAAAAAAAATAGCCCACGAATCACGCGAATAACACGAATTTGGTTTGATCAAAGCAAACGAAATAAAATAGTCTGTGAAAATCTATGTTTTCTGTGTCATCTCCCGCTCAACTATTTTATAAATTCTGTATGCGGGGATGGCGCAAAGCACTCACGTGGTCTATTTCCTTTTACCTCCTCCCTTGAAAATGACAAATGTTCTGCCACAGGGCACTCCAGCCTTATTCAACCTTGTATGTTTAATGTGAAGGTGACCGTCACTTGTGTCAATATTGCAATGCACTGGCAATCTGACATAAAAGTGACGGTCACGTGCCGCATTTCCAAGGTTAAGAGCCTTTCACCCTTGACAAGGTTGCTTGCCGGAGTTCCAGTGCAGGAGTTCACAATGCCCGGCATTTTCACTGCAAAAGAATTGTCCGGCGGGCCGGCAGTCAGACTCACTTCCACGTGTGTCTTCCCCCCGGTCTCCTGTGTCGTCCTTTCTCCCCCTTGCTACTTTGTGCCTTTGTCCCTTTGTTCCTTTGCACCTCTCTCTTGTAACAAATACTTCCCACGCAAAACTCACAACCCAAGTCTAGTAAAAACGTAAAACCGCTTGTTCTGTCCGAAGGATCACTTCGTGATAAGTTTTTCGGTTTTTTTCTGAACTTTTCCTCCCAGCCTTCCCCGCGCATAAGAAAAACGTAATGAAAAATTACGGTTTTGTTATAACTGTGATGGGACAACGCCAGTAATGCTACGAAAAGTAAAAATTTCACGTCAGAAATCGCGGCACAAGGGTTGCTAAATATAGAGCGGACGCTCTCCACCGTACGCGCCGGCCGGCAAACGGCGGTTTGTGTGAGTCAAGACACAAACCAACTTGCAATTAACATTGCAGGATTATTATCTTGATGCACGAGGAGCGTCGGAACAAAAAGTTTTCTTTAACAAAAACCCTTTAAGGAGGGAAAGATGAGAAAAATATTAGCTCTTGCTGTACTTATGACGGCATTTGCGGCAAGCGAGTCCTTTGCGCAAAGTGGTAACGCTTCGGCGAGCGTGGCAGTAACGGTCACGGCTCAAGTTACTGTTACAAACGTTCGCGGCTTAAACTTTGGCACGCATGTGCAGGATAGCACAGCCGCCACCGTGAGTGCCAACAATGGCGGGACTAACGCTGCCTATTTCACACTGCAAACGTCAGCTAGCCACGTTAGCACCGTCACTTACTCGAACACAGCAATGACGTACTCCACTGGGACGATCAATTGGACGTCAAGTGTCGTCGGCTCTTCAAGTGCCGCTAACCAGCTATCTGCAGCCACGGTAGGGAATAACACAACTGTAACCACAAATGGTTCGGGGTATTACTACTTTTGGGTCGGCGGTACAACAGATCCAATTACCAATACACTCCCAGCGGGAGCCTACACGGGTACTTTCACACTAAATGTTGCCTATTAGCTCTTCGATGCCATGGAATTGATAAGCAGACAAACTCTTCTTGTCTGCTTATTTCGTGCAGGCCTACAAGAGCATGAACTGAGGACTTCGAAGCCAAAGAGGATGACTCCAAAAGATTGACTTCGAAGTAAGATCATTGCGGGACTTTTTTCTGCAATGGCTGGTCATAATGGGAAACAAACAGAGGAGGAGGATTGAAGGGATTACTGATTTGTCTATCCGTATTGTTCCTTCTTGTCTGTCCGTGCCTCGCTCAACCAAGCGCTTCAACTTACGTAAGCATCTCGGCAACTGTCATCCAGGGAATCGCAATTACAAAAGCGACCGGGTTATCTTTCGGGACTTTGACCGTCGGCACGGGAAATCACTCCATCGCGCCGACACAACCAAATGTCGGCTTTTTTACAATCAGCGGGCAATCAGGCGCGAATGTCTCGGTGACCTTTCCTAACTCAGTCCCGATGAGTGACGGCAGCGGACACACGATCGCATTCGCTCCAGCCACGCCAATCTGGAACACTGCGAATTCTCAGACACTTGGATATCAGACATTTCCAACCGTCACCGGTGGCACAGTTTCTTTTAGTTCAACCGGAGAACTTTACGTCTGGTTCGGAGGCTCTGTCAACACGAACGGCATCCCAGTCGGCAGTTACTCCGGCAGCTACACGATCGACATAACTTACTAAGAAGCCAATCCTCGTCCTCTGCCAGGACAAATCGGGAATAAAAAATAGCACGTGAGCGCCCCCGCCATGTCCCGTCAAACAGAAATGCCCCAGGTGACCGTCACTTGTGTAAACATTGCAATCCAGTGACGATCTGACATAGAAGTGACGGTCACCTTAGTGGCGATGTTGTTCAACAGTTACACTGTTGAACAAAACCCATCCAAGAGTTAGTCTCCTGAGACAGCATGGACAGTGTCCGACAGTACAGCTGTCGGAGTACGAGCAAGAGCACGGAGAAAGAAAACTTTTCCCTTCTGCGCGTGTCCATGTTTGATCCTAAAAATCCCTTTGATCACACCAACTCCCGGCTATTCATTGAAACTCTGCCCGATTTTGGCTATACTAACATCATAGTAGTTCTCTCAAAACAACTAATTCCACTGAAAAATGAGTTGCGAAATGCTGAATAGACTTATCCGCAGGATCTCGACGAGTCCCTACGGTCGACGACTCCTCTACGAGTTTATGAACTCGAAGAGTTGTAAACCTACGGGTCGGGTCATCGACGACTCGTCGAGGGCTATCGACCCGCAGGGTCGTAGACAAATCATCGACCTTCGGACAATAATAAAAAGCCGTTTGCTCAATTTTTCTCAAGCTCTCTTTGAATCGAAAAGAATCTTTGTGAGTCTGCCGATTCTATTCTTCGTTTTGCTGAGTCTGTCAATTCGAATTGCCTCAGCCCAATCCACAGGTCAACGACTCCTCTACGAGTTTATGAACTCGAAGAGTTGTAAACCTACGGTCGACGACTCCCGACGGGTCGGGTCATCGACGACTCGTCGAGGTCTTCGACTCGATGAGCCGAGCCGTCGGCCCGATAGGGTCGTTGACGACTCGTCGAGATCCTCCGGAGGCGACCCGACTTCGAGCCGGAGAAATGCAATCACGAAAGCGGTTCAGGAGATAAGCCCGGCTGTAGTGGGGATCAACGTGACTGCGGTACAGGAACAGCAGGTCAGTCCGTTCGCGATGGACGATCCGTTCTTTAGACAGTTCTTCCGCAACGATCCTTTATTCAATCAAATGTTCGGAAAACAGAAAATTGAAGTCCAAAGCCTCGGTTCCGGTTTCATCATCTCGCCTGACGGCTATATCGTAACGAACGAACACGTCGTGAAGAATGCGACAAGGGTTATAGTAACGATGACCGACGGAAGCAAGCGAAGTGCAAAAATCATCGGACACGACAATCAAACAGACATTGCGCTCTTGAAAATCGACGGTGATAAGCTTCCCTACTGCAAACTCGGCGACAGCGACAGCATTCTTGTCGGCGAGTGGGTCATCGCATTCGGGAATCCGTTCGGACTTTTCGACATAAACGACAAGCCAACGGTAACAGTTGGAGTCGTGAGTTCAGTCGGCATGAATCTCGCAAAAATCGGCTCGCGGAATTACAGCAGCATGATCGAGACCGACGCGGCAATCAACCCCGGGAATTCCGGCGGTCCACTCGTCGATGCGGATGGAAAAATCATCGGCGTAAACACGATGATCTACACCGGCGGAGTCAGCCAATCGTACATCGGTTACGGCTTCGCAATTCCGATTAACAAAGTCAAAAGAGTCGTTGATGAATTGAAAAAGAACGGCAAGGTCGTTCACGACAGTTGGATCGGACTCGAGCTGCAGTCGGTCGATCAGCAGATCGCAAAATATTTCGGACTCAGTGAACCATCCGGTGCGCTGGTGAACAATGTCGAAACCGGGAGTCCAGCCGAGAAAAGCGGATTCAAACCCGGCGATTTGATATTGAAATATCAAGGAAAGCCCGTGCGAAACGCGGATGCGCTTCAATCCCAGCTCGACGACTTGCGGCCGGGAGAAAAAGTGAATTTCGAAATCCTGCGCGGCAATAAACTAATGAAATTTTCATTGCGAGTCGGAACGAAAGGCAATTGAATGATCAAACGCTACTCACCTGTTGAACTAAGCGCCGTATGGAGCGAAGAAAACAAATTTAAAATTTGGCTCGACGTGGAAATCGCGGCGATGGAAGAGCAGACTGAACTCGGAAAGGTTCCTGCTGACGCGCTCGCGGAGGTAAAAGCCAAGGCAAAGTTCGACGTGGCAAGAATAGATGAAATCGAGCGCACCGTTAAGCACGACGTCGTTGCGTTTCTGACAAATATAAGCGAGAATGTCGGACCGGCGGCGCGATTCGTTCATCTCGGAATGACTTCTTCGGATGTGGTCGACACGGCGTCGGCAATTCAACTGAAGCAGTCCGGTGAAATAATCCTGAAGCATCTTACGCAGCTCCGCGAGATGATCGGCGAGTTAAGTTTGAAATACAAAGACGCCGCGATGATCGGGCGGACGCACGGAGTCCATGCCGAGCCTGTTACATTCGGATTGAAGATGGCTGTCTGGTACGACGAGCTTGGAAGGGACGTCGAAAGAATAAAGAGCGCAATCGAAGAGATCTCAGTCGCAAAAATTTCCGGAGCCGTCGGGACTTACTCGCACATCTCGCCGGAAGTTGAAAAATATGTCGCGAAAAAATTTGGCTTGCGTCCTTCGATAGCATCCACGCAAGTGATCCAGCGCGACAGGCACGCGCAGTTCATGACGGTTCTCGCGGTGGTTGCAGGAACGCTGGAGAAGATGGCGCTCGAAGTGCGTCATCTCCAGAGGACGGAAGTCCTCGAAGCCGAGGAGCCGTTTACGAAAGGACAGAAAGGCTCATCCGCGATGCCGCATAAGCGCAATCCCGTCAACGCGGAAAGAATCTGCGGAATGGCTCGGCTCGTCAGGTCGTACGCGATGTCAGCTCTGGAGAATCAGGCATTGTGGCACGAAAGAGACATCTCACATTCATCGGTTGAGCGGGTGATCTTCCCTGACGCGACGCTCGGTCTCGACTTCATGATCATTGAGTCGCAAAAAATTTTCAAGAACTTCGTTGTTTATCCGGAAAAGATGGAGAAGAACCTTCAAATCACTCATGGACTTTTCTTCTCCGAAGATGTATTGCTGAAATTGATCGAAAAAGGTTTGACGAGAGAACAGGCTTACACACTGGTCCAGAGAAATGCGATGCACTGTTGGGAGACCGGCGAAGATTTCCTGACTGCGCTGGCGAACGATCACGAAGTGGCAGAGAAGGTTACGCGGGACGAACTCGAAAAAGTTTTCGATTTGAATTCACTTCTAAAGAACGTCGATTACATCTACAAAACATTAGGACTCTCCGAAGTATCCTGAGGAAAAGCGTGAAAAACACTATCCGTCTTAAGGACGGACTGCAAAACAAACCGTTCTTAGTTTGGCTCGGTGGTTTCTACGGGCTTCTTGTCGGTTTGACCATTGCTATGGCAGCGCAGATAACTTTTTTAAAATTTTCGCTCGGCCCAATTAAGTCGATAACACTAATCGTGCTTGCGGGAGGGGCGTCTGCTGCAGGTTCCCACATAGTCAGCAAACATCTGTTCCACGAAGACGAATTGCTCCTCAGCAGGCCTTTACATTACGTCCTGTTCTTTTCACTGCTTCCAATTCTTGTGTTAATTCTGTCAATAATACTTTTCTTCAGCCCAGACTAGGAAATAGGATAGAACACGGATGACACCGATTTACACGGATCAAAACAATGTTGCATGAGGAAATTACCGGTCCAGTTATCCGCGCATTTTATAAAGTGAACAACAATCTCGGATTTGGATTCCTGGAGAAAGTTTACGAGAACGCCTTGAAGTTGGAATTGACAAAAATGGGGCTCAGAGTTGACCAACAGAAGAACGTTCGAGTGTATTATGACGGGACGGAGGTTGGCGATTATTACGCAGATTTGATGGTGAATGACGTTGTAATAATAGAGTTGAAAGCAGCAGAAAGTCTGTGTGAAGAGCACGAGGCTCAATTAATAAACTATCTGAAAGCCACAAATATCGAAGTGGGATTATCATTAAACTTTGGTAAGAAGGCAGAGTTCAGGAGAAAAATTTTTACAAATGACAGAAAGAACTTATAATCCGTGCGAATCCGTGTCATCCGTGTGCCATTATCTTTTTCACAACTGAGTTAGGAGACCACAATGCCAAAAGTATTCAAGAATCTTATCGGCGGTAAAGAGAAAGACGCCGTATCAGGAAGAACATTTGAGAATCGAAATCCTGCCGACTGGAACGAAGTCGTCGGAATATTTCCAAAGAGTGACAAGCGTGATGTCGATGCGGCGGTTGACGCGGCGAAGCAGGCATACAGAGAATGGAGCCTCTACCCCGCTCCGCGACGCGGAGATATCGTCAAGAAAGCCGGCGACATCATGGTGGCGCGGAAGGAAGAACTTGCGAGAGAAATGACTCGCGAGATGGGAAAAGTCCTCGTCGAAACACGCGGCGATGTGCAGGAAGGAATCGACACGGCTTATTATTCAGCGAGCGAGGGACGGCGTATGTTCGGAGTAACCGCGCCGAGCGAACTTCAAAACAAGTTCACGATGTCGATGCGAGTCTCTGTCGGTGTAGCGGGAGTCATCAGCCCGTGGAATTTCCCGATGGCGATTCCAACATGGAAGATTTTCCCCGCGCTTGTTTCCGGAGACACTATCGTTTTCAAACCTGCTTCGGACACTCCGAAGACCGCTGCGACGCTCGTTGAAATTCTTGTCGAAGCCGGAGTGCCGGCAGGAGTTCTCAATATTGTTCACGGCGGCGGAAACGAAGTCGGTATGGCTATCGTTGAACACGAGGACGTTGAGCTGATCAGCTTCACGGGTTCAACTGCGGTTGGAAAGAAAATTTCCGAGATAGCTTCAAGGTCGTTGAAGCGCGTGTCTCTCGAATTAGGCGGGAAAAACGCTGAAATCGTGATGGACGACGCCAACCTTGAACTTGCCCTCGACGGAATTCTGTGGGGGGCTTTCGGAACGACGGGCCAGCGCTGCACTGCGACAAGCCGGCTGATTCTTCACGAAAAGATCTACGACAAATTCCTCGATATGCTTGCCGAGAGGGCTTCAAGATTGAAACTGGGGAATGGGCTGGACGAATCGGTCGAAGTCGGACCGTGCGTCAACGAGTCGCAGAGAGAGAAAGTTCATTCTTACACCGAGATTGGAAAGAAAGAAGGAGCGAGGCTTGTGATCGGCGGCGAGTTCGCAAAAGGCGGTGACCTCGACAAAGGCTGGTTCTACAAACCGACAATCTTCGCGGAAGTAACTCCAAACATGACGATCGCGATAGAAGAAATTTTCGGCCCGGTTCTCTCGGTTATGAAGGCGAAATCTATAGACCATGCAATCGAACTTTTGAACGGAACTATTTACGGCTTGAGTTCTGCCGTCTACACGAGAAATATCAACCACGCCTTCAAGGCGATTCGCGATATCAAAGCCGGCATCACTTACATCAATGCCCCGACAATCGGCGCGGAGACGCACATGCCGTTCGGCGGAGTCAAACAGACCGGGAACGGACACAGAGAAGGCGGTGCAAGCGCATTCGAATTCTTCAGCGAGATAAAAACAGTTTACGTCGATTACAGCGACAAATTACAGAGAGCGCAAATTGACACTTATCGCAATTCTTAATTTTGAATTCTCAATTAAAGATTCAAAATTTAAAATCTAAAATTCCTAAAAGGGTGAATTTATGACGTTTAATGAAGTCAAGCAGAAGAAAGAACATCCCGTGAGCACAGGCGACATTGCTTATTCTCAAAACATCGGCCCCGAACAGGTTATGGACGTTTTGCGCAAGCACATGCTTGTCGACGGATTCGACATTGTATTCGACTTGAAACGAAGCAAAGGATCGTATGTCTTCGACTCGAAGCGGAAGAAATATTATCTTGATTTCTTCACATTCTTTGCATCGTCTCCGGTCGGATTCAACCATCCGAAGATGACAACACCGGAGTTCATGGAAAAACTTGCTTACGTTTCGTTGAGCAAGCCGTCGAGCTCAGACTCGTACACAGTCGAGATGGCTGAATTTGTCGACACGTTTTCAAGGATTGCCATCCCCGATTATTTGCCGCACGCTTTCTTCATCGAAGGCGGCGCGCTTGCGGTCGAAAACGCTTTGAAGGCAGCTTTCGACTACAGGATGCAAAAGAATCTTCGAAGCGGGTTTTACAGATCCGAAGATGATGAAAGTCGTTTGAAAGTAATCCATTTCAGAAGAGCTTTCCACGGACGGACTGGCTACACGCTTTCGCTGACGAACACCGATCCGATCAAGACGAAGTATTATCCGAAATTCAATTGGCCGCGAATTCACAATCCGGCGATCAGGTTTCCATTGAATGATGAGAATCTGAGATTCATTAAACAAGAAGAAGAAATTGCGATCAACCAGATAAAGCAGGCAATTGTCGAATTCGGTAAAGACATTGCTGCTTTGATAGTCGAGCCGATACAGGCTGAAGGCGGCGACAAACATTTCCGAAAAGAATTCTTCGTCCGACTGCGCGAGCTTTGCTCAGAGAACGACATCATCATGATCATGGACGAAGTGCAGACCGGAGTTGGACTCACGGGAAAGATGTGGGCTCACCAGCATTATGTTCAGCCCGATGCAATCTCATTTGGAAAGAAAGCGCAGGTCTGCGGCGTCCTCGCGGGGAATAAGTTCAACGAAGTGAAAGAGAACGTGTTCAACACTCCCGGCAGAATCAACAGTACATGGGGCGGCAATCTTACCGACATGGTGCGGTTTACGAAGTATCTCCAGATCATCGAAGAGGAAAAGTTAATAGACAACACCGTAAAGGTTGGCGAGCATTTGCTCACGCGTCTGCGCGAAGTCGAGTCAGAATTTCCACATCTCGTTTTGAATTCACGCGGACTCGGCCTGTTCTGCGCCTTCGACATGCCGTCGCCGGAGAAGCGCCTCGAACTCCGCCAGCACGTGTTCGACAAAAACTTGCTCCTGATCGGCTGCGGCGAACGGACAATTCGCTTCCGACCACCACTGAATCTCAACAAAGCAGAAGTCGAGGAAGGAATAGAAATTATCAAGAAATCGCTTGCGGAAATGAGCGTGGACTGACGCTTTCTAAAAGTCGAAGCTCTCACTAATGTGGCGCTTCGTGGTAAGAAGGAGCTACTTGAGAAAATTGGACGGCACGTTCAGACAAGACTGTTGCGAACGTAGTGCATCCAAGAAAGCGGCAGAGGCAAGGGCAGCAGCGAAGAATGAAGTGAAGAAAGGATAAGCAGGAAAAAAGCGGAGGCGGCGTGGAGACATGCCGCCTGCTTTCTGTTAAACCTTTTTTTTGTCTAACGGTGTATCTTTGAAATCCACTCCGAGAGTCTTGGCAATTACTCGATAGTGTAGTGTCTCATAAATCTCGTGACTTATCGTTCAACTCCTCTACGAGGTCGTAGAGGAAACGTTTTTCAAGTACCAATAGTAAAGAGCGTTGGAGACACTACACTAGATTTCATGACAGAATAATCAGAAACGACACAGAACTGTTCAATGTGAGAAATTATATCCGAAACAATCCTCTTTCGTGGGACGGTGATGAAGAAAACCCAGACAGAATCTAAGCAGAGCTGGGTTTAAACCTGACTATACATACCGATCCATGACTCTTGTGGCGATTATTTCTTCAGCGCTACCCAAAACATCTCAAGCAGCTCCTCGATCCCGTTGCCCGTTACGGCACTGATGAAGTGCTTCTTTAGCTTTCGTGGAAACTCCACTTTCCGTAATTCTTTTAAACGCGAAGAATCCACAAGATCGATCTTTGTGAAGACTACCATTTTTACTTTTTTCGGGAGTTCCTCACTGTGAAGCCGCATCTCTTCCAATAATTTTTCGAAATCTTCTTTGGGATCAGGTGAAGTCGATTCGATGAGAACCGCAATCGCTCTCGTTCTCTCAATGTGCTTCAGAAATGAGATTCCAAGGCCTTTCCCATGACTTGCTCCTTCGATGAGTCCGGGCATGTCCGCAACGACAAATGAACGCTCTTTAAATTTTGCAATTCCAAGAACGGGATTGAGTGTCGTAAAAGGATAATCTGCGATCTTCGGCTTTGCCGCTGAGATGACCGAAAGCAATGTTGATTTCCCCGCATTCGGGAAACCGACCAGTCCGATGTCGGCAAGAAGTTTCAGTTCAAGCTTCAAATTTTTCTCTTCGCCCAATTCGCCGGGGTCCGCTCTCCGCGGCGCGCGGTCGGTGGATGTCGCAAACTCCGCATTCCCTTTGCCGCCCCTGCCCCCTCTTGCAATTACGAATTCCTGGCCGTCATCCACCATATCAACGATTGTCTCGCCGCTTTCTGCATCCTTGACGAGCGTTCCGGCAGGCAATTTAATTATCATATCTTCAGCGCTTCTTCCAAACTTGTTCGAGCCCTGTCCATGCTGGCCGCGTCCTGCTTTGAATGAAGCGCGATAATGGAAATCGAGAAGAGTCGTCAAGCTTTTATCCGCAACGAGAACGATGCTTCCTCCTCTTCCGCCGTTGCCGCCGTCCGGCCCGCCGCGCGGGACGAATTTTTCCCGTCTGAAACTTACGCACCCGTTCCCGCCGTCGCCCCCCTTGACGTGGATTACCGCTTCGTCAACAAAATGCACTATTGCCTTCCGCGGAACTTTGCGCTGACGACATCGGTGAATGCGACTGCATATTTAGAAAACGGGTCTATTTCATTTTCTATGAAAATTCCTTCGACAATCTTCGACGCGCTTTTCCAGTCCGGACTTTCGTTGAGTTTGTGAACGGCGATCTGATAAGCGGATCTGCTTCCCCGGAAAATCTTTTTTATGATTTTGGTTTCCAATTTCGCGGACATGAAAGTCCTTATTGAAGGCGAAGAACTTTTTTGCGCCGGCTCGGACGGCTGATTTTGCCCGGCAGAAGGCGACGGCTCACCCAGTTTCGCTTCGGCTACTTGCTCCTGAGCTGGAGTTTCTTTCTTCGCTTCGGGTTCTTTTAGAGCGACCGGCTCCTGCGGCTGCATCGGATTGGTTACAGTCTGCCTTTCAAATGTACGGAATTCTTTTGGCGGCTCTTCCGGCGTTTGAAGCACCGAGATGTTTTGGCTGACATCCTTCGACGGCGCCTCGAGAATCATCGTAAGAGTCGTCAAGTCGAGCAACTGGATATTCTTCAGCTCTTTTGCGAACTCTATGCGGTCGACAATTTCCGCCGCCGATTTGTCACGGAAGAAGAGTATCATCGCATCGGTCGGCACTTTGTCGGCGCCGGTCGAAAACTCAAAGAGTTTGAACAGCGCCGAGGTAAGACTGCTTGCCTTCGCCGGGAGCACACCCAAAAGATGTTCGTCAATTTTCGCGTGGAGTTTCTTCCACGTCTCGACATCGAGCATTTCCTTGTTGTGGAAGTCCAAATATTCGATTATCCCCTTTGGATAATACGAATAGTCGCTGAAATACCGCGCGGCTATGTTTACATCCGCCTTGCCAACCTCGCTGTCGCCTTTGAAGAGAAATTTTTCCAGCGTCCACTGCGGGCGGATGATATAGTTGAATATAAACTTCGAAGCTTTGTCGGCAAGCTCCAAAAATTCTTCCCGCGAAAAAGAGTAGGAGTTTTTCAGGACATGGCGGATCTCTTTGAATAACGCCTGGACATCAGGGATAGAAAGGTCGAACCGACCGGTTTTGCTCTCTCCCAATTCCTCTTTGTCTATCATTTCTTCCACTTCGGCTTCGGCAAATTTCTTGAAGCTGTCGGGAAGCTCAACATCCGTCAGAAGTGAGCTGAGCGGAACGCTTTCGCCTGTGTACCGCTTCGTGATGTTGAATGCGTAACCTGATATTTCTTTTTCAAACATTATTTCAACAGCGCCTTTACTCTGTTTATTTCCCGTTCTGCTCCGGCTACAAAAGTCGGGTCTGTGTTAGGCTTGTCCACAATTTTCTGGTACATCGCGATGGCTTCATTCGGCTTGTTCAATTTCTCGTAACATTTTCCCGCCATGTAATAAGCCTGCGCCGCCCAGTCGACCACCGGGTTTTGCGAAACAAGATAGGGGACATTGAGGAATTCCAGGATGGCATTAGGATAGTCGCCCTTGTCGTCATAGATCGCACCGATATAATAATGAAGTTCCGCCTGATAATCACGATTGGCTTCCTTGGTCAAATTCTGGAAGGTAAGCAATGCCTGATCGAAATATTTCAACTCCTCGTAGAGAATTCCGACTTTTATCCTTTTGTCCATGATCGACTTGTCGTCCGGAAACATCGCGATAAATTTCCTGTCGATATCGAGCGCACCGTCGTACATGCCGACGGATTCATACGAGCTGATGAGTCTGCTCATGGCATCGCGAAGTATCGTTCGATCTACCAACGAATCCATGTAGATGGCGCGGAAATTGTCTATCGCATCCTGATATTTTTCCTGGGCGTAATAGATGTTGCCGAGTTCGAGATGCGCCTCCGGTGCGGCGGGGCTATCTGGAAATTTCGAGAGCAGGTCTTTCAATTTTGTCTGGGCTTTTGTGAGGTCTCCGACTTCCACGAAGATTCTTGCTTGATCGAGCATTGCCGTCGGGTAAGCGCGCGTCTCATCGTAATCGCTCTTGACATCGTCGAGAAGTTTCTGAGCCTCGCTGTATTTCTTGCTGCGAATCAAATATTCGGCTTTGTCGACAAGGAATCGTGCCGGATATTCATCTCCGGCATCGGGATATGTCTTCTTGAATTTGGCGGCCTTCGCGTCTGCTGATTTGATATTGTCGGTCATGTAATCGATCTCGATCAATCTCGCCGCCGAAAAAGCACGCAGGGTATCCACCGATGCGGCATTCAATATCCTCTGGTAAATCTGCCCCGCGTTTTGATAGTCGCCCATTCTGAAATATGTTTCGGCGGCGCTCACAAGCGCTCCGATGTCGTTCGATCCCGCTTTCTCAAAGAACGACGCGCTCATCCGCTTGTCGCCCAAAGATTTGTAAATGTTCCCAAGCTGCAAATAGGAGTCGGCGATCTGAGCGGAGTCGCGCGAGTTTGCCGCTGCATCTTTGAAAAGGTCTTTTGCCCGATTGAAGTCCCCCGCTTTCAGTTTGCAGTATGCCATCTTATAAATGACGCTCGAAGGAGTCTTGTGCCAGAGTTCGTCTTCGCCGATAGTTTTATAGATCGAATAGGCTGTGTCGTAACGGTCGGTCGTATAGAGGTAATCCGCCAACTGCATTGCTACATCGTCTTTGTAAGTCGAAGGCACAAGTTCCTGCAATAGTTCCAAATAAGCCTGTTCGGCATCAACATTCATCTTTTTCAACAGCCCGGCGTAAAGAAGCTGGCCTTCATCCAAAAACTTCTTGGGCGGCTGGGTACTGAAAAGGTTTTCGAGAGTTGTCTTGGCATCGTTCAAAGAATCGATCGCGATCTCGGATTGTGCAAGTATCAGCTGAGCTTCCGGCAAAGAATCCGCGAGCGCGGCTTGAGCGATCGCGTCGTGGTAAGCGCCGGTGTTGTACAATGTTTTCGCCAAAATATAGTAAACATTCGATGCAAAACTTGAATTCGGAAAACGCTTGAGGAAACTGAGAGCAGAATTTTCCGCAGCGACAGAATCGCCGGAGGCATCCTGTGACTCTATGACTTTCAACAGCGACCTTTCGGAAATCGAATCATTAAAAATGCCTGAAGAAAGTTTCTTGTAAATCGAATAGCTCCTCGAATTCTCGTCAACTTTCCCGCCGGACATCTTCTCAAGTGTCCCCGCAAGCAAGTATTGTGCGACTCTCATCGTGTCGCCGGTTGAAATAGAAGCGAGCTGCTCATAAACCCTGGCGGCTTTGCTGTAATCCTTCAACTCGTTTTCGAAAAGACTGCCGAGCTGCATCATTGCATTGCTTCTGCCGGTAGAAGACAAGCCCTGCTCAAGAAGTATATCTGCCAAACTGACGACCGCATCGTGGTAATTGACATCTTTAAAATTCAAAATATAGTTCGATGCGCTGTCGGCGGCGGCGGCGTAATCCGACTCGGGATATTTGTTGACAAGCTCTTGATAATCATTGACGGCGTTTCCGTAATTCCCTGTGCTCTCTTCCGAACGCGCCCTATAAAACAAGAAAGCATCAGCTCTGGTTTTCAAAGCATCTTCGTACTGTGAAAATGTTTTCCTGATTTTTTCACCGTTCTTAAGAAATTGGTCATCTATGTTCAACAACCCTACGACGCTTTTTGCCTTTGGAGTTTTCGAATGCACGATTGACAGCGCGAGGAGAGAATCGGCAAGCCGCATCTTCCCTGCCCGGAAAGCAAGCTCCGCGTACAGGCTTAATGTCGGTTCAGTCGCGTCGCTTGCGGGCAAGTTCTTGAGAAGTGAGAGGCCATCCAAGTATTTGTTCTTCGTGTTAAGAAGCGAAGCTATTCTTATTCTGTATTTAGCCGGCAAAGTTTTTAGCTTGCTGAACCGGTTCTTGAACGACGCATTGTCCCCAAGTCCGAGCTCGGCATATCCTTTTTCGTACTCGAGCTTCCCGGCCTGAGCCGATGTTAAATTAGAAACATCAATCTGTTTTGCGCGTTGAAGCGCGAGCGTAAAATTTCCTGCATCGAGGTCTATCTCGATGCTTTCGAGAAGCGCGTCAAAACTCTGCGGCGCAATGTTAAGCTGGGACGCATCGTCGAAATATTTCCCGGCTTGCAGCGGCATTCCGCGCATCATGTTCAACTTGCCGAGCGCAAGAAGCCCCATCACGCGCACGGAATCATTATCGGTGGCGAGAAGCGCCTTGTATTGGTTTTCTGCCTTCAGCAAGTGTCCGGAATTGAAATATAAATTTCCAAGCTGCAGCGTCGCGTCAAAGTAGCTTGACGTGGTGGAATAATCCTGCACAACGGTCAGAAGAGAAATTTCGGCGCGGGCGGTGTCGTGGGCTAATTCAAAATACTTTGCCGCTTTGAGAAGCGCGTCGGGAGCTCTAAGATCTTTCGGATAAAAAACTCTAAGCCTTTCATAAGACAGGCCGGCATTTGCGTAGTCGTCAACTTTTGCATACGACTCGCCTGCGTTCACCCAAGCGGTCGGCGCGAGCGGATCGTTTGGGAACTGCACCGCAAAAGTCTGGAAATTATTCGCCGCGTTTGAAAACTTGTTCTGGTCGAACTGCGACATAGCCAGATAATACCTTGCCTGCCCAGCGGACGGAGAAGTCGGATATTGCTGGAGAAACTTGCTGAATTGTTCTTCTGCAAGATCGTACATCTTATTCTTGAACAACTCGAGTCCGAATTTTAGATCGGAGTCAACTTGAGTATCCTGCGCGAAAGACACAGAAGTCGCAGCCAGGAGAATAATCGATGCTATAGCTATTTTTTTCAACATGATTAAATATAAAGAGTTAAGCAGGAATGAGAAAGGGATTTGCAAAAACATACGTCGAACTTCAGTTCGGCTGTCCTCCATCTTGACGAGATGAATCTCGTCCTACATCAAATCTATCATGCCCGGTTTGCAATAGGTCCACTCCCATTCCTTCCAAGAGTTGACAAGACCCGCTTTCACCGGATTATTCAAAACGTACCAAATGGTTCGCTCAAGCTCTTGGCTACTTCGGATGACGTGATCATAACTCTCGTGTTGCCAGAAAGCACCGGAGCGATAAAGCAAGTCGTTGCAAATTCGAGCAGTGGCTCCCTTAATGAGTCTTAGAAGGTTGGTCACAGGAAATGTAGTAGGTCGAGTTTCAGCTCGACCGTTCTCCTCTGCAGGAGATGAATCTTGTCTTACAAGCTTAAACACTACATGAACATGATTCGGCATTATAGAATACGCCAGCAAGTCACACGCTTTTCCATCCCGGCAATGGAGATCTTCTTTCACAGTTATAGCAATTTGCGGCTGTTTAAGCCATGTCGGCCCAAAGGTCCCTCAATCTAATAAGGCATCGAACTTCTTGAAATAGGTCCAGTCGTGTTCATTGAGGAGACGTTCTTTTTCCTTCTCATCCTTGATCCTCTCCAGTCGCCGCCTCGCTTTCATTTCGAAGTTCTTCAACCACTTCTTTCGGCAGCGACCCTGCCAGCCGAAAAACAACATGATACGTAGCCCCTGGTGGATGCCAATGAGGCAAATGCCGATGGTAAAATATCTTTTGTTCATTCATGAAAATCCATGCGATGTAGTTCAACTACCTCCATCTTGACGAGATGAATCTCGTCCTACGTCAAAACGTGCGTCGAACTTTAGTTCGACTGTCCTCCTCCTGACGAGATGAATCTCGTCCTACGTCACATCTCCCGTTCAGCGAGACGCTTCTTCAACTGTGAAATGTGCCACGTCAGGTTTATCTCCTTCGGGCACGCTTCGACACAATTGAAGATCGTGTGACATCTCCAGATTCCATCCGGAGTATCGATCACATCTAACCGATCGTCAGCTGCATCGTCGCGAGTGTCGAAGGCGAACCTGTAAGCTTTCAAGAGCGCTGCCGGACCGATGTAATTGCCGTCGGACCATGTTGACGGGCACGAAGTTGTACAGCAAGCGCAGAGGATGCATTTTGCAGATTCAAATAATTTCTCGGCGTCTTCATTGCTTTGCAGCCGCTCATTCTCAGGAGGCGGTGCATTGCTGGTGAGGTACGGCTTCACAGCTTCGTACTTCTTGTAGAAATCAGACATATCGACAATGAGGTCTTTGATTATCGCCATCGAAGGAAGCGGCTCGATCACGATCGGCTTCCTGTAATTCACGTCTCTCAGAAGAGTTGAGCACGCAAGCCTGTTCCTGCCGTTGATTCTGATTCCGTCGGAACCGCAAACGCCGTGCGCGCATGAGCGGCGAAACGCAAGTGTACCATCATATTGCCATTTCACACGATGAAGGATATCAAGAATTCTTTCTTTGTCGTCGTCAACTTCCAACGAAAATTCCTGGTAATAAGGCTCACTGTCTTTTTCGGGATTGTATCTTTGTATACGCAGAGTGACTTTCATTTTTTCCGCTTTCCTTTCAATACTTTCTTTCTTTCGGCTGGAAACGCGTGATGGAAACCGGTTTGTAATCCACTTTCGGTGCTCCATCCGTTTTATAGATAAGAGTGTGCTTGAGCCAATTCTTATCGTCCCTGTTCGGGAAATCTTCACGTGAATGCGCGCCTCTGGATTCTTGTCTGACCAAAGCGCCGTAGATGATCGGCTCGGCTGTGTCAATCAAGTTTCCGAGTTCGATCGCCTCCATCAAATCAGTATTGAAGACTTTCCCTTTATCGTCGATCGAGACTTCCTGGTAACGTTCTCGCAGGCTCTTTATCTCAGAAGTCATCTCTTTCAGATCTTTTTCGTTCCTGAAAATTCCCACCTTCTCCATCATCTTTTCCTGAAGCTCCATGCGAAGGGCACCAACCTTTTCTTTCCCTTTCGAGTTCATTATTCTGTCTATCGTGGAAACAGTCCTCTCGGCCGCATCGTTCGGAAGCGGGGCAAAGTCTGTGTCCTTGATAAACTTAGCAATCGCTTTCCCACCTCTTCGGCCAAAAACGATGATGTCGAGAAGTGAGTTTGTTCCTAAACGATTCCCGCCATGTACCGACACGCAAGCGGCTTCGCCGGCGGCGTACAATCCCGGTACTTTCGTGCTCTTCTTATCTTTGATCACTTCCCCGTCCACGGTCGTCGGAATTCCACCCATCGCATAGTGTGCTGTAGGCTGTACTGGAATTGGCTCTTTGGTCGGCTCGACACCGAGATAAGTTCGCGCAAAACCGGTTATCTCCGGAAGCTTGTCATCAATCACTTCTTTCGGCAAATGAGTTACATCGAGTTGGACGTAATACGTTCCGTCGCTCCCCTTGAATCCGCGTCCTTCACGGATCTCCGTGAGAATTGCGCGCGACACCATATCTCTCGGCGCAAGGTCTTTTACGGTCGGCGCGTAGCGTTCCATGAAACGCTCGCCTTTATTGTTCAACAGTATTCCGCCTTCGCCGCGAGCCGCCTCTGAAATGAGAATTCCTAATTTCCACAAGCCTGTCGGATGAAACTGAACAAATTCCATATCTTCAAGGGGCAAGCCGTTGTTGTAAACAAATGCAAAGCCGTCGCCTGTACCGACATGAGCATTGGAAGTAATTCTGAAAATTCTGCCGTAACCGCCGGTCGCAAGCATTACTGCCTTCGCATGGAAAACGTGCACTTCGCTCGTCGCGATGTCGAGCGCAACGAGTCCGACACAGACATTTCCCTGTCCAGAGGATCTCGACGAGTCAAGTCGTTGACCTGCGGACATGATCAAATCGGTAACAAAATATTCCGAGAAGAACTGGACCTTTTGCTTTAAGCAATTTTCATAAAGCGTATGGAGCATGACGTGGCCCGTGCGATCTGCGGAGTAGCACGAACGCTTCACCGCAACCCGCTTTGAATCCGGGTCATTCGGATTTTCCGGTCGCGTGTGCCCGCCAAACCTGCGCTGTGCAATTTTACCTTCGGGAGTCCGCGAAAAAGGCATTCCCATGTGTTCAAGTTCTATGACAGCGCGAATCGCGTCTTTGGTCATTATTTCAATCGCATCCTGATCCCCCAAATAATCGCTTCCCTTCACTGTATCGAACATGTGCCATTCCCAGCTATCCTCCTCTTCATTTCCGAGAGCTGCTCCGACTCCGCCCTGTGCGGCTCCCGTATGCGAGCGAGTCGGAGATACTTTCGACAACACGGCACAGCTGAAGCCTTCGGGAATTTCAAGCGCCGCCCGAAGTCCCGCGCCTCCCGCACCGACTATTAATACATCATATTGATGTTTGATCATCACAATTTCCTTTTCATTTTAAAACGAAAGAATAGTGTTCACACCGAGAACCCAGAAAGCAATTCCCGACAGGATGATGATTCCGTAAATTGTCAAACTGACAGCCGGCTTTAATTCGTAGTCGCGGAAAATTCCCCACGTCCCGTTCAAGCCGTGCCACAATCCGACGGTGATAAATGTAAGGTCGAACATTTTCCAAAACGGGTGATGCATTCTTTCGAGAACTGCGGAGTATGTGTGGCCGCTCGCCGGATCGGCATGCATGATGAAGTAATGTCCGATTACAACAACGACGAGTAGAATACCTGTGATTCTTTGAAGTACCCAGCCCGGTGCACCGCTTCCGCGTGAACCTGTATGCTTATACATTTTTCACCTCACCTTATTGAAGCAAACATGTTGGTAATCGGTTCCCTGAACATGAGGAAACCCATTCCGATAAAGAGAACAATTCCGAGTCCGTAAACTACGGTCAGAATTTTCTTGTGATATCTCGCTCCGTTTGCCCAATCAACTAAAACAATTCTGATTCCGTTGAAGGCGTGATAAATGACGAGCGAAAACAAAAGCCACTCAAGAACCTTGAAGACCGGTGTGGTAAAAAGTTTCATCTCATCATCGAACGCCTTTGCGCCTTTGGTGAGCGAAGTCAGCGCGATGATGTGCAAATAGATATACGCGGTGAGACCAAGTCCGGTGATGCGATGAAGAATCCACGCCCAGCTTCCACTTTGTTTGGTATACTTAAGATTAGTTTTAAGCCATCCTTCGGGTGGTTTAGGTTGGTAAGCCATTGTCATCTCCTTTTGAAGATTGATTCTGGAAAAGTTAAGTAAGCGCCCCTTTTTATGCAACGAACATAAATTTACAGACATCCAATCTCATTTGTGCTACACAAAATTAGAGGACCATCTTCTGTAACTCTTCGAGAACATTTCAACCGGCCAACTCTATCAGCCTATTGAATTACCTCGCCGCTTGCGGCGAGGTATCCTGTCATGCCCGAACGTTTCTATCGGGCATCCACAAATAGATTCCCGCTGAGAACATAAGGGAATGACAACGCCGCGAGCGGCGGGGAATCAAACCCGGTAGAGATTGAAGAAGATGCGCTTAAGAAAGTCTATAGATTATCGCAGTCAGAATCTGAACTTGGCAACGCTGAGCACAATGGAAACACTCTTCGCAGCGTATGGTGCAACCACTGCATTGAACGTTCCGACTCCCAAATCGATATCCCAGAATGGCAGATCGATTCCAAAGCCCAGAGACCACCTGAATCCGAAAGCACCGCCAAAGCCAAGTCCGGTTCTGATTGGCAAGATCCCTATCGGCTTCCATTCTGCACCGAGAATAAATTCAGGATTTGTCGAGTTGTTGAAAGATTTGTTCAACCCTTGATGGTAATCCACGCCAACTAACAGTTGGCCCGGAATCATCGGGAAAAGTTCGTCGAGCTGAACAGAAGCGCCGAGGTTGAACTTGGTCGGAAGGGATGTCGAAAAATTCGAACCGGCTTGATCTTTGTTTTTGAAATAATCGTTAAAAGCATTTTTTAAACTGTCAAGGTTACTTGTCGCATTTGGAACATTGTTAGGCGCAGGAGAAAAGCCTGCAAAAGTAAAGGACGTGTCGCCCGTTGTGGTGACCACATTTTTAGACCAGGAAATTGAACCTATGTCGGTGAAACTTGCTCCGACTTTGATGAATCCCATAATTCTTGCCGACGCGCCAAGGTCGAAGCCGAAACCCGTGCCGGCAGGGCTAAGCGGATCAAAATTGACGACAGTGTCTCCGACCGCACTTTTCGCGGACTTGGAGATGACGTTACTGATCAAACCGGCTCTTGTGCCGTTAAATCCCATATTTACGGTATAAGCATAGTTCGTCGAGTCAGTGTAAAGCGAAGTATTCGTGCTCCGCATGAAAGCGTAGCTAAATCCAGTCACATATTTTACGCCGGCGCCGAATGAAAAATCGTTGGCAATTTCCTTTGGGACAAAAACCATATGCGGAATTTTCATGGCGTAATCCACATTATAACTTCTATACCACCACGATTTTGCCCCCATGTCATTCCAGGAAATAGTCGAGCCGGGTGGATTCCCATTTAACGGGAATAAGATAGAATTCGGAAGCGAAATTTTTCCTCCGATTTTTTCATCTATCGAAACGCTAACACCGTAGTTGGCGCCTCTAACTGACACAGCAAGAACTCGGATATCGGTATTAAAGCGCACGTTCCCCACACCGTCTGGGAATGCATCGAGGATTTTCTGCTTGTCCGACGGGGTGAGAAATGTGCCTATGTTATTTCCTGCGCTGTCTGTTTGACCGGTCCCGGTAAAATAATCGTTATAAAGCTGCAAACTAAGAAAATCCGAACCGACGCTCACACTAATCGGCGCAAACTCGATGACAACATTCCCCCTAGAAAGCGCTGCCAAGTTTGCGGGATTCGTTCCTATTGCATCGACGTCGGTTGAAATCGAAGTTGACAGACCGCCGAGAGAAATCAGCCTGCCGCTGGCTATCTGCTGAGCGTTCGCATCCAGGAGCGGCAGCAGAAAGAGAACTGAAAGAGCTATTATCTTTTTTCCGAAGGATCCTTTGGACATGTCGCCTCTCCTCATTTGAACGCACTTTGTTGCACTTTGAAGGCAAAATTTCCATAAGCCTTCAAGGTGATTTTGTTGTTTTTCGTAAACAAAACCGTCTGGTGACCCGGCGAAGTTGCCACATTGAAATTAAATTTCATGTATGCTTTTGGAAACAGCTTTGCATCATTACCGGTTAGAGAAATAGCGTTCCTGCTGAACATCGGAGTCCTCACCGATCCATCAGAATTAAAATCTGTAGCTGGCAAGATGTCCAGCGGTCCCGTTTTAGGAAGGTTCAACAGAACCTGATGGGTCAAAGTATCGATCAATTGCGCTGAGAATTTAATACCCAGCGGAAGTCCATTGTTTATTTCGAAAACCACTTGACCGCTGTCAACCTGATCTAATTTCTTATTAACATCCGAGGTGAACACCGGTTTGTCTGTAGAATCAGAATATTGGGCATTAGCAATCCCCAGATCAAACGGCAACAAAATGGAAGCAGCACCGTACACGGAATCACTGCTCGTGATCGTCCCGGTCACATAAGTGGGATTCATTATCACATTTCCACTGATAATCAGTTCATCCGGCAAATTTGCGGTTGCACCTGTAAACAAATTCAACACCCTAACAAAACTCTGTCCCAGCAAGACCACATTCCCTTGCGGACCTGGATATAGTATCTGGTCTACTGAAACAGAATCTGTAATTGTAGTGTTCGTCGAACTATTACGAGGAGTAATGCTGAGATGTGCTTTGAATGGAAACCCACCAGACATAAATATTTTCAGCGCAAGCTGCGTAGAATCGCTGAACGTCAAAGAACCGCTGAACTTCTTGCGAAAATCTCCAAGGTCTATTTTTTGAGTGTCCGTCGGTATGCTGATAGGATTTTTCAAATGCACGATTCCGGTCAGCGAGCTGATCTGAAGGTTTGAAAGGCTCAGACTGGCTCTGATTGAATCCGTATTCGATATTGTTGCGTACTGGCCGCCGGAGCCTGGAATTGTTGCGGTTACGGAATATGAAATGGAGTCCGTTGGATTGCCATAGGAATCGCGGAGATCCATATTCCAATTTGCCAACGAGATTTGCTGACTGTACTGACTTCCCGGATTTGGATTGAGCTTGTTGCCGACGCTGTCAAGATTCACGTTTAATGTGAGTGGATTGCCGTTTGGGTCTTTTAGATTGTTTATTACCAATTGAATTTGGCTGCTCAAGTCAAAACCATTTCGGATATTTATATCCATAGTTCCGCTTTTGATGCTTGCCGAGGAAATTTTATTAGAGTCAACAAGTCCCAAACTTTTATCAATGACAATTGGCGCTTGAGCAGGAATGATCGCTTCAGCAGAAGAGACTTTTATATTTGACAATGCTAAAGCCACAGCAACCAATGTATCTGAACTCACCTTCGTTGGAGATGTGGTTCCAGGGGAATTCACGGTCAATTGAACCTTCGGATTATTCGGCAAGGTAACGCTCGAAATCGTCCGATTCGTTGAGTACGTCTCATAAGCACCGAGCGTATCCCCCGGGACTCGTATCGTGAATAGCGTGGTTCCAACCGTATCCGTCACTGTCAACCCATTTGGAAGATTAATCCGTGCTGGGTAACCATTCTCCACTTTCACCGATAGATTGGCACTGCTGATAGTCACCGACCTGAATTGACTAAATGGAGTCTTTGGCTGCAGCGTATCGCTGAATGTGGGAATCGGCGGTGCTATCGGGACGGTCCTCCCAATAATGCCTGTCGTGTCCATTACTTTGCTCAACTTCATTGTGAACGATATTGGTGCAGGAGGATTGACAACAAAAGTTCCCGCACTTTGCGCAACGTTCACCGTGGGGATTGCTCCTATCTTCAAGTTATTGCCGACTATAACGCTATTAATTGGTTGATTCTTGGATATTGCCAAGACGCCCGCAGGCCATATTGTGCGAATGTAAGTCGTATCACCATTAGAGACCATCACCGTGTCTTTTCCAAGAAGGTCTCCAAGTGTGTAAGTATGATTAAAGAGCGGGGCACTAAATTGTGTACCCCATGTTGGCATTACAAATGACGCAACCTTGTATTTTGAGCAACCCCAAAATGTCAGAAGTAAAACTATGACCGGCAAAACTAACAGTCCCTTCTTCATTCTGAACTCCTTCTTTTTGATGAAACTTTTCTTGCCCGCGGCAGTCCGCTGACGTTTAAAACTACCTCCTGGTTACCTAAGAAAACTTGTTTCAGGTCACAATAGAAATCAGCAGTCAGCTATCAGCTGAGAGCTAAGTTGCTTGATCATGCGCCCGGAGGCTGGAAACCGAATGGAGAAGATGGAACAGGACCTGCGAAGACTTTTATCTCTCCAAAATTGTGCTCGTATTTCTCGACGTTTTCACGGAGGGCGCTGAGAAGCATCTTTGCGTGCTGCGGCGTCATAATTATTCTTGCAAATACTTTTGCCTTCGGTACACCTGGCAAAAGACGGGTAAAATCAACTATAAATTCCGCGGGTGAATGAGAAATGATAGCAAGATTAGAGTAAATCCCCTCCGCTTCCTTCTCACCCAATTCAATATTAATCTGCTGTGGAACATTCTTATCTTCTGGCATTTTCAACTCCTAAATTTTTGAGAGTGCGAATTCAAGATCTTCTATCAAATCTTCCTCGGCTTCTATGCCGATCGAAAGTCTTAATGTCCCTTTCGTGATGCCCATCTCTTCTTTAACTTTCGGCGGCATGACATCGTGACTCATCGACCACGTATGATTTACTATACTTTCAACTCCGCCGAGACTTTCTGCAATCTTGAACAACTTGAGATTCTTCGTAAAGGTTTTCGCTTGAGAATAGCTCTTCAGCTCGATTGTTACAACAGCTCCGGGAAGTTTCATCTGATCGGTCTTCTTAAACTCCGACTCAAACGCCGGATAATAAACTTCTCCTATCTTTTTATTCCGCTTCAAGAACTCCGCGATCGCTTTTGCATTTTGAGATTGGCGTCGAACTCTGACATCCAATGTCTGTATCGACCTTGCGAGCAAAAAGGAATCGAACGGAGGAAGCACCGCTCCCAAAGATTTTTGCACGAAGCCAATTCTCTTTCCAAACTCCGCGGATTTCACTACGACCGCGCCGGCAGTGATGTCGCTGTGTCCACCCAAGAATTTTGTAGCACTATGCACGACAATGTCAGCGCCAAGCAGAATTGGATTTTGCAGCGACGGCGTCGCAAATGTGTTGTCGACACAAACCATTGCTCCGATTTTGTGAGCAAGGATTGACAATCGTTTCAAGTCTATAATCTTCAGGAACGGATTTGTCGGCGATTCAACAAATATTAGATCGATCTTTTCCGCGAGATCTCGCCGCGCCGAGTCGTCCGCCTTTGGCGGAGAGACCTTCCGACCATGCCGCGACTGCTCTTCCAATGCGGCAAGGATATTATCCGCATAATGGAATTTGTAACCGAGCGGTCTGAAGTAAGTTTCAAAAACGTGGAAACTCCCGCCGTACAAATCACGAGGGCTTAGAATCATTGAATTAGCGGGGAGCGATTGAATAACACTCGAAATGGCAGCCATTCCGCTCGAGAAGGCAAATGCGGCGACGCCAAATTCTATCTCGGCAAGTTTGCGTTCAAGCATCGAACGATTTGGATTCCCAACGCGAGAGTATTGAAATTCCTTTTCCTCACCAAGGAAATCGAACTTGAAATTTGTGGATAACACAATGGGTTCGGCAACGGGTTTCAATCCGGAACTGGAATTATTTTCCCCACTGTGCACAAGCTTCGTCTCAAGCTTCATCAACTGACCTGCGTTATTTGAGTTCTGCAAGGGTAAAAGAAAAGCCGCCACGCAGTTACTTTCAACTCGCACGGCGGCATTTCAAAAATTTCCGAAAATATTTCAGTGTACCTGTCTCAACGAATCTGCTTTCTGAATTGCTTCCTGTGCCTTCTGCACGTTGTTAAGGTAAGCATAGACTTTTGCGAGCAGCTCCCAAAGATTTGGATCGTTTGATTTATGGCTCGCAAATTTCTCAAGAGCAGGCAGCGCTTTTTCAAACTTCGCGCTGACCGCCTTGCGTAACGAATCCGGGTCGCTGTTTTGCGAAGCGCTGTCTTGGATTTGCACGCCCCAGTTAACGTAAGTTGCTCCAAGATTGTAAACTGCATTCCAATACTCGGGATCGATTTTCAACGTCTTCTCAAACTGGCTGATCGCACCCGCAAAGTCATTCGATTTAAGAAGTATTACACCGTAATTGTACTGGAAGTCCTTATTGTCGGGATTTTTAGCGGCGGCAATCTTGAACGCTTCCGCTGCCTGATCTGTCTTGTCGGCGGCGATATAGCAGTTTGTTAACTCGGTCATTATGCTCTGGTCCTCGGGATACAATTTGTTCGCGGGAATGAGTATGTCCAATGCCTTATTGAACTGCACCAAAGCCAATTGGTATTTCGTAGAATCGATGTCGGGATTGTAAACGAAATCGACCTGCTTTTCTTTCAGCGTGTTGTCCTCAAATGTCAGCGTCAAACCATAAGTCTTATAAATCCATATTTCCTTTGGAAGCGTCTTTCCGATGACCTTCGCCCTCCCTTTCACTTTCGGCGGTTCTTCCGTCTTCTTTTGGTCGGGTTGGCCGAGTGTGCTGGCGACATCTTCCTCACTCATGCCTTTTTCAATCGAGGTAACCTTTTTCAAGTTGTTCAACTTGTCGCTATTGTCATTTTCAAAATCTTGCTTCAGTTTCTCGCCATTCTCGAAATAGATTTCGCCAAGAAACTTTCCGGCTTCCTTATCTTTGCTATTTGTCCAAAGAGTCGTCAACGGTGCAATAGCACTGTCCGTCGCACCCATGTTAAGATAAGTGTAAGCCAAACCTCTGTAGTTCATCGCACTGTCCGGTTCGAGAAGAATAGCGGTATTGAACGCAGCGATTGCCTTACCATAATACGACGCGGAATCCTTTGCGGTTTGCAGATACTTTGTTCCGGTATTGTAGAATTGTACCCAGTAATGTTCAGTGACTGCGTCAATGTCTTTCTTATGCACGTCTGAAAGCTTGAGGGCATGCTGGAAAGCATCCAGCATTCCTGACCAGTTCTGCTTTTCAGCCCGGACTCTTCCTAATAAATACCAGGCTTCTTCGTCTTGTGGATTGTTCTGCACTTCTTTTTCAAGATGCACTTCAGCCTGGTTCCACTCGCTTCTTTGCATATAAAGCTTCGCGCTCGTCAACTCTGCTGATGAGCACTGAAAGCCGACGAATGCAAAGCTAACAGCAATAGCGGCAACCAACGATGCCAGTATTCTGTACTTTTTCATCACTTATGACTCCATTTCAAAGTTACACAAACTGATTTTTAGTAATATAAAATTCGCTCGATGCAATTCCAATCTACTGTCATGCAACAACTTATAAGTAAATGGAATTTGAGTAGATATATTTTTCCACTGCCGGAGAAACCAAATACTTGATAGACCTGCCGGACTTCACTCTCCTGCGAATGCTCGTTGATGAAACATCGACGCTCGGAATGTTGACAAGCTCGACTCGAAGCAGTAAGTCTTTGTCAACCATTGCAAGGTCAAAACCCGGACGATTCATCGCTACTACTCTGCACTCTTCCAGAATCTTGTCGGGTTTTTTCCATTTGTCGAAATCAATCAGGAGATCAATTCCCATAATCAAATAGAAATCGTCCTTGGAAAATTTCCGCTTCAATTCCAAAACGGTTTCTATCGTGTATGACGGACCGGTCCTATGCAATTCCATGTCGCACAATTCAAAAAGCGGGTTATCGCTGATCGCGAGCCTAACCATCTTCAAGCGGTGCTCGGCAGGAATTATTTCTTCTTTGATCTTGTGAGGGGGAAGCGCAGCAGGAACGAAGATCACTTTGTCCAACTTCAAGTGGTCGCGCACACTCTCTGCCGCCACCAGATGCGCCATGTGCGGTGGATTAAATGTCCCGCCGAAAATACCTACCTTCATCAAAGCTCGCCGTATTTTTCCTTTAGACCGTTCAAGAAGTCGGTCGTACGGCGGGCGTGTTCAATCATCTGAGCATTTCTGATGAATGCGTTATAAAGTCTCCTGAGACTGCCGAGATCGCGGACACCTTGAAATCTCCCGAGTGTGAACAGCATCGCTGAAAGAGGCGAAGAAATCTTTATCGCAACTTCAAACGGATCTTTCGCATTCAACGAATCGAATATCTGGATATGAGGTTTCTTCAAACCTACAAGATAAAGCTGGTCTGCATTATCGGGAGCGAGTACAACGACATCGTCATCGAGACTCAGCAATTCATATCCATATTTTATCGTTTGAAGCGGCACGATTGCCGCATCGACATCGAGATAGATGAGCTTTTTAGCACCGTCAGAAAAAACATTGTCGACAGCATTTGCAATTTTGTCGGAAAATTTACTTCCTAAGGCAGGCTTCAATTTATACTCGAAATTTGCGTGTCTGAAGACGTGCTCAAAATCGGCCCGCGAATCCGCAGGATCAAAATAAACATAGGGCTGTGCGTGCAAATGAAGTGCGGCTCTCTCAACAATGTCGAAAAGAAGAGACGCGTGAAACTCGGCAGCTTCTTCGTGAGTCAAGGGCGGAACAAGATTAGCTTTGACTTCCTTTGGGAGCGGCGTCCGCGAAACGATGAGAAGCGACTTATCTATCATGCTGTGAAAAGTTATAACCCATGCGAATAATATTCAAGAAAATTGAAGCGTCATTTTGTGACGAGACATATCGTCGCGAGAAGACATTCGTCCGAAGCTCTCCGAAGGTGACTCGCCAAGGCGAGATCCTGTGGACAAGATTGAATCTCATCGGACACTTGATTAAGTTTCTTAAAACAACGAGCGACTATCAATGAGCAATGATCAATTATCGAAAATCGTCGAGGGACAAATCGGCATTGTTTATTGGTAATTGAAAATTGATTATTGATAATGACAAGGTTCAATTCCGACAGCGTAGTAGAGACAGTTAGACAAGCGACAGACATCGTCGACATAATTTCTCAATACGTCCGTCTTCAAAAACGTGGGAAGAATTATCTCGGACTCTGCCCTTTTCACACCGAGAAGACACCGTCGTTCACCGTGAATCGCGAAAAAGGTTTGTACCACTGTTTCGGCTGCGGAGTCGGAGGGAATGTTTTCACTTTCTTGACACAGTATGAAAGGATTTCTTTTGGTGAGGCACTGCGCCAGCTCGCAGCACGCGCGAACATTTCGCTCCCTTCTTTCTCCGGCGGCAAACAAAACGAAGTAGATGAAGTTTTAGAAATTAACAATACCGCTGCCGGATATTACACCGACATGCTGCATTCGAATGAAGGCGCCGCCGCGTTGTCATATTTGCGGGAAAAAAGACAATTCACCGACGAGACAATTGAAAAGTTCAAGCTTGGGTATGCGCCCGACCGATGGGATGGCCTTCTGAATTTTCTGAGACGAAAAGGCATCAACGAAAAAGACGCGGAGAAGTCCGGACTGATATTGGGACGGCAGGATGGCTCAGGTTACTACGACCGATTCAGAGCGCGCGTGATGTTCCCCGTCCATTCACCGAGTGGAAGGATAATCGCATTCGGCGGCAGGACATTGAAAGAAGATGAGAAGGCAAAATACATAAACTCGCCGGAGACAGCCGCATACACAAAGGGCAGAACGCTGTTCGGAATTTTCCAAGCTAAAGATGTGATCATCGAAAAAGATGCCGCTATACTTGTCGAAGGTTACGCGGACCTGATCGCGCTGCATCAATCAGGAATAAAAAACGCAGTTGCTTCGAGCGGAACAGCTTTGACAGCGGAGCAAATCCAATACATTTCACGTTACACACAGAATGTTTATCTGGTTTACGACGCAGATACAGCAGGGCAGGACGCGACGCTGCGCGGGTCGGATATTCTCCTCGAACAAGGAATGAACGTTTACATAGTCGAGCTTCCGTCAGGCGAAGACCCGGATACGTTTGTTCTTTCGCGCGGCAATGAAGAATTCATGAAACTGATCCGTGATGCGATGAACATAGTTGAATTCAAAGCTTCCCTTCTGACACGTCGAGCGGATTCTTCACGGAATCAAATTTCAATAATTCAATCGATTGTCGAGTCACTGTCAAAGATCAACGACGCAATAAAAGTAAATCTCTATGTGAAAGACCTGGCAAACAAGTTCGGGCTGCGCGAAGAGTCGATCTATCAAGAACTCAGAAGAAGAAAATCATCGCAGCATAGAATAGTCGGCCAAAGCGGCGGTGGAATCCAAAAAGCTTCATCACTTCGTCTTGCGACGGCTGATCGTGATCTGATAAGCCTGCTCCTCAATGTTGATGAATCCCTTTTCGAAGTGATTGCGAATCAAATCGACAAGTTGGAAATACTGAACCCCATCAGCAAGGAAATAATAGGCAAAATCATAGACGCCCGCCGCTCCGGAAATGCACCCTCAGCTGTCATCGACGAACTTTCGACCGAAGAGGTCCGCAAGTCTTTCGCAGAGCTGGCATTTGCCGCACCGCAAAGGAGTAAGGTTTGGTGGGAAGAAATCAGACCGGAAAGCGAAACACCGAACTATCTAAAATGGATCGCCCAACTTCTGATCTCATTCGAGCTTGAACAAATCGAACAGGAATTGAAATTATTGAACTCAAAGACGACCGACGCGGAGAAAAAAAGTCTCCCGACTGACGATTTCGATCAGCAATACCAGGAATTGGTTAACCGGAAACAAATTCTTTCTCAGACTTATCGCGACAAAGAACTGCTCGAACAATATTTCGACAACCTTAGAAATTCGTAACCAATGGTGTCACTCATTTGATTTTATCTAAACTTCATAAATTGGCAAAACCGAGACTAAGTTGGAAAAAAGCAATAGCACACGGATAACACAGATGACACTGATTGTTCCACATCTCTTCCGTCGACCCGTATCATCCGCGTCATCAGCGGCATATTAGGTTGCCATTGTTTGTTTCACACACGACATTATATCTGACACTGTGATGGAAAAGAATTTGCTTCCGTACTACGACGGCTGTTTTGCGTGCAGCCAGACAAACCCTTCTGGTCCCCAACAACGTTTCTCGGTGAAGGATGGCAAGGTCTTTTCGACATTCAAGCCCTCAAAGGAATTTCAGGGTTACGAGAATTTTGTGCACGGCGGCATTTTCTCCACTATCCTTGATGAATCAATGGGCTGGGCGGCTACTTTCAGATTTCACAAATTCTGTAAAACAGTGAAGCTGGAAATAAGATTTCTAAAAGAAACGCCACTCGGAAAGACCTATACGATTGAATCCGAATTCGTAAAAGAAATGCGCGGCTTCTGGGAGGCAAGCGGAAAAGTTTACGATGACGAAGGAACTATTTACGTTCGCGGAGTTGGCTTATATTATCCGTTGCCTTACGATTTCACACGCTGGGCAAAAGATTATCTTACTTACGACGAACAGACAATCCGAATTTTCGATGTATCCGAAGGACCTCGCCAAGGCGAGTCGCCTTTGGAGATTGATGGAGAGAAAAAATGATTGAAATACACGAAGACAAATGCGATCTCTGCGGCTGCTGCGTCGGCGTATGTCCGGAAAATTGCATCGACCTGACAGAAAACCGCATCTCTATAGAGCATGAGATCTGTACCAACTGCAGAAAATGCGAATGGGCTTGCCCGTTCGAAGTTTTCGAATTCAAAAATGAAAAAGTGAGACTGAAGGCGGCGGTATGAAAGATTCTTATGATGTAATTGTTGTCGGGGGAGGTCCGGCTGGTTCCACCGCCGCAAAATACGCCGCGATGGGAGGCGCAAAAGTTTTAGTCCTCGAGAAAGATCGGGAAATCGGCGTGCCAGTCCGATGCGGCGAAGCCGTCGACCATGAAGGGCTTGTCCAGTTCATTCAGCCCCACAAGAAATTTGTGGCAGCCGAAATCAGGAACTTCAAGCTGATCGCTCCCGACAGCACAGTTGTCCAGCCGAACATCAAGGGTTTAGGTTACGTTCTCGATAGAAAATTTTTCGACTACGAGCTTGCGCGAATTGCCGCAAATGAAGGAGCTGAAATTGCTACGAAGGTATATGTGGATGGCGTGATAAAGAATGACGGAAGCGTTACAGGAGTTTCTGTCCAATACCACGGCGACCGCCTCTTCTTAAAAAGCAAGATCGTGATCGGAGCCGACGGCGTTGAGTCGAGAGTCGGAAGATGGGCTGGAATAGACACAACAGTATCCATGCACGACATGGAGTCCGCTGCACAAGTTACTGCCGCTAACGTCGACGTCGAAGAGGACACATGCTATTTCTATTTCGGAGAACGATACGCGCCGGGCGGATATCTGTGGGTTTTTCCTAAAGGAAACAAAACGGCAAACATAGGACTCGGAGTTGCCGCCGACCGGAGCAAACAAAAACACGCCTTGAAATTTCTCGACGAGTTTATGGCGGAAAGATTTCCTCAGGCGTCAGTCCTCACAAAAATCGCCGGCGGCGTTCCGTGCGCTGAGACGCTTGAGAAAACAACGATGCCGGGCTTGATGTTAGTCGGAGATGCGGCGCATCAAGTAAATCCCGTCTCGGGCGGCGGAATAATCAGCGGAATGATCGCCGGAAAAATGGCGGGCAAAGTCGCTGCCGATATTGTGAAGCAAAATGATATGAGCCTGATCGGAAAATATGAAAAGGAATGGCAGGACTCGCTCGGGGCGCGGCATCACAGGTATTACAAAATCAAAAAAGTCATCTACAAGTTTCGAGACAACGATCTTGATTCGATCGCTCACGAAATCTCAAAGCTCCCTCAGAAACAGCAGACTCTCGGAAACATATTCAAGCAAGCGGTGATAAAACATCCGACGCTAATTCTTGACGTGATGAAACTTTTCTTCTAATGAATATCAATGTCATCGTTAATGCCGGTGAAAAAGTAAAACAGAAAGTAAAGTACGGATTTACTCTTCTGTTCCAACCGCTCCGCGTTCAAGTCGTTTTCTCAGAGACGGTACAGACTGACAGTATAAACATCCTTTACGGTAACGAACTCCCTGCAAATACGGGAAAGATTTTCATTGTCAGACCGTCGGTGGAACTGGAACAATGTGTTGCGGAATCGAGACTGCCGGAATTAGGAGGCATCGAGTGGATAGGTTTCAGAGGCAAGAAATTGCCCAAACTGTTCCCAATTTCAGGTTTTGGCAGCAAATCACAGCTAGATTTCGACATAGCCGCGGCGACGTTCACGCTTGCTTCCAACTTTCAGGATTTGATCAGCTTAGAGAGAGATGAGTTCGACAGACTGCGCGCAATGGACTCCCTACAGGATCGCCTCGGCGTTTTGAATTTCCCTGTCGTGAATTACTACTCCCTGTTTTTGAAAGAAAAGCTCGAAAGTTTTTTCAACGTTGTAATTGATTTGAAAGAATATGACAATGCAAAATGCGGATTGGCGCTGACTCATGACGTTGACTATACAAGCTCTCTCAATTTTAAAATCATAAAGCGCGAAATCTTCGGCCATGCAATTCTCAACAGGCAAGGACTCGGCCCAAATGAGCGAGCTGAGAAACTAATGTTTCCTCTTCTTGCACTATTAGGCTACGATCCGCCGAAAAGCGGGCTAACTTTTTTGCGGGGCGTTGAACTGCAGAACGGACTCAAGTCAACGTTCTTTTTGAAGACAGGCGCGACCGGCAAAGAAGATGTCAATTACAATTTCCACTCCGGCAGAATAAGAAGTTTTTATAAGTCGCTTGCCGATTCCGGCTTCGAAATTGGAATCCATCCGAGCATGAAAACCTACATCGACGTCAACGAGTTCGTCAGGGAGAAGACGCGGCTCGAAAATTTGCTTGGGAAGAAAGTCAGCTCAGTCAGACAACATTATTTGAAATTCACCGCGGGCAAAACTGTCAGCATCTGGGAAAGAGCCAACATGAAATATGATTCGACACTCGGTTTCTCCAGGAAAGTTGGTTTCCGGAACAGCGTCGCCTTCCCCTTCCCCCTTTACAACTTCGAACAAGACCGCGTTTCACCTGTGATTGAGTTGCCGCTAATGCTGATGGACGGCACGATTGCAGACGACAAAAGGCTCACCACCGAACAGGCTTTTGAGAAGATGAAAGAGTTGATTCGTGAGACCAAGGAATCTCACGGCGCGGCGGCCATTCTCTTTCACAATTCAATTGCCGATCCGGTAGACTTCCCCGGTTACAAAAAAATCTACGAGCACCTCCTGACCGAAGCAAAGAGCAGCGGCTTTTCGGTAGGCACACTTGAGGGGATCATAGAAAACTTCCAGTGAATCCCTACATCGTTCTAGTCTTTCAAATTCTACTTTCCAGCGGGACTTACATAATTGCAAACGCTGCCACTCAGACAATTCCCCCGGCTAATCTAACATTCCTGAGGACGCTGATCTCGGGTGTTGTTTATGTGCTTTATATGATTTATGCCGGAATGCCGTTCAAGTACAAGGGGCGTGAACTAACGCTTCTTCTGGTACTAGGATTTCTGGCTGTGCCGATAAATCAGTTCGCGTTTCTCTACGGAATAAAGTTTACAACTGCTACCGAAGCCGCGCTACTTTACGCGACCACTCCGGTTCTTGTCCTCCTGGTGTCGAGAGCTTACTTAAAAGAGAAAATAACACCCTCTAAGATCATCGGGACGGTATTGGCATTTTCAGGCGTAGCCGTCATTGTCCTTGAAAAAGGAGCTCATATCGGCATTTCGCATCTCAAGGGAGATTTCTTCGTCTTTATGGCAGTAATATCATGGACTCTTTACACGACACTCGGAAGGAAGCTGGTGCTTGGACATGGAGTTCTCAACACCACTATATTTACCGCGCTAATCGGATCGCTGATGTTCGCGCCCATTGGAATCTGGTCTTCGATCGGATACGGGTATTTATCGCTTTCAGGAGGACAGTGGATGGAAGTATTCTACCTTGCGCTCGGTACGTCTATAGCAGGATATGTTCTCTGGTATTTTGCTCTAAGCAAGATCGAGGCAAGCAAGGTCGCTGTCTTCACCAACGGTCAGCCGGTAACAACCGCCATTCTCGCTTACATTTTCTTGGGACAGGGAATCTCGTTAACGTTTGCGTTGGGGGCGCTAGTTACTATCGGAGGTGTGGTTATTACGCAACTCGATGTGCAAAGAAAACGGGTATAAGAACAGCTATCCGGTTCACACCATCCAATCCAAACCCGCGTTCCTCAATTTCCCTCACGCTTACTGATGTCTTCTTGAGTCGTTTATTAATCACCCTCAAGAGCGCATTTCCTCGAATTGCTGCCTAGTTGTCTAAACCATGATTTACTTGATTTCAAGATTACCATGATTGTGATTACCTCTACCTCTTATCTATTAAATCCTGGTAATCCTTTAATCCGACGAATCATGGTTCAGACGTTTTTTCCCCTCCACCGCTTTTATCTCCTCCATTGTCTGAACCGCTGATTAACAGATGATGAATATGATAACGCTGATAAGGACGATGTTCATAATGGATGTTTGTGCTGCTTCGCTTGAAGTTTCAGCTCGTTGGTGAGCCTTCTGAATTCCAGCCGCTTCGCTCCGAAATTAATCAGAAGTCCGATTTCAAGACCATAAGCTTCCAGATAATTCAAGCACTGCGCAAGGTGAACATCCTCTAAACTCGTAAGCGCCTTCAACTCCACAAGGACTTTCCCATCAACCAAAAAGTCCGCTCTCCGTGTTCCGATTTCCTGGCCGTCATAGTGAATCGGGATTTCGACTTCACGGGCAAAATCGATCCCTGCATTGCTCAACTTAATCGCCAATGCCCTTTGATAAATCACTTCCTGAAATCCATTGCCAAGCGTGTTGTGCACCTTCATGGCACACCCGATAATCTTCTCAGTGATTGCTGAATATTTATATTCTTTTTTTATCATCCCTTATCATTTGATCATGATTATCAGCGGTTCAGACGTTTTTCCCCTCCACCACTTTTATCTCCTCCTCCCGTAACGCATGGCTTGGTAGAAGAAATCAGGATTCTCAAGTTGCCGGGCAGGTTTCTTAGCTTCGACGAAGAATTTCGGGTCGCGGAAATTCGGGGCAAGGAAAAACGCATAGTCGGCTCGCTGCTGTGTGCCGCTGCCCTGAACACGATTCTCAATCCGGACTTCGTATTCGTGCGGGTTCTTCTGGCGCTCGTGGGTCACATCCCAGCCGAGTGCTGTGAAGAACTTGTCTATGAAGTCCTGACGGACGTGAGACTCCTGGTAGGTTAGGGCGAGGTAATTACGTTCGTTTGTCCTGAAGTCTTCAACTAATTTCTTTACGGCTTCGAATGCTTGTTCCACTACGTGCCTGATCGATTAATTGTTAGAAATTATCCATGATGGGCGGCAAATGCAAGCAGCAGTCGCCGTAAGCGTGCAATTAACGGTTGATTTTGGGATGCAATTTTAGCGAGTTTTTGAGCTAGCCTTTAGAAGGCAGAGACACTCCTGTCCACAGGATCCTTCGGACAACTTCGAGGCTGGACCTGCCGTTAAGATACTTGACTTACCAGCAACACTCCCCAACCCGGCCTGATTTCAATGTGCAGCACGCCCTTCTTAGCCGAGACGCTCTTTGAGCTGAGTACATCTTTGTAAGTCTTTATATCTTTCCCGGAAGCAATATCCATCGTTTGCTTCGCATCCGACAAGTTAAATCCGACAATCGCGGTGTGCTTCCCGTACTTTCTCTCAAACACAAATACTTTTTTCGAATCATCCGCAACAAGCGTTTTGTAACTGCCGACGGTCAATGCCGGATTAGACAAACGCTCGTGAACGAGCTTCTTGTAGTAATCGAAGAGATCCCAGTTGAAAACGTTCTTGTCATCGGGCCTCTTGCAGCCGGGCACAGGACAACTCTTTTCGTCTTCATATTTTCCGAAGGATCCTGTGGACAAGTCGGGCCACAGCATCGGCTTTCTGTCATCGGGATCGTCGGCTCCCCACATTCCCGCTTCGTCTCCGTAGTAAATCATCGGCGCGCCGACGTAGGTCATCTGGAAAAGGACGATCAGCTTCTGCCGTTTGATCGCTGCCGCATCCGGCTTAGCAATGTCGTAATTGGGATTATTCCTCGGGCTGTCGCCTGAGTCATACGCGCGGTCCGGGTTGACGATCATCGAGGCAAGTCTGTCGGTATCGTGGCTGTCGATGAGATTCTGCATCACATAATCGATGTCTTTCGGATACAAATTCCGGATCGCCTCAAGAGTGGAATCAAATTGCGCGGGCGTAATCCCTAATTTCTTATTTATGAAAAATTTCACAACCGCTTTCGCAAACTCGTAGTTCATCACTGCGTCGAATTCGTCGCCTTGCAGCCACGGCGAAGCGTTGTCCCAGATTTCGCCGACAATGTACGCGTTCGGATTTATACCTTTGACAAGTTTGCGCCAATCTTTCCAGAAAGGATGCGGAATCTCGTTCGGGACGTCCAATCTCCAGCCGTCAACTCCATCTTTCGGATTGCCGTTGGGTTCCATCCAGCGTTTGGTTATATCCATGATGTATTCATAAGGACCGTGCACCAAGCCTGTAACCGAATCTTTTCTGAAAATTGGAAGCGATTTGTTTCCCCACCATCCTGCATAATCGAATGTCGAGCCCTTGGCAGAGTCGTTTCCCGGGGACGGGATCTCCGACCAGCTCTTAATCACGAACCAGTTTTTGTATTTCGACTTCTGTTGATTCTTTTCCACATCTTTGAAAGCCCAGAAATCCGTGCCGACATGGTTGAAGACGCCATCTATAATTACCTTCATTCCCATCTCGTGAGCTTTCTTCACAAGCTTCAAAAACTCCTTGTCGGCTGAAGTCCATTTCCACGTCGAAGGATCCGCCGGATTTTCTTCCGACATCATTTTCAGATCGCCTTTCGGATCAGGTCCGAAGTTATGGTCGATATGAACATAGCTCGCAGTGTTGTACTTATGAAGTGACGGTGACTCGAAGACAGGATTAAAATAGATGGCGTTGATTCCAAGTTTCTTCAGATACGGAAGTTCATCTACGACGCCTTCCAGATCACCGCCATATCTCCTGTCGAAAACGACATCATAAAAATTATCGGAATACTTCTTTTCCCATGGCTGGAGCTTGTACCAATCGCTCGTCCACGGCGAGACATGCCACTCGCGGTGATACACTTCAGCATCCTTCGCAGTCGGGTCATTGTTTGAATCGCCGTTGCGGAAACGCTCAGGGAAAATTTGATACCATACTGCTTTCTTAGCCCACTCAGGCACTTTGATTTGTGCCTCTGCCGTCGCAAGGCACACCACGGCGACGACAAAAAATGCAAACCATTTCATTTGTGAATCCTTTTAGATGGCTCAGAAGGCGATTACTCTTCAGCCGGTTTTTCTACTTTTACTTTTGCTCTTATGTTATTGCGCGTTTTCGGCTTTGAAATTCTTCGCTTTCGTTCTCTGATGACGACCGGCGACTTTCTCAGGAATTTAGAATCGGCATCAAGAGGAACAGACTTCGGGTCTTCTTTCACCTCTTCATATTCAAAGACTTCGTACTTGTAATTGCGAAGCACGATCTTCTCGTCGTCATGGTACAGAACATATTGTGGAAGAATCGGGATCTTTCCGCCTCCGCCGGGAGCATCGATCACAAAATACGGGACCGCAAGTCCGGATGTATGGCCGCGCAGCTTATCCATGATTTCCAATCCAACGCGAATTGGAGTCCGGAAATGGTTCGTGCTTTTAACCATGTCTGCCTGATAAATGTAATAAGGCTTCACTCTCATCATGAGCAGCTTACGATTCAATTCTTTCACCACTTCAGCATCATCGTTGACGCCTTTCATTAGAACCATCTGGTTCCCAACCGGACAACCTGCATCAGCGAGCATTTCGCAAGCTTTTTTTGCTTCGGGCGTAGCTTCCCATGGATGGTTAAAATGAGTGCTGATATAAACCGGATGGTATTTCTTAATCATTTCGCAAAGCTCCGGCGTAATTCTCTGAGGAAGTACGACCGGCATCTTTGTATGAACGCGAATTATTTCGACATGAGGAATCTCTCGGAGTCCCTTCAGCACCTTCTCCAACATGAAGTCCGTCAGCATTAGAGGATCGCCGCCTGAGACGATAACGTCCCTAACCTCAGGATGAGCCTTGATATAGTCCAAACCATCCTGAATGTACCTCATGCTAATCTTGCTGGAATCGCTGACCTTTCTCTTCCTTGTGCAGAATCGGCAGTACATAGAGCACTGGCTCGTTACAAGGAAAAGCACTCTGTCTGGGTAACGGTGTGTAATGCTTGGAACCGGGCTATCGCCATCCTCATTTAGCGGATCCTCGGGAAGTCCGTCTTCTTCGAGTTCCCTTGCATCGGGAATGCTCTGAAGCCAGATCGGATCACCGGGATAACGAATGAGGTTTAAATAGTACGGGTTTATTCTGATGTGGAAAAGGCTGTTGAGCCTTTCGGCAGTCTCTTTATCAAAATTAAAACGTTTGACCAGGTCATCAGCACTGTCAATACTCTGCCTCAGCATCTGCTGCCACAGTTCCATAAATTAGTCCTCCGATATTTGTTTAACATAAACTACGAGGTCGTCTCCGGGATGATAGTAATCGTGTATCCTACATCCTTCGTGATAGCCTCGTTTCACATAGAAACTTCGAGTAGAAAGATACTTTTCCTGCGAACTCGTATAAACCGTTATCAGTCTTCCTTTGTGCTTCGCTATATCGTCTTCTGCAAACGACAAAAGCTCTGTCCCGATTTTCTGGCCTTGCAGTTCAGGCTTGACGGCAATCCAGTAGATATCATACGTTCCATCGGTCAGTGGAGTAGGTCCATAGCACACATAACCTGCCACTTGGTCTGTCACCGCCGTGTAAGTCCAATAGCCGCTGTCCAACGAGTTGTCGAAATATGAATTCAAAAGTTCGTCGGCGATTTTTATTTCTTCGTCGGTGAAGTAATCAGTTCTCTTCAAGATATTTATGATCGAGTCGTGGTCTTCTCTGATCGTCGGTCTAATCTTAACCAAGTCTTCTCTTGAAAGCTGATTGGACAATATTATTTATGAGCTGGCTGTAAGTCCACCCAAACGCGGCAGCACTCCGGGCAAAACCGGAACCGCTCGGCGAAAGATCCGGATTGGGATTCACTTCAAGCACGTAAACTTTCCCGGTCTTGTCAACTCTCATGTCAACTCTTGCGTAATCCCGGCACTGCATGACTTGATAAGCCTTGATCGCAGTGTGTTGAATCTTTTGTTCGAGCCGCCGGCTGATCTTTGCCGGACATATCGGCACAGTCGATTTATATTCGACGCTCTCGGGCATCCACTTTGCCTCGTACGAGACAATATGATGATAGCCTTGCGGCATCGAGCTGAAATCTATTTCGGAAACCGGAAGCGCCACCACTTCTTCGTTGCCGACAATAGCAACGTTGAATTCTCTTCCTTCCACGAACTGCTCTACGAGAACCGGCTGCTTAAACTTCTTCAGCATTTCTGCCAATAGTGGTTGAAGATGGTCGCGGTCGTAAACGACAGACACATTCGATATTCCGATGCTCGCGTCTTCATGGATTGGTTTCGCAATTGCAGGAAAAGTTAATTTCTTCAGCGACACTTCGTCGGGAGAAGTAAAAACACGAAAACTCGGGACATTTATTTTGTGGAACGTCAAAATTTCCTTGGCTCTGACTTTATTTAGACAGCTTCCAAGAGTCAGTGGGTTGCTGCCCGTATACTGGATTCCGAGCAGTTCATAAAGCCCTCCAACGTTCATTTCCTGAAAAGAATCCCCCTCAATGGCTTCACAGAAATTGAAAACCAAATCCGGTTTTTCCTCGCGAAGCTTGTCTATGAGTTGGTTTATATCGGAGCTTGTAATGATCGTTGAAACGTTATAGCCAGTTTCAGTCAGGACTTCGGCAACGGTATCTACTTGCTCGATTACGCTTGTCGTGGAAGTATCTTGCAGTGAAGCCTTGACGTCAGACGCTATCTTACCGCTGAAAGCCAACTCGAGTTCGGAAGAAATATCCAGCGACGATTCGTCGTATACAACGGTGATCTTCTTTTTCCTTGGCATAAGCCGCCTCTATAAGTTCAACGAATACAATGAGTTACGAACTAAATTCTTCCTGTTCTCTTCAGCGCCGTATCTAGCACGGAATTTATCATTTCATCATAGTTTAGCCCGGCTGCTCTCGAAGCCATAGGAAAACATGAATGCTCTTCGGGGTCGGGCAAAATTCCGGGAAGCGGATTGACTTCCATAATATTCGGCTCACCAGCGGCATCGAGCCTCACGTCAATCCTGCACCAATCGCGGCAGCGTAGGACTTCGAAAGACTTCTTACAGATGTCCTCCATCCTGGCTCTCAGAGTGTCATCTATTGGAGCAGGACATCTGAAAACTTCGATTGGAGAATCTTTTGTGTCCCACAGCCATTTAGCTTCATAAGAATAGATTGGCAGTGCCTCCGATGGCAACGAATTGAAATTCATTTCGACTGGCGGAAAGACTTTCAATTCACTCCCATTACCAAGCAGTGCCACGGTAAATTCCCGTCCGGGCAAGTACTCTTCTACGAGCGCCGGCTGTTCGTAATCATTTAGTATCCGTTCAACTTCTCGTTTCAACAACTCGGGTTCAGTTACAAAGGAAGAATTATAAATGCCTTTGCTCGAACCTTCGTGGAGCGGTTTAACGAAAAGCGGGTAACGCAATGACGCTTTGACCGCCTCTTCATACGAGTTGGCCACAACAAACTTCGCCGTTGGAATCCCGTGATAACTTAAAATCTCTTTCGTTCTCGCTTTGTCGAGACAAGTAGCAAGCGTAAGCGGATCAGAACCTGTGTAAGGCATGCCGAGGAATTCCAACATCGCGGGTACTTGAGCTTCTCTGCTGACGCCGTTCATGCCTTCGGCTATGTTAAAGACAATGTCGAACTCACCATCGCGAATTCTTTCGTAAGCATTCTCATCAGCTTCGACAAGAGTGACGTTGTGGATCACAGACAAAGCGTGAGCTACTGCATCAATAGTCTCCGCAGTATCCCACTCGGCATACTTGTCGATAGCTTTTGGAGAAGTGATTACTGACTTAAGGGGAGAAGAGTAACTAGGAGGTTCCGCATTCTCTTCAGAGGTGCTCTCTCTTTTCAAGTTAAAGACAAGAGCAACGTTCATATCCAAAGGATCCTTCGGACAGGGTCCTGCATCTTGTTCGACTTCTCGTATGTTGGCGACGCAACATTCATTTGCGTTTAATATAACGGTTTATTTTTAATTGTCAAGCAAAGTGGTACAGTTTTCTGAAGACCAAAATCTAAAAGTCAAAGGTCAAAAGGTGTCGGCTCTCGGCTTTCGGTCTCTTGCTTCTGACCTCTTCCTTCTTTCGTGCCATCATTCCACTATCTGAACTTTGTGCCTTTGTCCCTTTGTGCCTACTCACCAAATAGCGCACACATTGAAGTTCTCTGGTACAGATGTTAATTTTCGTAAAACAATGGAGTTGAAATGACAACGAAAGCGGCTGCGCAAGTAAATAAGTTTCCTGAAGACAGTTCAGAAAAGATTGCATATAAGATTGCTGAGCAAGTCAAGACTAGAGAATCCAACGACAACAACAGACTCGGTTATCATATCTGGCGGTATCTAACCGGAACGATCCCGACTATTGACGAGGCCATCAGGGTTTCGGGTGTAAGGCTGGCAGAGGGAGAAACATTAGAAAACATTACAGAGCAGGTTGCCAAGCAATTGAAGGAACGCGGCTTCGAAGTAAAAAGAGAGAGGTGATATGCTCTCCGGTGAACAAGCAGTCGATGGGGTGGGATTGCTTCACGTCATATCATCCGATGAAAAGCATTCCAATGCATTGGTACCCGCACAAAAAAGCCCGGAAGCATACAAGTACTCCCGGGCTTCGTTCATTACAATGGTTTACTTAACCAACATGAGCTTCTTAACCGACGTGTATTTTCCAGCAGTCAATCTGTAGAAGTACAGACCGCTCGGAAGACTCGATCCGTCGAAAACTATGTTGTTATATCCTGCTGGCTCATCTTCATTGACGAGAGTCTTCACTTCTCTCCCTAGCGCATCATAAACCTTCAGCATCACAAAAGTGTTGACTGGTAACTGATAACTGATGACTGTAGATGGGTTGAACGGATTAGGATAGTTCTGGCTGAGGTCATATTCCATCGGCAGCGGGACTGAATTTACCGTTTGGTTACGATAACTTGAACTGCTTGTGTCGTTAATGAAGTAAACGTTTACCAATGTAAGCCGAGCGTTGGAGTCAGGAACGCCGTTCACAAGCACCGCAAATTTCGTGTTCTTTTTCAATGCACTAAGCGGAATCCCGACTGAGAATGCGGAATCATTTAACTGTCTCGGTGCACCTGAAATGTCCGTTCCCATTAAATTCACAACGGGTGCATTTGACCCGCTATCGACAAGCGCAAGGGCGATTGATACCGGTTGATCGGTCTTATTGACATTGAGGCTTCCATAGAAAGTCAAGGCGGACGCATTACTTGTAGATCGCCCGTTCAATGAAGGGTTGATCCTCAAAATCATATATCTTGAGGAATCGTAGCTCACTTCCTCTATTTGGCATGTATCCGCCGTCACTCTTCCACTTGAGTATCGGATGCTGGATAAATCAAATACCGCATTTAATCCAGCGATAGTGTCTATCGCCTGAATTATTTGGCTGAATTTTGTGATCCCCTTGCTTCTCTTGTATAGCACGCTGCCCCCACCTGTGTTCTCGTTTCTTAAGCCGATGGATAACGCATAGGGGGTAGTTAAGCGAGTCAGACTGTAAGCCACGCTTGAAGGGTCGGCACTGCTGACAAGATTAGGATAAACTGCGTTGTTCGTCATGGTTGGGGGAAGACCGAACCCTCCTACGTTCCCCCAGTTTATGCCGTCGGTGCTCGTTAGCTTATAAATGTTGTTGTTACCCGATTCATCATGGAACATTAATGTCACGCCGCCGTTAGCGTCAGTATGCCCGCAGATCGATGGCTCGTCGAACACAGAATAATAAACAAATTGAGTGATTGTTGACCAGTTGAAGCCTGCCATTGAGAGGCTTCTATGGAAGACGGAGTATTGATAGTACCTGCTGTGATCAAATCCATCCCAGGCGAAATGGACTCTGCCGGTGCCATCCACTGAAATTGAGGGAGTCACGTTCGGCGCTGCATAACCTCCGTTGGAAACTGTGTATGGACCGGAGAAGGATGGTATCGTATGAGCCCCCAAATCCCAATATGACATGTGCACATCACCATCGCTGGTATTATCGTATGCAACGTAAATTTTCGGGGCGAAAGCCGAAGAATAGTCGTAGAAAATAGATGGACTTTCAGATGATGAGCCTGTGCTTGGCAAGGAATAGAATACCCAGGGTGAGAGTTGGTTTGTGATAATCTCTATCCCTGACACTCCTTCAAATGCGACAGCAAACGCTGTGTCGTGCAGCATGACACCCGCCGGTTTTGCGTTTTGCCTCGCCAAACCGCTCAGGAAAGGCGGTCCGCCTACCTCTACAGGATATAAAGTCGCCCATGAGTCATACCACCAAAGATATCTACGTGCATACAAAGATATCTACGTGCATATATGCTGTACCCGTTCCCGTTGCTCGAAACATCTGTCCAGAGTACATACACAAAATTAGGAGCCGGAGCGGCATTTGTCCATTGTGTAATCGAAGGGTTATGCGCCGTTCCACGGCCAGCGCTAAGCATTATTTCCTGAGACCACGTTTTACCACCGTCATAAGACTTGGTAAACCATATTTCACCTTTCGATTCATATACCAGGTTATAATAACCCGCCGGATCCACAAAAAGCCTTCTTTGATTGCTGTACCCTGATGCCGTGTTGACGCTAGATACGAGATGGCCTTTGTAGTTGGCGGTGATAGTCGCGCCGGAGTTTGTGAAAACCACTGCAGTTTGCTGCACGCCGCTGTTTTGGAATGTTACGTTTGTTCCGCTCCAGTTCTGGAAGTATCCAGCGTAACCGTTTATGTTAGTCTGCGTAAGTGGCGCGCTGACGGAGTAGTAAGGCTTCCCGGAAACAATTGGTTGATTCAAGAATACGCCTTTGTAATTTGTTGATGTGCCTAAATTGTTCGAGGCGTAAGCAACCGAATTGAAGCCCGCGGACATCCCACGGTTTATTGGTGAATTCCCATGTAACGGATCGGTAGAGTCAAGCAGCCACGGATCTTGGAAATTCAGGCTTCCACCCGGATTCCCGCCGTCGATGAGCTGCGACTGGATCGTGGCATTCCGGACAGTGTCCACAGAAGCAATAAGGCTTGTGGTACCTGAAAATATTGTGAACTGTTTTGGGTTAACCACGTTATTATCTGTTGACCAATTTTTGTACTTATAGGTGTTACTCAGCAGCTTCTGGGTGGCTCTCAATGTCACCGTGTCGGTTTGATAAAATGAGAAAGTGTGCGGCGCTTTGTATGTTGCGAACGTATTCGTCTCCCAATGCGCGACCGAATCTATCGACGTGGTCGTGGAAACGATTTGCTGATCGACGACCACCGGCTTCGTCGGATAAGTAAAGACGATCCTCAGTTTAACGGTGGAGTTCTTGAGAGTGTACACTGAATCATAACTACCTTCGTATTGATATGCTATTCCCAGAACAAACCGGTGGTATTGAAGGTACTGTTGAACTGCGTTAATCACGGCTGGGCCCGATCCCGAGGAGTACGTTCGATCTAATACGCCTGTGCTGCTGGTCTCGGAAGCTATCGAACTACCCTGAGAAAGATTCCACAGAGCAGACAGATCCGGATTATTGGAAAGATCCCAATATGAGCAATTATAAAAATTAGCGGCAAACACGAGGTCGAAGGGTGGAGAGTAAGTATATTCAATATGAATCTGTACGGTATCGATCGTGGAGCCCGCGGGTACCAGCGTGTCGGGAAAGTTCCATTGATAGAAGGCTCTTTGTGTCACGAGAACGCCCGAGTTATACGAACCGACCTTAATAGTGCCCGTAAGATTACCGCTAGCCCCTCCTTGTGAAAGAGGACTACCCATCGCGCTGCTTTTATACAGTCCCATCCGATATGCCGAGGTATCGGAGCCGAAGTTGCCATATCTTTGCGCGAAAAGAGATGATGGAGCTGACAACAATAAAGTCGTCAATGCAATAAACCTAAGAAGATTCCTCATTTTTTTCTCCTTTAAGAATTATTGAAAGTCCTGTTGATTCTTGCAATTTCGATTTGTTTCATTTTGATGATTTTGTTTGTCACCTCCTTTCTGATTAAGGGTTCCTTTTCCCTATGGCTATAAGTCCTTGAGAAGTGGTTTGCCCAACAGCGATGACAAGATTTCCTCTCATTGCCACAGAGTAATAATTACCACTTGAATGTGTCTCATTGTAAAAACTTTTCCAGGTTTTCCCGTTAAAGTGAAGGCATTCGCCATAACCGCCCACTGCGACAACATCGTTTACGTCACTACCTGTGATCCTGTAAATGTAATAGGAGGTAATATCTAACGGATTGTTGTTCCATTGTACATCGCTCAATAGGTGCTTCTCGAATATGCCATTCCCCGCCGTGTAATAATGCCTTCCTGGAATGAACCATGTACTACCAATCGGATAGGGGATGGGATCAGTTGAAAGTTGTGTCACTGCCGTCGGAGTGATTGATAACAGATCTTTATCGATCTGCGCAAAGGGGTTGGATGCAACTGCAAGAATCTCATATTGTTTCGTCTCTGCGTTCCACGCTCCATAGATGTCCTGGATGTTCAGTGTCGTTCCGCTCTCGATCTTTTGCCAGATGCCGGCGGTGTAATGAGCGATGTTTCCGCCGTCCCCTACTGCGTACACCGAATTAGAATCCGTCCCCCATAGCTTGTTTATAACAAAAGAAAACGGCAGGCACATAGCATCAGTTTGTGAATGGCCGTTCCACCATACCACCTGATCTCCATCCATTGCAATTAGTATTTTTGTGGGACTGAACGCGAACAAGGATTTAGCCGGATATGGGGTTACATTTGATTGCCCGCATATAGTATGGAAGTATATTTTTATTAGTTGCCAGTCCTTGCCGTCCCAACGGGCTAAGTTACACAATGTGCCATTGTAATGTATTTCTCCAACGGCATACGCAAGCGTATCGTTTATTATCGCCACATCATAAAGCGAGCTCGTTGCCCCGCCATTTCCGAGCGAATAGGTTGTCCACGAGAAACTATTTGAAGTCGTGTCCAACGTCTGTACATGGAGAGGCGCTGTCGATTTTAGGATAGTCGTACCGTTTGTCAGATGTGCAGTATAAGTATAAGTTTTATATGGAAGCAATCCTGTGTCGGAGACTGTGGTATCGGTCTGGGAGAGAGTAAATGTCATCACGGTTGCCGTGTCCCGTGTTATCTCAACCGTTCTTTCCCTGAACGAAGAGGCTAAATGAACATTCAGCCAAGCCTCGGTGCAGGAAGTATCAGCAAGCTCTATTGTAAAAGCATCAGCAGGCGGCTGGGTCGGCGAGTGGCACGTCATGGATGTAAATGCCACTGTCGATACGACTACGAACAACAAAAAGTATTTCATCATTTTCCTTTTTCCTCTTTTCATAAACTCTTTCTTTCGGCACCGGGCCGTCTCATTTACTCTTTCCCGTTCTGGCAGTACCAGCCCATAGATCCCGACCTTGGCGGGACATCAGAACGGGTTGTGAAACAGACGGGCGGCTTCGGCTTTGCTTTTCCCAGCAGCCACCGCCTTCTCATAATTGAGAAGCATGTCATAGATCTGCGGGTGGATCTTCTGCTCATCCTTGGACAGTTTTGCCCGAGCAGCATTCAGCGAATCCATCAAAAACTTGGCTCTTTGTTCGAAAGTCTGAGCGCGCGTATTGGTGTATACGAGCATCGTGGACAGAAGAGCAAGGATAGAATAACGAATGAGCGTTTTCATAATGACCCCCTGTTTTGGTTTTTTGTTTGTTTTATTGTCACCTTCTGCCTATGGTGACAACAGCTTTAGCTCCAGTTGTGCCAACCGCAACAATTAAGTTACCTGTAATTGCTACCGAAGTGTAAATCACGTCCATGGCTGGAGGGTAGATTCTGAAACTCGCGCCATTCCAATGAGCGATAAATCCATATCCTCCCACGACTACTATGTCGTTGTTAGCATTCCCACGGATGGAGCTGGTACCTATGGATGCTCCTGTCACCATCTTCTTCCATCCGCTGCCGTCGTTCTCAAATACACCATCTCCGCAAGCGTAGAGATGCGTTCCGTCTGGTGTCCAGACCGAGTTAACATGCCGTCCTATCCACTTTATGGTGTCAACCTTATTTCCACCGGTGATTCTGAGTATCCTTTTATCCTCATTCGGGTCGAAAGGATTTGATACTGCACAGTAAACCGGTGAGTTTCCAACTCCCCATACATCGTTAATGCCAGTAGTTGTCCCGCTCGTAAGCTTCTGCCACACTGTACCATTGTACCAAATAATTGTCCCGGCATTACCAATGCCGTAGAGCGATGAGCTTGAGGTTCCCCACAGTTTCTCTATTGTTGCATTTGGATCGGAAAGAGTGAGACGAGAAAAACTCAATTGCGCTTGGGAGGAAATACCATCCCAATGATATACACTTCCAGCTGCGAGCCATATATCGTTCGGACTAACGACAAAAATTCCTCTAATTGGCGTAAGGGGATATCCAGCATTATCTAAGAGTCTTATTAAGCTCCAACTTCGTCCATCCCACTTTGCAATCCCATAAGGCTGTTGATCCACCTGTCCCGTTGAATCATACCCATAAACTTCTCCAACTGCATAAGCAAGGGTGTCGTTGATTATTGCCACATCGTTAAGTACGCTTGATTGCGAGCCACCAAATGTAAATGTCTGAAATGTCCAGTTGTTGCTCGTCGTGTCCATCGTTCTCACCTGAAGCGTTTGACTTTGCTCGGACGGTCTTCCATTTACCATCCTGTAAGCGATATAGTTGTAGGTCTTATTCGCCTGAACGTTGTCATCAACCACAGTCGTATCTTTCCCGCTGAAGTGTCCGCTTATGACTGTTGTGCCATTCGAAGATCCCGTTTGCGGGACACGGTTTATCGCGAAGTCTCCGCCGTTCGGACTGTCCGCAAATCCTATCTTGAGCCACACTTCCGTGCAGCCTACATCTTGTGCAGATAGCTGAACGTTATAGCTTGTCCGCGGCCCTGTCGGAGACTTGCAGCTGAATGAGAGCGTTGTCAAAAAAGCCCCAAACACCGCGTAACGCCAAAAATTGTTCTCCAGCATTCACCACCAACCCTATTTATTGTTGCGAGAATGTATCCTGGCAACGAGTGATTGTCAAGTCAAGGAATCACGTTGGGTGTGCGACAAATTTGTAAGGGGATTGCATCAGGCAGCTGCTCTATATTCCCAGAAGTCTTCCCAGAGTCCGCTTAGAATGCAACAACGAAGGGCTATTATGCCGTTTGCACCCCTAGCGCTCC
>JAMCQL010000055.1 GCA_023381615.1 Bacteroidota bacterium
GGACATTGGACTAAAACCGCTCGTCCAATTCAGGCGGTCTACAAGACTATTCTCGGTCATGGTGGGACCTTTTGCGACGATGGCGGAAGCCGATAAGCTGAAGGACAGTCTGAATAAAATCCCAGCTTACAGCAATGCGTTTGTTGTAATTTATGGCGAAAGCGAACTTCCTAAGATGTTCGCTGTTTCGCTCGGGACATTTTCAAGCGATGATCTGGCGAGTGCATTTGCCGATGAATTCCGGAAGCGCACCGGCTTGGTTGCGTTGGTTGATTTCGACAGTAAGAAAATGGAGTTTAGAGTTTTGACGCCGACTTACCAAACCGAAAGTGAAGCCACGGCGCTTCTCGATAAGATTCATTCGTATAAAGGCTATGCTTCGGCTAAGTTAATTTCTCTCCCCTGATCCGTTTCCATTCTTCTACCATTCTAATCCGACCTCAGACTCACTCTTTTCACAAGTAATCTTTCCATTGCAACAGGTAAAAGTTACCTGCTTGTGAGTCGGACAGTTGTGTCGTTGATTGTAGCGTGTCATTGTAATGCTTTATTAATCAATGTCTTATGGCGTTGGCTAAAAGCATGAGTTCGAAAATTGTCTGTGGCATTGTCTTGGCAACATCTATGTCAGAAGGCAATGAAAAAGACAAAGTACATATCACTCTTTCTGACATTCATCGGACTGATGCTTCTGGCATCGACCTCGAACGCTCAAGTAACTGCAACGGCGACCGTGACACTGACAGTGATTCCTGCTCCCGGAGTGAATTTCAGCCCTGCAAAGTCTAACGTCAGCTCAGCCGTCGTCGCAAGTAATCTGTCATCCGCAGAGCCCGCAATAACTCTGCGTGGCTCGAGCAATATGCTGCTGCAATTGAATTCCTCGAACAGCAACGGCAATACGCAGATAAACTTCCAGCGAGATCAAGTAAAAACGCTTACCGCCAAAGATCTCCGCGGAGTCTCCAGCGTTGAGATAGTATACCTCGGCAGCTAATCCATTTTTCCACTCTTCCTTTTCACTATTATTAAAATCATCCAATGTGAAGAATCTGTAATCCGGTTTTACTTTAACGTAATGAGGATGGCCTCGTCTCTCGCACCACCGTTGAAACGAGAGTGTTTTCGCAGAGTTGCGTGGCATAGTAGATGCTTACTCTGTTCAAGTGGCAGATTACATTATGACATCCGATTTCCGGAAAGTTTTTGATACCGTACGGATTGCACTGGTTTTGACCGATTGCAACCTGAACTTGATCCACGCTAATCGTTTCGCGCGCGAGAATCTTCCTTTGAATTTGGAGCCCGGAAGAAGACTCGAAGTGGGAGCTTTTCTGCAAAGCGAGGACTCAGTGGCATTTGAAAAAATGCTGTCTGAATGCAGGGAGAATGGCGAGAGTATCAGCACCTTAAAAGAAAAGGGAGCGGATAAATACTACAAGGTCAAGGCTTACTATCTGAAGAACAAGAATGGGGGAATTGTCTTTCACTTTGAGGATGTTTCACAATCGAGAATTCTTGAGAACCAGTTATATGATTACCTTATAGATCTTTATAACCAACTCGAGACACAGGAACGCGAGATTGCAAGCTTGCGTGCAGTTACCCTTCGTTCAAAAGAGGTTAGTACCAGGTCATAAAGCGGCCCGCCGTCTCCGCGGCAGCTTCTCCATCCAAAATTCTTCAAAAGACTTTTCCGGGAAGGAGCCTCATTACTTCCTTGCTGAAAGCGCCTACACTTTTGTGAGCTGTTCGAAACTTTCTTTGAAAACGTTTTCTCTTTCTCGCCGCGGCAATGTCCGATTTATCATCGGGTAAAGTATCAATTCTTCTTTCTTGTTGTGGACGGCTAATTTACTGACCAATTCCGACCTTGTCGGGATGCTGGATAATGCTGCCTCATCAAGGCGGTCGGCTGGAGTGGAAATGTAAGATGCGATCTCGCGATGTTCGGCAATCATAACTTGAACAGGCCCCATTTGGTCGGGCGTCGCGTGCTCACCGAAGCTGGTAAATAAGAGAGTCTCCTCTAATTCGATATGTTTAAGAAGCTGGCTTCTAATTTTTGAATAGTACTTCTTTATCTTATCCACATTTCCTTTTGAGTTTTGCATTTGGGAAATATTGAGATCAATCCTTTTATGGTCATATTCAAAAAGCGACCAGACGTCTGCTTTCTTCTTCTCCGACTCTATTTGGTGAGCTTCAGCAATGAGAGATTCGAGCTCCTGTTCGGACATTTTCTTGCTTATCCTCGGCATCAGCGTGTTCTCTTCCTCTTGGAAATGATTGTTGAGGAGAGCCATGAAGTTATTGATCTCTGTAATTAATCCGAGTATCTCTCCTCTGGAAAACGCGGCATCTATCACATCGAGACTATGTTTAATTTCCTTGTGTTCATGTATCATGTCGTTGACAAAATTTGTGTCGTCATCGGCCGTATAAAGAGTGACCTCCTCCGCCTCGGCATGAGAAACGAGAAATTCGTTGCAATACGACAGCAAAAGCGAAGTATCTGCCGGATTTTCTTCTGCCCGATGGGCAAGTGATTTTATTGTGTTGATTAGTTTCTCGTGATGTATATGCAGCTTTTCGAACGCATTCATGATAGTCCCTTTCTATAGTCAATAAGTGGTATATCATTCTACTTGTGAATTTACTTCATGTTTTCTCTAATTTTCCAGCGAGCTTTTGGCGACGGCTTGGACTACATCGCTAATCGGTTGGTTCAGACCGAAATGTTTATACACAATTTCTCCTCGTTTGTTGAGAACAGTGATCTGATTTGAATGAATGAAATCGCCGTTTGCTTCTCTGTGTCGTCCTGAAAAAAGTTGACACAATAATAAGAATATTTTTCTCTCTTTGCTACTTTCTCTCTTTTGTGGAAAGTGTGGATAAGTTGAAAACTCATGCTGCGTACCTCGCCGAAGGAGTCTGGT
>JAMCQL010000005.1 GCA_023381615.1 Bacteroidota bacterium
GATCAGAACGAAGAGATCTTTGCGCGCTATATGAATGACCGAGCGTTCCAAAAAGTCGTTGCTTCGTGGTTAGCCTCAGAAGTGTACCATAAACTTAGAGGCGAGAAGAAAATCTCGGGGGGATACGTGGCCACAAAGACAAATCAAGACAATGGATGATGTGAGAGTTCGCTCAGACAGAGTTTGCTTTATCATGGAAACCTGTCATATGATGGACATGCCAAATATACGAGAATTTGACTCCCAGTCAGTGCTTAGCGCCCCTCTAGGAAAGTTCAAGTCCCATGATTGATGCAGCCCAGAACGCTCTAACAATTAGACCCACCAACGGAGTCTTTTCCCTCCCTGAACTTGAATATGAGATTCTTGACAAAGGGAAACACAATCTTGCCGAGTTCGTTGGCAAAGAAACCAAGGAGATTATTTTCGACTTCACGACTTTACTCGACTTTGACACCTTCAGTCTCCTATCCTTGCCCATGCTGATCGGAAGTACTAGAAAAAGGTTAAGTAACAACCAAATCGAGATCCCAATCTCGATCAATTTTATGGAACAGTATGATGAGGCCACTCCCCCGAAGTTTAAGAACCAACTTTTCTACACTTTGAAGCAAGCCGGTCTGATACCACTCCTGGAAGAACAAGCCCAAGTCGAACAAAAGTCACTTATTCTTCCTTTGCAGGAATTCGATAAAATTCGGTCGACTCTTGAATCTTTTTCGAATTTAAGGTTAGTAGATAGATACAAAACATTTAATATTCAAAACTGTGCTGTCAATCGACGTGAACTTGACGGAATACTTAGAACAATTAAGACAGATGTCGAAGATTACTTAGAGAAGACAGTTATCGGGTCGAGCATTAATGATGACGCGAGGAAATTTACCGACGTAGTGATACAGGAACTCTGTGATAATGTGTATACGCACAATGAAGGCGTGTCACATCTCTATGGAAAACTTTGGGTTAGATTCCACAAAAGCGGAAGTTTACTAAGCTCTAGCCTGGAGACAGGCAATGTTTTGCAAAATTACTTTTCTTCCTTTGCCCATTATGATTTCTTAGAAATATCAGTGTGCGATAACGGACTGGGTTTGCTCACCACCTTATCAAGAAAAGTCAACAACCAAATTGAGATTAATTCTCCGAGGGGATACTTGAACGCAGCCTTTAAGATGGAAAGAGGGCTTTTTAAGGTGAAGGAGTTCCTCAAAGGGTGGGGAGGTCTGGTGGTCTTCAGGAGCGGTCAAACACAATTCTCGCTCGCGTATGACCTAAATGAACACGAGATTCGAGGAATGATGGATCACGTTGATTTACCATCTGTTCAAGGCACTCAAGTTCACGTCATTGTCCCAGCTGTCTTAGACAAAATGAAAGCCCACAGTTTCAGACGCGAACCCACCCAGCCAGACCTGTTTGAGCAACCTAAGATTTACGAGTCTCCGCAACTTCACTTCGATGTGGTTGAAGTCCCTCCAAATCTGACAGACATCGCGATTGTGAGTAATCTCTTGAGTGATATAAAGCAACGGCTGGCTCTTAAGAAGCCAGACAGTAATACAATGATCTCAATTGATTTTACTTTTCTCGACCAGTTCGGCCAGAGCGTCATAAGGGAAAGAATACTTTCGGAGTTCTTCACAAAACTAGCGCTTGACCTTGACACCTTCACAATTGCTCGTAGACTTTGCGTAATCGGTCTTCCATCTCGATTCATTCCCATCGCAGAAAGAGCGGCGGAGTCCTATAACAAGCCTTTGCTCCTATTCGATCAAGAAGAAAAGGCTTGCATACTTGGGTTGAGAAAGAATAGCTCCTCCTATTGGTTCCTAAGAAAACTAATTGACCATAGCACTATGTCTGAAAAAGACATAGCCGCTCAAATAGCTTCAAACCGCGATGAAAATCTAGATCGGTTCGAAATTGACAACACAGAACGTCAGATCCTGCATGGTGAACTCGGATTCTTTAGAGTGGATGAGGAGGCGGACTCTAAAGTTTTCAGGTACACAACCCCCAGGTTCGCGCAAGGTTTCGTGGAAACAATCAAAAGAGTGTGCGATGAGACGAAGGCATCAGGACACTTCAGATTATTTTCCGGCAAGCATAGCAGTTCGTTCTTAGAGAGCAGACTCATCCTTGAGAACTCCGATATTGTGCGGAGAATTGCTAGCCTTATGGCCAAATCAGTTGGTCCACCTCCTCAGGTAATTGTAAGCTACTCGATTACTGGCGCAATCCTTGTATATAACCTGGTAAGGTTCTTCTTCAAGAATTCTGAGATTGTGATCTGCAGCGACTATGATAATGTGGCCCCGAAAATTGGAGAGAACGTGGCTCTTGCAGATAAAACGGTTCTAATTGTGACAGATGTTATTTCGGATGGAAATCTAGTGAAAAATATAGCTGACTTTGTAAGCCAAAGGAAAGGAAACATTATCGGAATTTCTGCAATTGTCTCCGCATCTGAGCACATTGAGCCTATAGCTCTACCAGAAGGAACAATCTCACCTAACTTTCTGCTCAAGTATCCAATCGAAAGAGCCATGGCAGTCGACTGCGATTTGTGCAAATCCAATGTACCACTCTCCGAAGTTGACAGATTTTCCATGTCGCCCGGGATCCAAATCGCAAGTCAAACTCCGATCGCCACCTACACGAAAAAACAGGAACCGGAGCACGTCGATCTTTTCAAAGACTCGAACAATATATCTGATCAAAATGGCAGTTGGTTGGAACTTTTCGAAATTGATCATCAGATATTCGAGGAGAAGCACACTGTAAGAGGCAGAAACCATTTTACTCACTACGACAATACTGAAAGGATTCTTGCTTCGAGAAATACACGCATGGTGGTAGAGGCTGCTGTAAGCCGCATTCTTGCAAAGTCGAAAGCTAGGATAGGTCATATTGTACACCCCGCTAATTTGGGGGCAACTCTTCTAGCCCAAATAATAGCCACCAGACTTCCTTATTCAGTAAGAACGACTAGCTTCCCTCAAGAGGCCAAGGGAGAGGTCATCCTGCCTCAGCACTTAGATTCTATGTTCTCTGGCGGAAACATCTTGGTAGTGGACGATACAGCCAACAGCGGAGAAACACTTTTTAGCATGATGATGTCAATCAAGGAATTAACCTGCAACTTGTTAGGAGCATTCGTTTTGATAAACAGACTTTCGGAAGCTGCCATGGAACGGTTCCGAGGTAATCAGTTTAATGTATTTTCTATATTCCGAGTGAATGTACCAGTTTATAGTAAAGACAACTGTCCGAACTGCATTGAGCTAAAGAGCCTCAAAGTTGAGCTTTCGAATTGCTTCGATGGTCAATACCAACGATTTCTCGTAAGAAGAATTACGCAATTGCGTCCGCAGGTTTTTTCTGTTCATGGCGACAGGATAATACTCTCTGATGATGATTCATTGGATTCTTATAGATAGGCACTGATTCATGCAAGACCTGAACAGTGTGATAGCGACATTGCAACAAGACGGAATTTCCATCGAGGCGAAACAGAATTTCTTGTTACTATGGAAGGATATTCTTTTGGCACAGAGAAGTCTTGATATGAAATCTTTCCTCGCTGCATCTGGAGAAATCGATGTTCGTAGCAATATGGAACAGTCCATCTTGAAGCTAATAACGCCTTATGTGACAAGCCTTTCCGAAGAGTCAAAGACCAATTTGACAAGCTATCTCGGAGAAGCAACAAGAGATAGTTCTGGAGTTGATTCCGACCTATTAGCTCTCAGGTTGAAGCTTCTCGCAAAGATTTCGCCGTTCGAGTTTGTCAATCTGCTTAATCTCGACATAATCCAAAAGCTCGACCTATACCAATTGATACAAGTATGCAGAGATATAATACTGAGTGAAAACGCGGTTACAAGAAAGCATCTCATTTTGAATTTGCGCAAGTTGCTTTATAGCGAGTCGAAGACCGATCACCAAGGAAGAGAGAGGATAATCACCTTATCTGTTCATGCATTTGTGGCCTTATATCCAAGGTTTCAGAGCATCTACGATCTTGAAGAGCACTTTCAGAGAAGGACAAAATCAGGAGCACTAAAGACCTCGCTGATATCAGAGATCGTTCAGTGGGTAGAACAGAAACCAGACTGGGTTCAATCAAGAGTAGAAGTGATCCTTCAACTCACGGCAGAATTAGAAACGCTCGTCGAAAAGTTCAAGAAAGCTCACTCACCAGATGCATTTAAGGAACTTGTAAAATACGTAGCGGCGCTGATCCCACCGGGCGAGGTATTTCTTTACGCACTGGATGAAACTCATGTTCTTGATTGCCTGGCCGGAACGACCCGGGTAGACCAACCGCGAATCCTTGTCAGGGAGGACCCAATTCTAGCAAAGAACATTGAGGTTGGGAATGCGGTTCTGAATAACTATGATGACGAAGTCAGCTATTTTAGAACTGTTATACCACTTGTAATGATCGGAAAGCTGGAACCTACCACAATCGGTGCTATCATCATCAAGACCGCTTCCGAGATTGAATTCAGCGATTTGCTTTTCCTTTCAATTCTCTTACCGAGAATATCGCGAAGTGCCCTAGAGCTAATTGCCATTGACCGTGAAAGAAAATTAACAGACCTAAACGTTGGATTGGACTACCTGCAGCATCAGTTTAGAAAGCCAGCAAACAATATTTCCGACCTTCTCAAGCTAATGTCCCAAATGCCCGAAATAATTAAAACTGAAAAACTTAAGCAACGTTTTGAAACTCTCAGACTTATGAGCGACTATTCTATATTCACGAGCAAGAGAATCGAGAGTTCAATTGAGCTCGATCGGGGAACCTATGTTCTTCAAGTAGACCAGTTAGACCTTTTGTCTCTCGTCAGGGAAATACTTGAAATGCTCACAGCGTATCATTATCCTGTTCGGGAAAAATCGAAAAAAATAACACTGCTGCATTCCTCACCATGCGTCGTCCCAGGAGATGCTTACTTAATCAAGTTGGCAGCGGGTGAACTCATCGAGAATGCAATGCGTTACGCGATGGAGGAAATCACACTCAAGGTCGTTCAAAACGAGACATATGGGTTCATTGAAGTCTCCGACGACGGCAAAAGATCCGAAAGAGATGAGAAAAGATACTTCAAGGAACCATTTTCTTCTGAGCAAGGTGGTACAGGGAAAGGGCTACCTTTTGTGAAGAGAGTAGCCGAGAAACATGAAGGCACCTATGGTTATGTCTATCGGGACACGAAGGTATTCTTCATAGGTATACCCAAACACAGTAAATTAACGGAAAGCGAGTAACTCATGGAGAGTAATAATATTCTTCTTGTAGAAGATGACCAACAGTCCGCACTAGTGTATAAGGACATTCTCGAGACTGAAGGTTACAAAGTTGAATGGGCTTCGACTGCGACCGAGGCAAGAGAAATACTTTTTGCCAAAAGAACCCCCAAACAAGCTGTCATTATTGACCTACATATTCCTGAGAAGAAATCCACTTTGGCTGATACTGCTCACGGTGCCGCTTTGGTCAAAGAAGTCAAAACCAATTTGGGCTCCCAATTCCCGATCGTGGTAATTTCAGGTGTCAGATCAAAAAAGGTCATGATTGAGGAAGGCTTATCAGATTTCAGGAATTTTGAAATCATTGAGAAGCCAATCGGTGGAACCATAATTCAGACGCTGCGGAAAATCATACCTGAAGGGAAAAAATAATGAGCTTTCAGGAGAATATTCACGAATTCGATCAAGAAAATCAGAGAGTATCACCACAACAGTTCGTAGCAGAGCAAGAGAAGAGCCTTCAGGAACGCATAATGGCATATTTGTTCATCGGCGAAACAGATCTTAGATACATACGTAAAATCCTTGGGGCTTCATATCATAGTCTACTTCAAGAATTCGAAAACGACCGTCGAGTAGCAATGGCGCACTATGTAGGAATGTGCGAACGACTCGCGGTCGAAATTGCAAAGACGGTCGGCTCCCCAGCTGGATTCACAATTGAAGAGCTCCACTTTCAAGCAAACAAGACCAACTTAAAGCGGACATTCAGAGCGAAATGGTGGGCGAGTGCACATTCACTTATAGATTTAGTTTGGGCGTCAGTATTATTTTTCACGCGACCAAGATATTGGCTCTACGCGTCAATTGGTTCCGTTCTCACATTTGCTCTTTTATTCTGGATTACCGGGAGTCTTCATGGTCCAATTCAAGACTCGCGGTTGGGATTTTGGGATTGCTTATTCTGTAGCATGATGGCAGTCACCGCGGGTTACGGAGACATACATCCGGACGCAACGGGCAAAGCTCTTCTGTTTATCGAGGTCGCTGTAGGCTACGTGCTATTTGGCATACTCATCTCGATTATCATGAAAAAAATCATCCGGTACTGAATCTTAGTGCGTTGTGATCAGATTTCTTGATTCGCTCGTCTCTTGGATTATCTATTGTTACTTTCGAGAGAGAACGGTCGTAGGGATGCGAATGAATATGGAATAGACCCTTTCCCAGGACGACACACACAATTCCCGCCCACCCGCCCGAACAGGCTCACTTGATCGCTGTCCGCCCTCCGAGAAATTCCCGATCAAAATTATTTATATGTTCGGGATCCCGTTCGCAGTGAACTGCGAAACGGGAAATCTCCCTCTCTCGGTTCGCATCGATTCACCCCGTCCATAACATGAAAGAGTCATGCTGTAGGATAAATCATTCTCTATGGACCATGGATCAAGCGATTATTGAAACAAGGGGTATTTTTCGGATTGGCTCCCAGCGTCTGCGTTCGTCCGACGACCTCGTCAGGTCGTCGAGACCTGACGGGCAAGAAAAACACACGATCCCCGCAACAGAGCCTGCCCCGATATGTTCCTAATCGGGGCTCAGTCATGCCGATTGTGAGTCGATAAAGCCATAGCTTCGTCTGGAATTTTCCCAGACTCAGCAAAGGCTTTATCGTTCGCTCCTTGCCAGCTCGAATGAGTCCCTTCGGGAAAAGACGTCTCCACGGAAGCCGTCTCGACGCCTTACAGGCATCCCGACAAGTCGGGCACGGAGCTCAAAACAAATCGTCATGCCTTTTCCTCCATTCCCTCTGCAATAAGAATCCCGCCCTGGCGGGACGCGCTGCGGGCATCAACCTCCCCTCAAGATTCCGAAAGGTAAGGCGCCCCTTTAATAAGTTCTGTCACGCCGCCTGAATGTCGCTGTAATTCATTTCCTCCCACATCGCTCAAGACCATCAGGGTCGGGAAAGAATGGCGCGTTTCGCGCCGCAGCGAGGGTGTGACATCCGCCTATATTTGTGCCGCACTCTCAATCAGGCGTCGCGCCAGAAAGCTTGTCCCGCTACGCTTCCAAGCGAGATCGGGACTGCCTGCATTTTCCCGCACACGGATGTGCGGGATGCCGAACATACAGGATGTATGGCTTTTGATCGGCAATATTCCCGCCCACCCGCCCCAGACACCATGGTCTGCACACTGGCTCGGTCATGCCGTTTGTGGTCGCGTGCGAGAGGCGAGTCCCGTCCCGATTAATCGGAACGTGAAGCCGACATTCACAACCCCCGTCTTTGGATCGGCTCTCTCGCCTCACGCACAAGCGCGACCATGCCATTGTCTCGCAAGCTCGTCAAAGGCAAATCAATCGTCATGCCCTCGTGCGTGCCGCCCGCTACAACACACCCCACCCTCCCAACCCAATTTCCGAGGGAGCTTCGCTCCCGATCCATCACCCTTCCAATCTGATTCTCGCTTATGGCGAGAAATGGAAATCAGATATGAATGCCCGAAGCGGAAAGAATTTAATCGCCGCACATACATGATGGCGAAGGCATTCTGATGAATAAGGAAAGCGAGCCTTGACAACCCCTTCGGGGGCGCTCCACTTCGTTCCGTCTTTGTCAAGGCTATACAGAGTCGCCTTCGTTTGTAGTGCCTTCGCCGGTCGGATGCGGCGATTTCCGATTCAGTTAGCTTCGGTCATTCATTTTTTTTGCGAAGCAAAAATAGGAGAAGAAAGATGTTTGAGGAAAGAATCGATTCGGAGGCTGAGTTCCGAAAGTTCGCGGTCCGTGAGAGAGCCAAGTACGAAAAAATTCAAATCAGGGTTACCGAAAATCTTCTCGTTAATAAGTTTTTCGTTGATCTCTATCGCTGGTGCAAGGATTTTCCTGGTGGCGGCTGGTCGCATTCAAAATATTTCGTCACCAAAGATAGGGAAGTCGCGCTAAAGCTTCGCGATTTGGAAAAGGGAGGCTCCAAATGACCACTCAAGAATTCTCTATCTTGAAAAGTTATGCGCGAACGTTCGCGCATACCGAAGATGATGCCGACGATCTTCTTTTGCTTACTTATCAAGAAAGTCTCCGCCTTGGCGCAAAATGTACCATAGCCTTGCTCGTCAATTTTATGCGCTTGTCAGCAAAAAGTATTGCTGAAAGAAGTTTCCTTCCTCTCGATGAAGTCGGAAAAAGTCGCTTTGACGCCTTCAATAAAGAGAAGTTTTCCCTTTCGGATCCGCTATCGTCAGATGGTTCTAAACAAGATGGAGCGATACGCGATGTAATCGCGTCAGACTCGTGCGATCCGTTCGATGAATATGTCGCAAACGAGTTCGCCGCTTCGCTGAACGAACGCGAGAAAAATGTCCTGTCGGAATTGCTCGCTGGTTATTCGGTCCGTGAGATATGCAAGAGCCATGGCATATCGTCAAAGACTTTTGAGCATGTCCGAGCATCCCTGCGCTTGAAAGCAGGAAAACATTTACTCTGATTTTCTGCATAGTAATGTAGAGGCAGATAATTAGCTGTCTGACTGCTATCAACACAAAACAAAAACCAAGGAGGTTATCATGTTGCAGCAAGTCGAAAAGAAATCGTCGTTAGTTCCTGTAGTCGGAGAGATCGAAAGAATGAACGACAAAGGGATCAAAGTCAACTCCGAGTGGTGGAATATTAGCAAATTTCTGACGAACGTCCCCCATCTCGAAGAGGGTTACAAAATTGAGTTCAAGGCTTCAAAGAATTTCATCAATGAAATCACGAAGCTGACTCCGCCGAACGCTTCGCCCATCGAAGTTCACAACTGCAAGTCGAAATTTCAGAACGGTTCCGCAAAAGACGCTGCGGAATCGAAATCCGGGCCAAAAGCTCCAGAGACCAGAGAAACGAAAGCCGAAGTGAAGCTGCCTGAGAACGGAAGTTCCAAGACTGATCCGACGCTGAAGCAAGTTCAGTCGAAAGATTACGAGGTTCTGGGTTCATGTCTCAAAGACGCCGTGTATATCACTGACGATATCCACGAGATGAAATTTTCCACTCAGGACATCGTCAAGCTCGCTTTGACTCTTTTCATTCATCGAACTTCGTAATTGCCATTCCAACCGAGTTTAGCAAACGAAGTGCGGCTAAATCGGAATTGGAATGAGCATCCCGCCACCAGATGAATTGGCGGGAGAATTTGAGAATCGGGGTACATTCAAATTCTTGAGTGTACCCCACAACAAAAGGAGAAAACAAGATGACCACCGAAACAATCGTAGAATCATCTACCACTGTCGAGGCTGAACACAAATCAGAGGAAGACCTTCAAAAGGCTTTTGAAAACCTCATTGAGATCAGGCATCAAAAGGCAATCCTCGAACAAATGGAAGAGTCTCTGAAAAAAGACGCCATGGATTATCTCACCGAAGTTGCTCACATGAGTTCTGGAAGATTCATCGCCAATGGCGTCACCGCGGACGTTCATCTTTCATTCCGCCCGCAGCGTGAGTACGACAGCGAAACGCAGGCAAAGATGAAAGAACTCGATGAGCAGCTCAGCGTCTTGAAGAAATCCTCTCCGATCTTGCACTTCACGCCATACCTTGTGGTGCATATTGTGGATGCCGAGCCTCATTAGACCCCAATCCCTACTGGAATGAATGCCAGAAACCGAATAACCCCACATTACATTTCAGCCCTCGAACCAAATCAAATCTTTTGCTTTGGTTCCAACTTAGCTGGACGCCTTGGACGCGGTGCCGCCAAGACCGCCTTGAAGTGGGGTGCAATCTCCACGCGACAAGATACTTTTACATTATTTGTTTGTCTCCAGAAAGTATGATATTTTCATACTTACTGGAGGACAGATGAAAACGGCTTTACAACGCTATATGGATTATACCTATTTAATGGATCGAGTGAAGGACTATCGCTCCCCAAAGGCTAAGATCACTACCATGATCCGTTCGGGTGAGATCATAAGGGTGCGAAGAGACCTCTATGTACCAGGGAACGATAATTCTTACTCATTAAAGACTCTTGCAAACAGAATTTACGGACCGTCGTATATATCTTTTGAATATGCGCTGTCGTATTATAACCTTATTCCTGAGAGGGCAACGACCATAACGTCTGCAAGCTTGGGAAAGAACAGACGAAAGGAATTCAGGACTTCCGTTGGAACATTTGTATATCATAGTGTGACTCCTGAAGTGTACCCCTATGGCATAATGAGAGAGGAGGAAAACAGCAGCCCGTTTCTTATAGCGACAAAGGAAAAGGCTCTCTGTGATACATTGTCTAAGCTCAAGGGGAACATAAGGCGAGACTCGTTGGAATCTCTCTTATACGAGGATCTCCGATTGGAGGAGAATGACATTCATTCACTGAACATAACCGATATCGAATTTCTCGTTCCACTCTATCGAAAGAAGATACTAACCGCTTTACTCGACTATCTTAAGTCGCATGTACCGTATAGAAAGGGGATGCGCCGTCATGCATAGTGTCGTCGAAGATATGTTGCAGAAGTATGACTGCAGTAAACCTGACCGTTATAAGAACGCATTGAAAGAGGTTATCCAGGAAATCGCGCTGTTAGGTTTATTCAGAGGAGGATTCTTTGATCGAGCAGCGTTCTATGGTGGTACAGCGCTGCGAATATTCTATGGCATAGATCGGTTTTCACAAGACCTGGATTTCTCACTCCTTGAACCTGATAAAAAATTTAAAATCGATCCATACTGTGAGCATGTGGAGAGCGAATTGAATGCTTACGGCTTTCAAGTTAAGGTCTCGCCTAAGAAGAAAACCTCAAGCTCGAGGGTCGAGTCTGCATTCATTAAAGGTGGAACGATGATCAATATGATGCAGGTCGAGACAGTTAATCCACCAGTTTCGGGAGTCCACCCTGACGAACTCCTGACGATAAAGCTGGAAGTTGACGTTGATCCACCTCCGCGAGCAAATTATGAATTGAAGCACCAACTTATGCCGATCCCCTACACTGTTCGGCTTTACTCTCAATCTTCACTTTTCGCAGGAAAGATGCATGCACTTCTTTGTAGAAATTGGCGAGGCGGACGAACGAAGGGGCGCGACCTTTATGACTACCTATGGTACTTAGCGCATTCTATACCTGTAGATACGGAACACTTAAAAGAGAGGATGGTACAGACAGGACATTGGAAGAAAGGAACAGCACTTACAGAACAGTCCATCAGAGATCTCCTGAGCAAAAGATTTCAAGCGATCAATTATGGCCAGGCAAAACAGGATGTGATTCCATTCGTCACCAATCTTTCCGCTCTAGACCTGTGGTCAGTGGAGTTCTTCATATCAATTACTGCCGACAAGCTCATTTGCGACTGACCCTCCAGCCTCCAACTGTACCATGATAGGCGGTCTTTTTAGTGAATTTTCCATGGCGATTATATGGCGATATTCGAAACCAAATCTGGACTTCTCCATACTTCTCAGTAACAGAAAATCTCTCAATTCAAAACAGAATCGCTGTTCTTAATCCATGTTGGCGGTATAATTCTTTCTGTCACGCAGGAGGTCGCGAGTTCGAGCCTCGTCAACCCCGCTCCAAATTCCCGCAAGACGATCTGATTTGCGGGATTTTTTGTTTCTCCAGAAATTTGTCCTTCCCGCCAAGATACTTTTCCCCGTTATATGCGCGTTACGTAACCGTAACGTGAGCAATGACCGAACTTCACCTCTCGTGTGTGAAGTGATTCGGACCCAGGCGGCAGCTTTCGAATCCGATACGCGAACAGGTTTGATCAGTTCGCCGATGCGCTGAGTTCCGAGCGTCCAGGTCGCAGAGAGAGTTCTCGGTTTCATAGTCTTAGCGTCATAAAGAGTGAATGGGCAGAGCTATCAGTTTCTCTTCGAAAGGGACATATTCCTCTCCCGTGTATAGAACGACTCCCCGCACAAAGTCTTTTCCCTTTTCTTTTGCCAGAGAGCGGAGGTTCTTGAACGTACCAGCGTCAACGGTTGAACTAGATTTCACTTCGAACCCGACGACCAAACCGTCAGCTCGCTCGATCAGAAAATCCACCTCTTCACCCCCTGCGGTTCTAAAGTGGTACAATTTGTAAATGTCTTTGCTCCATGACTGATGCTTTGATAATTCGGAGAAGACGTGGCACTCGAGCATTTTTCCAAGAAGGACATGATCAGTTGACAATCTTTTATTGTCTATACCTAGAAGATGTGCAGTCAAGCCTGTGTCAGTGATGAAAACCTTCGGTGCCTTTATAAGTCGTTTGCTGAAATTGCTTGACCAGGCAGGAAGCAGTTGGACCAGGAATGTTGCATCGAAGAGTGCCATATACCGTTTGAGGGTGGTCTGTGGAATGCCCGAACTGTTGGACAATTCAGCGTAGTTCAGGAGCGTGCTGGACCGTGAAGCGATCAATGACAACAGACGGGGCAACGCTGTGAGCCCTTCCACATTCGAAATGTCCCGTATGTCTCGCTGCAATATTGCAGTAATATATGATTCAAACCATGCGGCTCTTCTTTCGCTTCTTGTCCGCTGTATTACTTCCGGAAATCCGCCCCGGATCATCCTTTCTTGGATGTCTTTTGCTTTTCCATTGTAACCGGCAGCAGACCTAATCCGCTTCTCAAAAACGCGGTCAAGGAAAGAGCCTTTCTTGGAGTCTATCTCACTATCGGAAAACGGGAATAGCTTTATGATCTCCATCCTTCCTGCGAGTGACTCGGCAACTTTTGGTAGGAATAGGACGTTGGCAGATCCTGTCAGGAGGAACCTCCCAGGTGTTCTTTTCCGGTCAACCACAGATTTGATTGCGAGAAACAGCTCTGGTGCGCGCTGGACCTCGTCGATTATCAAATTCTCATCAAATCCATGTAAGAATCCTGAAGGGTCATTCTTGGCTGCTGCCAGCATAGTGGCATCGTCAAGGGTTATGTAACGAGCCTTGTGGTGCTCGCGCGCGATCCATTCAGCAAGCGTGCTTTTCCCGGTCTGCCTTGCTCCTACCAGCAGTGTAACCGGGCTTTCATGGAGTGCATCCAGCAGTTTTGGCGCAATATTTCTGTATATCATCGTGGACATAATCTACTGTTTTGCCCGATGATAATCAACCATTGGATGGATGATCATCATCCAGGATGTGGCCTCTCTCCTTCTCGTTACCTAACCATAACGCGAGCAATCTTAAGAACGGCCACGGAACCGTCACAATTCCCGACATTTCTCTTAGCAATCTTGACTCACTGCACGACTTACACCATAACTTACACCACCGGCCCCTCAAGATCAGTCTCCCGAACCACGAACTCATATCGATTGACTCCTCAGAATCTTAGCTGCTTCACCGCATCTAGCAACGGTTCCGGCTGGCGGTGTGCGTAAATTCGCGCGGTAGTTTCGATCGACTGATGACCGAGCATCTTCTGAATGAAGTACAAACTCACTCCCTTTATCGCCAAGTGAGATGCGAATGTGTGCCGTAGAGTATGGAAGTGGTAGCGCTCATCCAGACCGGCCCGCTTGCAGTACCTTTTGAATACCTTGTTCATTAGGTCCTTGTCCATGATCTCTCCGGTTTCTTTCAGGAAAATGAACGGTGAGCCATTCCGTTCGATTCCTTTCAGCGTCACTTTTACTCTCGGGTGGAGAGGGATTGTCCTGTCCTTTTTCGACTTCGTGGAAAAGCCGTTCGTGTTCTTCACGTGAATCTTGTGATGATCGAAGTCGACGTCCTCCCATTTGAGATTGCAGATCTCCGTCACTCGCATCCCAGTGTAAAGAGCTGTCGAAATGAAAGACCGGTAAACTCCAGGCTCGATTACCTTGAAAAGCTTTCGGATCTCTTTGGTTTGCATGAACGGCTCATTTCCCTCAGGGGTTCTTATCTGACGAACTTCCCTGAACCGATTGCTGCCGACATATCCCCACTGGACCGCCTTCTCCATCGCTGCCTGAAGTGATCTTAGCGTAATATTCACTGTGGTTTGAGACTTTGTCTTCAAGAGCTCCGCTTTGAAACCTTCTATCATCTGAGGGGTGATCGAATCGAGGGGGATGTTGCCTTGCAGTTTCCTGAACTTAACGAGAGCACCGGTATCGATCTCAACAGTTCTGGGAGATTTATTTGTCTGCGAGTAAGTAAGGTATTCCGGGATGAAATCGTCCATGAATTTCTGCTTAGGTTCATCGAGCTCTTCGATCTTGAACGACTTCCGGGCAACCCGCGATTCAATCTCCTTCAATATCACATCGGCCACAGCTTTCTGAGTGGTCCGGCACGATTTCTCGTACTCTTTTCCCCGGTAGTTGAACCTTACGAAGTAGTTCTTACCTCTCTTTCTTAGATAGGCCATTTTCAAGCCCTCCATATAACCTTAATCTCTCGGCCACCATCCTATTGACATCATGTAACAAATATAGGGCATCTCTAAAAACTCGGTGATGTCCGTAACTTTGTGTAAAAATTAGGAGGTGCCGCTCCAGTCGGTTAAAATTGTAATTGAGTAAAAGACAAAATAGCCGACAAAAGAAAGGAGACAGCACCTGTGGAAAAGAAGATAAGAG